>JBLFXY010000007.1:0-34150 GCA_047611645.1 Glaciecola sp.
AAGGTCCGCATCCATGGTCGGCCCATTCGGCATTGCGACGCCTTCAGGCAGCGGAATCAGGTCGGAGGATTGATTGTTCCCGGGGGATCGCAGCGTGCCGAAGTGAGTCTCGGTGCTATAAAAAATGCCTGCCAAGGCGTAGTAGTCCTTGGTGGGGATCGGATCAAATTTGTGGTCATGGCAGCGGGCACAGGATACGGTCAGACCTAGCATGCCCTGGGACATGGCGTCGATCTGCTCGTCGACCATGTCGAGTTGGAACTCGACTCGATTGCGGTTGGCGTGCCCCTTCGATCCGATAGCCAGGTATCCGGTGGCGATTTGGTTCCAGGCCATTTCAGTGGAATCGGAAACGGGGGTGAGGTCTCCGGCCAGCTGTAGTTGTAGGAAGCGGTTGTATGGCATGTCCTGCTCGAACGCTTTTAGCACCCAGTCCCGGTAGCGCCATGCGTGCGGGTACAGCACATTCTGTTCCTTGCCGCTGGATTCCGCGTAGCGTGCGACATCGAGCCAGTGACGGCCCCAGCGCTCGGCGTAGCCCTCCGAGGCGAGTAGGCGGTCGACAACCCTTGCGTCGCGCTGCTCACTCTTGTCGGACAAGAATGCGGCGGTGGCGTTTGGCGTCGGCGGGAGTCCGGTTATGTCGAAAGTGATCCGGCGTAGCCAAGTACGGTCATCGGCATCTTTGACGGGTGCAATGTTCGCGGCTTCCATGGCGACCAACAAGAACTGATCGATCGCACCCTGTGCCCAGCCTTCCTGGTGGGGGATCGGGGCCTCGTGACGAACCGGTGCTTTGAACGACCAAAAGTTGCGTCCTGCTTCGATGTCGACGTCACGGTTTAGGCTCTCGGTCCCTTGGCCCTCTTCGAAGTTACCAGGTGTCATCTCCACAGTGCCCATGTCCACTTCCGGAGCCCAGGGCGCACCCATCGCGACCCACTTTTCCAAGTCCGAAATTTCTTGGTCGGAGAGTTTTTCCTTGGGCGGCATTCCGAAGTCGGGATCGCCATAGCGGATGGCTTCGATGAACGAGGAAGCCTCAAGGTCGCCCGGCACCATTACAGGTCCATACTCGCTGCCTCGTAAGAATCCTTCCCGCGAGTCTAATTTGAGGCCAGCCTTGAGGCGTTGCGCGCCGTCGGAGTGGCAGCGATAGCAATTGTTTGCGAGCACAGGCCGTACACTTTTTTCGAAGAACTCGAGTTGTTCCGCTGTCGGTTCTCCGGTAGTTGCCGGCGACGTGGCTTCGGGCTTCTTTGGAGACTCTCCTTGAGCGGGTGCCGGCTTTCCGCGACCCGCTCCAGCCTTGCCCCGGGCCGCAACAAATTCCGCCTTTGTTAAAACTCCATCTCCGTCGGAGTCCATGCGGTCGAAGCTACGCGCGTTGCGGTTGAATTCGGCCTTGGATATTTTGCCATCCAGGTTCTTGTCCAACCTTCGTTTTAGACGGTCGAACGCCTGTCCGGCGTCTCGCTCCTGGGCAAGGGGGGAGCTTCCGAATGCTGGTATCGCATTGCCGGCCGTGCTCGGCTCTGCAGCATTTCCGGCTATCGAGAACCCCATGATGCCCACAGCACAGGCTGCGAGGGAGGTGGAGAGGAGTTTCATCATTGTAGTATCTCTGTCGGCCGTTGATTCGCGCACCTTGCATCGGAACCGTTCACTTTGAATTAGGTTCCTAGCGCACATAGAAAATTCGGGATACGCGCATCCATCCAGCTGGGGCCGGGGGGGGGGTGATGAGCCCTAAGGCCCAGACTTTCAAATTCCAGGTTCGCTCGGATTACGCAAACCAAGATTTTTTGTAGGCTGAAGATAGGAAAATAATCCTCTTCACTTTTACAATTTTAGCCTTAGCCGCCTCCGCCGGTACTTTCTTCCGTGAATCCGTAGTGACGTGTGCGACACCGTATCCGGCGATGTTAAGTTCGGCCGCGCCGCTGCCCCCGAGCCCTACGATCGGAACCTGCGCGCGCGGGGACTACAGTGGATGGAAGTGCCGCTCGAGGATGGCCTCAAATGGCTCGTGGAGCATCAGGCACCCGACGGCCATTGGGATGCCGATGGATTCCGCTCCCATTGTCCCGACGCGGGGCCCGAAGCCTGCGATGGCACCGGCGTAGCTACTGAGGGTGTGGGTGTCACGGGCCTGGCCCTGTTGGCGCTGCTGAGAGATGGGCACACGACGAAGTCGGGGCGTCACAGGGACGCGGTCAAGCGAGCAGCCAAGTGGTTGCGCCGCGAGCAGGATCCCGACAATGGGCGCCTCGGTTCCGCGGAATCGCCCCGGCACTTTCACAACCACGCGATTGCGACCTTGGCCCTGTGTGAACTCTATGGAGTCACAAGAAGTCCGCTCTTCAAGCGCTGCTGCCAAAAGGCCATCCAGTACATAGGAAGGGTCCGCAACGCGGACGGTGGCTGGAGTGACAGCAGCCCATCGGGTGATGTGATGAGCGCGGCTGCTACAGGTTGGGCGGTTCGTGCGCTCCTCGGCGCATAGGAATTCCAAAGGGGCATTTTCGGAGAAGGGGCGGGGAGGAGCAGCGAGCTGAGGGGCGAGCATGGTGCCGATTGTTAGTGATCGGGGGCGAAATGGTGCAGCTGCGTGAACCATGACATCTTGATGGGGAAACTGGCGAAACGAATTGTGGACAAGCGCATCCTAGGACTGATCCGTCGTTATCTGCAATCCGGCGTGATGACAGACGGAAAGCGAATCGAGAGTCGGCTCGGAACTCCGCAAGGAGGCCCCCTTTCGCCGCTGCTCGCAAACGTGCTGTTGGAGGAAGTAGATCAAGAATTGGAGCGACGCGGCCACGCGTTTGTGTGCTACGCGGATGACGGACGAGTCTTCGTCCGATCGAAGCGAGCAGGCGAGCAAGTGATGCGTCACTTGCTCAAGCTGTATGGACATCTCCAGCTCACGATCAACGAAGCCAAGTGCGCGGTGGCATCAGCGTACAAGCGCGATTTTTTAGGATTCGGTCTTTGGTCGGCGCCAGGAAAGAAATTGCGACTGCGCGTGTCAAAGAGAGCTTTCGAAAGGATGAAGGATCGAGTGCGGGAAATCACAAGTCGAAACCGAGGGCGCAGTATTCAATCTGTGTCAGCGGAGTTGCGGCGGTACCTGCTTGGATGGCGAGGCTATTTCGGGGTCGTGCACACCAATGGGGTTCTGGCAATGCAAGACGAATGGATTCGCGGACGACTCCGAATACTCCACCTCAAGCAATGGAAACGTGGCCGAACGGCCTTTTGTAAATTACGCACGCGAGGAGCCTCGAAGCGCGTAGCCGCAGAAGTCGCCGGGCACACCCACCGCTGGTGGCGGACTGCATGCGGAGTTATCCACCACGTACCAGGCAACTCCTACTTTGACCAGATGGGTATCCCCGCCTGGACGAGTAACCTCAATCCATCGACCCGCCGTGGTACGGACCCGTATGCCCGGTGGTGTGGGAGGGGAACCGGGGAGAAATTCTCCACGGCCCCTATCCCGATTGTTTGGGTCTGATTAGGACAGTTGCTTGGAGCGTGAATCTGGGGTGGTATCGAACTCAAGTTCCTTGAGATTGATCTCCCCTTCTTCGCCGGCAAACACGAGGCAGGTGTCGATTGGCTTCGAGTAGATGTGGAGGCTGATCGTTTGCATGTCCAAGGCTTTGAGCTGGTGGATGCCGTGCACTTTATCTACCCAGTCGACCGAGCGGTCCGCGGGCTGGACTTTCCGACTGTGGACTAGCGGTGTCCAGGTCGTGTTTTCATCCAGTTTTGTCGGCTGACCCTTGGTCGAGAACCGAACCTCTTCCAAGGCTCCTTTCAGGACGCGCACCCACCCCAATTGGTCCCCATGGTCGTGGATTGGGGTGCCGGAGTTCGGAGCCCAGCAGAGAACAATCACGTCGAATGTCTGCGAGCGGTGGACCAGATTGCGGGTGTAGCCGTTCTTTCGAAAGTTGAGCAGGGGGCGCAACTCAGCTGCGCTTATATCTGCCTTACTTAGGATATTCGCAACTTCCTGGGGATTTGGGAGCGTGTCTTCCAGCTCAGAGAGTTGGGAAATGAGGCGCTCGAAGGTACTTGGAGGGTTTTGCATAGGTGTTAGGAACCGCTCAAAACGCAGTCCGGTACGAAACGGTGGCTCATCCTAACACCCATTCAGCCGAGTAGGCTCCCAATCTGCTTTGGCTATGTGATGTGGCCTTTATAAAGCTCATATCATCCGCCGATAAGGAACGTATAGCCCGTTTTACACAGTTATGAGTCAATCAAAAAAATTTGACCAATTCGATCCCAGCACCCTTTCAAGACTGATGGTCGCCGTTCAGAACCCGGATGGAAAAGAGCACCTGGGCACCTTGGTGCATTTCACCGGGGGAACACTCACAGTGCAATTCTGGGGGGATAAACGGCCTTCCTACGGGCTGACTCAACCTCTCTCCATTTTTATAAAGGGCCTGAATATAGACCTCCCCGCCTTGCCAGGCTGTGCCATGGAGCGCAATGAACTCCCTGGGGGCCGCACTTACCGTTTTGCTTACACACTCACACCGGAGTTCCAGGAGCAGATCCCTGAGGAGTTGTGGGTACTGTTCCCCTCCCGTGCATCACATCGGGTGAAGCCGAGCGAGGGGGCGCCGGTCGTTGCGAGCTTGAGTCGGCTTGAAGGTGGCGAGCAGTACCCTGCCACGGTAGTGGACATCTCCACCTCGGGGGTGGGTTTAGCTGTTGATCGAGCTACCGAAGCTCAGTTGCACTCGCAGAGCGCCATTCGTCTTCACTTTACATTCCCGACGCTGTCCGAAAGTGAGAACACGACCATCATCTTTGGCAAGGTCATGCACCGCCGCATAGCAGGTTCCGTGTTGAGCTATGGGGTGAGCTTCGATGTGGAGCTCGCGCTGGAAACCGTTGGGCATGATGCCTTGATTCGCTACATCGTCGAACAAGAACGGTAGGAAGCTTGAGCCTCACGGCCATTCCTGCCGATTGGGTTTTTGTAGGTGGGAGAACCTAAAGTGGGGTGGCGCACATCCGTGCGTGATAACAAGGGTATGGGACTCATATATGTGATCGAAGATGAACCTGTCCTGCGGCAGGGTTTGATCGAAGCTCTCGGCAATATGCCCGGGGTTCAAACCTATGGCTTTGGCATGGTGCAGGACGCTGTGGATGCCTTGGATGGCCATCCTCCGGATCTTATTCTCACCGGCCTCAATCTGCCTGAGCGCTGTGGATTGGACATGCTTGGGGAATTGGACGCGCGCGGGTTGACGCCCTCCATGGTGCTGATTTCTGGGTATCTAGAAGAGTACCGAGAGTACATCCCCGACCGCCCAGGGCTAACGGTGCTAGCCAGACCGTTTGATTTGAACGTGCTGTTGGAGCATGTCCAGCAGGTGTTCAACACACAGTCGGCAGAGCAGCCGCCCGCTCATTCGTTTGGTCTGCTCGAGTATCTAAAGCTCGCTTGCCTGGGCGCGCACACGGTCGAGATCCTTGTCTGTGCAGAAGGGCCAAGCAACGACTTGATCGGGCGTGTCGTGGTGCTCGGCGGACAACTTTGGAGCGTGCAGGATCCGCAGGGAATGGGGGCGGAGGCTTTCCTGCGCCTCGCCTGCCTTCCGGTTGGAGCCGTTGCTTGCAATGAGATCCAGCGAACCGCATTAATGCGCAACGTCTACCAGGCCTGGGATTCTCTAGTGGCTGCGGCGGTGGCCCGTCGCGATGGGACCGCTTCCAATCTACAGTTCGCATTGAACCCGAATGAGCCCGCCCTTGGGTTCCATCCACCCGGGCCTTTTGAACCGCCCAGGCCGCTCAAATGTGCTCCGCAGTCGTCGGATACCGGCAGTTTAGCCACGCGCTATGACGAAGCGGATATTGGCGTGCTAGCGCCAGAGACCGCGCCGACTTTGCATGACTTTCTGGCAGCAGCCAGCGCCGCAGAAGCGGGCGGCGCTAGCGCAGATGCCATTCAGCATCTGGAAGGGGCCATGGCCTGTTACCCAGGCCACCCGGAGATTCTGCTCTGGCTCCTACGATTAAAGGGGTGAGACTGAGCCCTGACCCATGAAGTCAGGTCTTACAGTTTAACCCGGCGTAGGTTCAGGCTGGAAAGCACAACTAGCAGACTGGAGCTCGCCATAGCTGCAGCAGCCCAGTGAGGTTGAACTACGATGTCGAAACGCGAGCTGAGCACACCTGCCGCGAGGGGCAGTGCGACGATGTTGTAACCGAAGGCCAGGAACAGATTGCGGTGAACCGTCCCCATCGTCTTGCGTGCGAGTTGAATCAGGATCGGCAAGCGACTCAAATCGTCGTGCAATAGGGCGCAATCCGCAGTTTCCAGTGCGATGTCGGTACCGCCGCCCATGGCGATGCCTACGGTGGCTGCGGCTAGGGCAGGAGCATCGTTGATGCCGTCGCCGACCATGGCGGTCTTCTGCCCAGCATCATGTAATGCATGGAGCGTGCTGGCCTTGCCGTTCGGATCCATTCGCCCCTGTGCATTGGTCAGCCCCAAAGAGGCGGCCACCCGCTCGACCACAGGGAAGTCATCTCCCGAGAGCAGGATGGGCTCGACCTTCATCGCGCGCAACGCATGCATTACGGGCTTGCTGGTTCCACGCAGTTTATCCATGAAACCGAAGGCTCCGGCCAATTTGCCGTCTTCTTCCACTAGGGAAACCGTTCCCTGCTCGTGCAAGATGGGTTCCGCAAGTTTGTGCATTTGACCTTGATCGTGGCCCCTGCTAGAAGCGCCGTTCCAGCTGCCAATCCACAGGCGATGCCCGTCGACTGTGCCTTGCACGCCTTCGCCGGGACGAGCTTCGAAATCCGTAACGGGCATGGTTTCGATTCCGCGTGCCACCGCAGCGTCTACCACGGCGCGGGCCAGGGGTTGCTCGCTCAAGCGTTCCACCGAAGCCGCTCGCTTGAGCAGCGTGTCCACGTCGTCCCCATCCCGGTGGGCCACGATACGTGTGAGCTTGGGTTTGCCCTCGCTGAGCGTGCCGGTCTTGTCAAAGGCCATGACATCGACCTTGGCTAAGTTCTGCAGGGTCTCGCCGTTGCGGATCAAGATCCCTTCGCGGGCAGCTCGCCCACTTGCCACTACAACCGCCATGGGGGTGGCAAGTCCGAGTGCGCAGGGGCATGCGATGACGAGCACCGCGACCGCGTGTGTGATCGCGGTGCGCAGGTCGGCATGTTCGAACCACCACCAGGCAGAGCCGGCTGCGAGGATCAGCACGAGGGGAACGAAAACCGATGCGACCCGATCCACGATGCGCTGCACAGGCAACCGTGAGGATTGAGCTTCATGAACCGCGGAGGCGATGCGCCCCAGGCTAGATTCAGCGCCCACACCCGTGGCGCGCAGAGTGAGCGTGCCGAGGTGGTTTTGCGTACCCGCGCAAACCCGATCGCCCACCGAGCGCTCAACAGGCATGGGCTCGCCGGTGACCATGGACTCGTCCAAAGTTGAGCGTCCTTCCAGAATCACGCCGTCCACGGGAATGCTCTCGCCGGGCCGAATGAGGAGCTCGTCACCTAATTGTACGGCTACGAGCGGGACGATTGTTTCGCCGCCGTCGGTGATGCGCGTGGCTGTTTTGGGGGCCAGGTCCAGGAGCTTGCGAACGCTGTTGGTGGCGGTTCGGCGCGCACGCCCTTCCAGAACTCGGCCGAGAAGCACAAAGGCGAGGATCATCGCCGCGGAATGCACGTGATGGGTCAGGATGCCCAGGTACTCGGGCCAGATCAATCCGGCCACGCCTGCGCCAAATGCAGCCCAAACGCCGAGCGACACGAGGGTGTTCATGTCGGGGGCTAAACGGCGGACGGCGGCTAAGCCTTCCTTGAACACTTCCCGACCTGCGACGATCGGTGCCGGCGCTGTGACCAGCACGGAAATGATCGGAGGGGCTCCAGCGAACATGGCTCCCACGCCGGCCACCGAGCATGCGGCTGCGATGGCTAGATTGCGCTTTTGTAGTTTGAACTGCTCCAGTTCTTTCTCTTCCTGAAACTCTACATCGGCTTCGATGGCGCGCGTGCCGAGGATGCCTTCGGGGGCGCTGAAACCTTGGGATTCCAAGGCGGCCAGCAGTACGCTTTCATCCAGGGATTCACTGGCCTGAATGGTCGCGGTACGGCTCCCAAAGTGAACTTCGGCAAAAGTCACGCCAGGCAAACCTGACAGCGTTTTTTGCACGGATTGGGCGCACCCCTGGCAGGTCATGCCAGCTACGGGGAATTGGGCGGTGTGGAGGTCCTGCTTCATGCGAATTATGGACTGCATCCATGTTGGCCCATGGATGCATCAGTCCTGTGTGCAAGGTAGGCAACTTCCGGGCCCAATACAATTGCCTGAGCGGTTCCAGGCTTGGGGGTCGTCTCTTGGACCGGTTCAGGAGGGGCTGGAAGGGGACCGGGTTCTGCGGCTCAAGTCCTGATCGGGCGACCGTACGGCTGGTTTTCGAATGAAAGCCTCGCCCGGGCTAGTATCCACGGTGCCGGATCGGCCCAATGGGCGGCATGAGTAGCAGATATGCAGCCGTTAAGGCCTACCACAACGCAGAGTTTCTAAATTCCCGAACCGCCCGACCCCTTCGTATTCTGGCCGAGTACATCGAGCCGGAGTCGCGTTTCGAGGAGTTCAACATTAAGGACACCCTGGTAGTGTTTGGTTCCGCCCGCATTCTCTCGAGGGAGGCGGCTCTCGTGGCTTTGGAGGAGACCAAAAAGTCAGGAGGCGATGTGCCCAAGGCCGAAAAGGCCCTTGAAATGAGTATCTACTACGAAGCTGCTCGCGAATTGTCGCGGCGCCTTACAGAGTGGTCTAAGACCTTGAGCGGTGACTCCAAGCGCTTCGTAATTTGCTCGGGCGGCGGTCCCGGGATCATGGAAGCCGCTAACCGCGGCGCGTCCGAAGCCAACGGAGAGAACATCGGGCTTAACATATCTCTGCCCTTCGAACAGAACGACAATCCGTACATCACGCGCCGACTCTCGTTGGAGTTTCACTACTTCTTCATGCGCAAATTCTGGTTCAACTACTTGGCCAAGGCCATCATCGTCATGCCCGGAGGTTTCGGCACCTTGGACGAATTCATGGAGACGGTGACCCTGATCCAGACCGCGAAGATTAAGAAACGTTTGCCAATGGTCCTGTTTGGAACGGACTTTTGGAACCGGGTCCTACACTTCGAGCCCATGGCGGAATACGGCACGATCAGCCCGGATGATGTGAACCTGTTCTTCAAGACCGATTCCGTGGATGAGGCTTTTGATTACCTGACTCGGGAGCTGTTGCTGGGCGAGGACACTCCCGACGGGGACACTCCCGACGAGGACTAACCGACGCTACGGATCGGGATGTTGATCCCTAAGGAAGCCTCCCAGAAGCCACCCCAGAGGTGGCGTCTGGGGGGCTTCTCGGTTGGAATGGATTCGGCCCCCTCTCAGGAGCATGCTGCCAGAAAGCCGTCATTCCCCGGCGAGCTCTTACAGATCGCCTGGCGGTGTCACCACAGCCGCTACTGGAGCGGGTGGCCTCGAATTGAGTCACTATGCAGGAGCCCCGCGCCAGGTTCTACGGACTGTAAGGGGCCGCTGTGGAACCCCTATTTTCAACGGACTGCTACTAGAGGCGGGGATTGCAGTACAAGTGAACCCGAATTGGGGCAAAATCGTCCGGAAGCCTCCCGGCCCCCAACACCCGGCTATCCCGTGGCAAACACCCACAATGGAATCCACTAGTACCCACCCCGAATTAGAGCGCTTGCTAACCCACCAGGATTGGCTTCGCTCCCTAGCCCGCCGTTTGGTGGGTGATGCTGCTACGGCTGAGGACCTGGTTCAGGAAACGTGGATTGCGGCCCTCAAGAGCCCGCCGGATCCGACGCGCCCTGCTAAGCCTTGGCTTGCCGGTGTGGTGCGGAGACTGGCCAGTATGCGCGCTCGCGGGGAAGGCCGGCGTGCTCGCCGTCAAACCGAGGTAGCGCGCCCCGACATCGTGCCGTCTACCTCGGATTTGGTGGAGGAAGTGGATACGCAGCGCCGTCTCGTCGCCGAGGTTTTGGAGCTCTCCGAGCCCTACCGAACCACAGTCATGTTGCGCTACTTCCAGAACATGAGTTCGGCGGAGATCGCACGCCATCAAGGTGTGCCTGGGGGCACGGTCCGCTGGCGTTTGAAGCGTGGGTTGGATGAGCTGCGGGTGCGTTTGGACGATTCATTTGGCTCGCGTGACACCTGGTGCATCGCGCTTCTGCCCTTGGCGAAATTGGGCTTGGGGACTGGCGCCGCCGCAGGAAGTGTTTCCGGGGGAACCGTTGTGGGGTCGATGGCTCTGCTGGCAAAAGTGGCCGCTGGTATTTTGGCGCTTTGGGGCTTGTTCGAGATCCCTTCGCTATTGGCGGACAAGGCCAATCTGGTCTGGGCGAATGATTCGTCCGCAGAACTCGTTTCCTTGAAACCGGAAGGCCCCGCGGCTGCGCAAGCAGCGCAGGTCGACACTCCGACCGAAGTGGTGAAGAGAGATTCTGTAGCTCCCGCGAATCGTCGGGTGCGTTTCTTGGATGGAAACCGTGAGCCTATCGAGGGTCTGCGCGTGGCTTTGGATGACGATAGGGACGTGGCGCCGATTGGGTTTACCGACGAGCGCGGTGAGGTCGAATTTGTTACAGCCCTTCAAAAAGGTGAGTTGTACATTCAGCAGGTAGACAGCTTCCTGCGACGTTTACCCGTGGAATTCACGGCAGCAGGAATCGATGTGTTGCTCGTGAGTGGGGCGCAATTGACAGGTCGTATCCTAGCTGGTGAAGGGGAACAGACGGACAGTATAGCCATGGCGCAACTGGAACTACGTTTGGACTCTGACCAGGTTTTGTGGGAAGACGGGCAATTGCCCCGGGGGATAGCGGCCCACTTCGAACAAGCCACCCGGATTCAAATCACGACCGACGAGTTCGGCGCGTTCCAATTCATGAACTTGCCCCAGGATTGGAGCGGCAAGCTATGGCTGCCTTCTGGGGTCGTCGTCCACGGAGCGGACCGACGCGAAAGGGCTGGCCGTTACGTCTACTTTGGCGGGCCGCGTTCCGATGAGATCGTTTCGGTCCAACGTTTGCCGCGTTTGAGAGGAATTGCGTTGGGATTGGAAGGGGCTCCCGCCGCGGGCGCAAAAATACTGTGTTGGATGGATGGAGCCGAAGCTCCCATGGTCGGCTTGTCCAGTGAGGACGGCACTTTCGACGTGCAGTTGGATTCCGACGGTAGCTCGGGAATGAGGGTGGAACTCGTTTCGAGCGATGATCAGTCCAGCCGTGCATTGCAGTTTGCAGGGGATCAAATTCCTTCCGGGTTCAACCTGGGGGAGGTCCAGCTGGGTTTGACCTCACGTTTGGTTTTCCAAGCGGTGACTCCGGAGGGCGTGGGCATTGCAGGAGCCACTGTGGTGCAGGATGGCATCGTACTGCCGGGGTCTCCGTCCGATGCGAATGGGCAAGGAGAGGTTCAATTGCCCAGCGATGTAGATTCCTGCACGGTTCACGCGTTTGGATTCCAACCGGCAGAGGTGCTTGCGGGTCAAGGTGGCGAGGAACTGCGCCTGGAGATGGCTCCGGCTGCGATGGTGACTTGGCATGTAATCAATGATCGTGGACATTCCTTAGACGGGGTGACCCTCCGGGTTCGGAGCGCGGACCGTTTGTTTGCCATTGGCGAAGCATTCGCACCCTCGGTCGTCGACCGCTCCAAAATGGTGGGCAAATTCGTGCAGGTCGGCGAAGACGAAGGCAAGGGACAGCGCTATGCCGAATTCACCACCGATCAAACCGGCCGTGTTCAGCTTTCCAACTTGACCCTTGGTGCTCCCATTTGGGTTGACGTGCTCGATCAGGTCGGACACCTGATTCATGGTGTGAGATTGGGCGCCCCCATCGCCGGAGAGCGCAAGCTCGAGACCATCGAAGTTCCAGGACGCTTGCATGGTTTCTATGGTCTGGTCCAGGAGCGGGGCGGTAATGTTCTGGTCGGAGTGGAACTGGAACTTGCTGACGTTGAGGGGCAATCCGTACGAACCCTGAGCGGGCTCGATGGCAAGGCGCTGCTCGAGGGATTGGCCGGTAATCGGTACGACCTGACGGTGAGTAAGCGCGGGTTCGTAGCCCAAACGATCACGAATCTGAGCTTCTCCGCTGGTATGGGGTCATCGGAAGAAAAGCCCTATGAAGTCATGCTGGAGCGAGCTGCGGATGTTTCTGTGCTCGTGCTGAGCGGTGCGAATGTGCCGGTCCCCGGCGGTCACATCGATGCCCATCGCGTGCTGGATGGACACCTCATCAGTGCCGGTCCGGTCGGTAGCGCGCAACAGACTTTGCAGGACTTGGACCAAGGGACAATTGAGCTGACCCTGACGTTGGGCGGCGTCCAGTACACCGTAATAGCCCGTCCGCACCTGGACAGGTCGGTGGAATTCCGTGTTCCGGCCCACGGCGCGGCCTTGGTCACATGGAATTTGCCGGAGGACTTGGAGACCAGCTCCGAGTTGGCTCTGGTCGCGGTTGCATTGGACTTGGAAGGCACTGTCCTAGCGGATCGCGAGCCGGTTCGAATGCGGATCGGAGAGCGCACCAGCACCCAAGGCGTGACCGAATTCCCAGCCCTGCTGCCGGGTAGCTACTCTATCGAACTCTTGGGTCCTGCGCCCGTGGCGGAAAAGGCTCTCGATGAGCTCTCTACTCCCGCGCCCAAGGCGTGGGTGCAATTGGCGGAACCCGTGAAGATCCAAGTGGGGCTCACGGAACCTGCCAGGGTTGACGTTCGGCTCTAGCAGGCCACTTGAAATCAGGTCTCCGGCACCGGGCTTTTACAAACCGCCTGGGGCCGGCGCCCCTGTTCCATTGGCTCAGGAGGCGCAGTGTCGAGTCACGATGCAGGGAGCCCGATGGGCGCCAGGTGGGCTGTGGAGACCCGCCGGCAAACCACTGTTTTCTGGGCGGGCTGCTTGGTCCCTATTTTTCCGGGTGAACGACGCGTTTCTTACGGAGCTTGGACACTCGCTAGCGGCCCAATAGCGGATATGCTGTGCGCTCCTGAAACCAGTCCGGAGATGCCATGGCGATCCTATCCCTAAAAAATGTAAGCAAGCGCTATGCGAGCCCCGAAGGTGGGGTCGTTGAGGTCTTGCGTGTCAATCAGTTCGCATTGGAAGAGGGCCAGGAAATGGCCCTTGCCGGAAGCAGTGGTTCTGGCAAGACAACCCTGCTGCACATCATCGCGGGAATCCTCAAACCCGATGAAGGCCAGGTCCTGCTCGGCGATTCGGATTTGACGCGGCTGTCGGAAGGGGCGCGGGATGTGCTTCGGGCGAATACGCTGGGCTACGTCTATCAAACTTTCAATCTCTTAGGTGGGTACTCCGCCTTGGAAAACGTGGTGCTTGGAATGGCCTTCGGGAAGGGACCGGATACCGAGTTCGCCCAGGAATTGTTGACCAAGCTGGGTTTGGGCGATCGCCTTCATCACCGACCCCATCAGTTATCAGTAGGGCAACAGCAGCGCGTGGCGCTCGCGCGGGCCCTCGCCAATCGACCCAGGCTGGTTTTGGCCGATGAGCCCACAGGCAACTTGGATCCCGAAAGCGCCCAGGAAGCATTGGGTTTGATACGCAGTATGTGCAAGGAAACCGGAGCGGCGCTGTTGTTGGTAAGCCACGATCCGGGCGTTTTGGAGCGTTTCGATCACGTGACCGATTTCGCTGAATTGAACCAAGCGGAGGGCCTAATAAAATGAATGTTCCCATTGGCACCATGCTGCGCGTGGCCTTGCGATCCCTTCGGCAGCACGCACTCTCCACGACGGTAACCGTCGCTTCCGCCGCCCTGGCCTGCGGCCTGGTGATGGCCGTGTTTGCCGTGGCCCGCCAAAGTACCCAGGCCTTTCAAGGTGGAGCGCTTGGGTTTGACGCGGTCTTGGGAGCTCGCGGAAGTTCGACCCAGCTGGTCTTAAACACGGTCTATCACCTGGAGACCTCGCCCGGAAACATCCCCTGGCTGATGTATCACGAAATCGCGGACGACCCGCGTGTGGACAAGGCCTACCCGTATGTGGTGGGTGACAATTACCGAGGGTTTCGCATCGTCGGAACAGAACCGGAACTCTTCGATGAGTACCTCATTGACGGTGTGAGTCCTTTCGATTTCGTTGGGCACGGGGAAATTTTCGATCCCAAGCTCCGGCAGGCCATCGTGGGTTCCGTCGTAGCACAGGAGACAGGTTTGCGTCGCGGGAGTTCGTTCAACCCGACCCACCAGCTCGACGGACACGGGGATCATCAGCACGACGAGGATTACGTGGTGGTCGGTGTTTTGAGAGCTACAAACATGCCGGTCGATCGGGTGATTTGGGTGCCGATGGAGGGCATGTGGCGCATGGAGGGCCACTACTTGCGTGGAGCCGGCGAGGATTACCAACCGGTTCCGGATGAGCCCATCCCGGATGAGCATAAGGAAGTCAGCGCGGTCATGTTGCGCCTCAAGAACACCAGCTCGGGACTCGCACTGCAAAACCTGTACAACCGCAAGGACAAGCGAGCGACCTTGGCTTGGCCCATTGCAGCCGAGGTGCAACGCTTGTTCCAACGCTTGGGTTGGGTGAACAAAGTCCTGACCTTGGTGGCTTACCTGGTCATGTTTGTGGCCGCAGGATCCTTGCTTGCGAGTCTTTACAATACGATGAATGAGCGCCGTCGAGAGTTTGCGATTCTGCGGTCGTTGGGTGCCCGGCGTAGCACGCTGCTCGGCATTATCGTAATGGAGTCGAGCTTGATCGCTTTCCTTGGGGCGGCGTTTGGGTTCCTCGTGTACTACGGCATTCTGGCGGCAGCAGCCGCGGTGATCCGGCAGGAGACTGGCGTGGTTTTGGACCTTGGGGCTTGGCATCCCGCATTGCTATGGACTCCCATCGGAATGGTTGTCGTGGGCGCGGTCTCCGGCTGCATCCCGGCGTTCAAGGCTTACTCCACGGACGTGGCGCGCGTGCTTTCGGAGAGTGCCGCGTGAGAGTCAATGCAGCAGCCATGGCGGGTTTACTGGCCCTTTCGAGCTCGTGCGGTGCCGAAGCCGCCGATCTTGGGCCTAAAAATCTGATCTACGAAGGCGCGGCCATTGATAGTGCACCGGTACTGTCAGAGACGGACGTCGAAAAACCCGTAGAGATCACAAGCGCTGGTTTTCGCAAGCTAGGATTCCCCGACATATCCCTCAAAGAATTGGGCGACGATGGCATCGAGGATTTGCTCGACGCACAGCTGTATCCCGAGGAGAGCGATGAGGAAGAGTTGGCTTTTCCGGACCAGGTTCAAGCCTTGCATGACACGCAAGTCGGTCTGCGCGGGTACATGATCCCGACCGTTCAACAAGACGGTGTTGTCACTGAATTCATGCTGGTTGCAGACCTTTTGAGTTGTTGCTTCGGTGGGGCGCCGCAACCGGATCAGTGGGTGGACGTGAAAATGGATGAGGGGCATTCCAGTGAATACTTCGCCTTCGTTCCGATTCGGGTGAATGGACGGTTTTGGTTGCAAGTGATCGAAGACGAGGCTGGATACGCCTCGGGTTGCTTCCATATTGATTCTGTCGAAGTGGAACGCGAACCCTAGGGCGGGCGAGGTTGATTCATGTCCAAGAGCTCTACGAGAAGGAAACGCCGCGCGTTGCGGGGTGGACCGCAGAATGACTTTAGGGGACTGCCCGATAATCAGGCTTTCCTTGTTCGGGTGGGGCAGGTTTTGCACTCCTACGGAACGCCATCGCACCGCATGGAACGCTTGCTGAGTCGGATGGCGGAATTCTTAGGCCTTAGCGCTCAGGTTCTGGCCACGCCCACATCCCTTATGCTTTCCATAGGGCAAGGGCGAGCGGAGCGAACGATGCTCTTGCGAGTCTCTCCGGGCAATGTGGACTTGGGCAAGCTCGTTGAGTTGGATGAGCTGCTCGAATCTCTGGAGGATGGCCACATCAACGTGCGGCAGGCTCGGGGGAGATTAGAGACGTTGGCGCAGTCGAAGGGTCGCTTTGGGCCCATTCCGCTTGCGCTCGCCTTTTCGGCTGCCTCGGGAAGTGCTGCGGTCTTCCTGAAGGGCGGAATGGGCGAGTTTGTTGCGGCTTTGGTCCTGGGTCTTCTCATTTTCTTGGGCGGTTGGGTGGTTCGTAAGATTCCGCGCGAAATCGAAATGACCGAGGCCTTCCTTGCCTTTGGTGCCGCTTTTGCGGCTCTGCTCTGGACGCGTCACGTCTATCCGATTCACTATCCCAAAGTGACGATGGCGGCACTGATCATTCTGATTCCAGGCCTCTCGCTGACCGTCGCCATGTTGGAGTTGGCCACCCAACACCTTTCTTCGGGCGTCGCGCGTTTGGCCGGGGCTGGTGCCACCATGCTGACGATCTTGCTGGGCGTGGCTTTGGCTTGGAAGCTCGGAGATTCGCATTCCGTGATCGCCCACGAGCCGATTGCGATGGCGGCGAGTTGGAAGTGGGGCATCATGGCGCTCGCTCCTATGAGTTTTGCGGTCTTGTTTCAGGTACGCATCAGCGAGTGGTGGGTGGTGTATTTAGCGGGAGTCGCGGGGCTGCTTGGAGCCATGTTGGGAGCTCATTGGCTACAAGATGATTTGGGCCCGTTTGTGGGGGCCTTCGCCGTTGGCATCGTAGGTAATCTCTACGCGCGCTATTTGGATCGACCCGCCTCCGTGGCTCAAATGCCTGGCATGCTGTTGCTGGTTCCTGGAACTGTGGGGTACAGCAGCTTGATCAGTTTCCTAGAAGCTGGGCCCATGGAAGGAACTGAGTTGGCTTTCCGAACCGCCATGGTGGGATCCGCGTTGGTCGGTGGACTGCTGGCCGCAAATGCACTCATACCGCCTCGTCGCACCCTCTGATTCGAAAGGCTTACACGAAATTGGTTTGGGGTTGAATGGAGCGCGGGTGAGTGACGTAAGCTGGTGTTATGGCAGATCAAGTTGACTATGAAATTCTGGGAGATGACGCCCAGGCGGTGGTCATTCGGTTGGACCCGGGTGAAGCGGTGCGCGCGGAACCGGGCGCCTTCATGTGGATGGAGGACGGTATCGAGATGGAAACCACAACGGGTGGCGGTCTGTTGAGCGGCCTCAAGCGCAAGCTCGCGGGTGAGAAGTTCTTCCTCACCACGTTCGACAATCGGGGGCATGACATTCGCAAGGTGGCTTTTGCCGGTGATTTCCCGGGCAAGATCATCCCGATGGACCTCTCCAAGACGGACATCCTGTGTCAGCGCGACGCGTATCTCTGCTCCGCGGATGGGGTCGAGGTGACCCTGGCTTTCACCAAGCGCTTTGGCGCGGGATTCCTGGGCGGCGAGGGCTTCTTCCTGCAGCGCTTGTCGGGTAATGGATTAGCCTTCGTGCACGCCGGTGGCTTTATCGTCGAGCAAGAACTCGGCCGAGGTGAGTCGATTCGGGTGGATACTGGCTGCTTGGTGGCCTTTGAGCCCACAGTCGACTACGACATCCGAATGATCAAGGGCGTCAAGTCCATGCTGTTTGGTGGTGAGGGCCTGTTCTACGCACACATGACCGGGCCGGGTAAGGTCTGGATCCAGACAACTCCCTTCTCTCGATTCGCCGGTAAGGTGCTGGCTGCTTCCGGTGGCGGAAAAGGCGAGGTTCGGCGAGGGCTTGGCTTCGGGCTTTTAGGTGGCTTTCTCAGCGGGGACTGATCGCTAAGAGTGTGTCGGGCAGAAGGGTTTTGCCTGGAACGTCCCTCCATTCCGGCACTGCGTTGGATCTCCCCCCGATAGCGTTCAACTATAGGGCGTACAATCCGCCTTGTTCCGAAATGGATGGACGTTCCAGGCAAAACCCTTTTTGCCCGACACACTCCTAGGAACGCCAGATTCTCAGCAAGTGTGCGGCCGGAACCACACAAATTACAAATGCGCGCCATGGGCCTATTGGGCCAATGGCGCGCATTTGCAAGGGAAAGCGTTCTAGAGATCAGCCGCCGCCGTAACCGAGACCTGCGAGGGTCGATCCGAGCCCGGGGGCTTCGCCCGACGCGGCGAGGGATTTGAGTCTGACGAGGTATTTGGGCAGCCGCACGCTGTCGGCGAATCTGTCGATGCCGTTGGCAACCACGTGGGCTGCCTGCTCGTAGGCGGTGACGCTCATGAGTGCAGTGGCAACATCTTCAAAGTCCCGGCGGTTCAGTTCTACGCCCTGGGTCGCAAGGCCAAGGAAATTCTCCTGGCAGGCTTTGGGGTCCACGTGCGCCAGGGATTGACAGCGGGCCACGGCCAGCTGATGGGCTTTTTCACTTCCAGGCGCGGCGGCATCCAGCGCGGACCCGAGCAGGGTGATCGCCCTGCCATGATCGCCAGCACGCATGGCTGCGTAGCCAGCCTCTTCCGGATTGGAGGAGCTGCAAGCGGTCTGAATCAGAAGGGCGGAAATCAGCACCAGAGAGGCGCCAAGGAGGGGAGCTGTAGATTTTTTCATGGTTGGTCCGTACCCAAGCTTATCCTGTTTTGGATTGCGGTGGGACACTCCAATCGGAGTATGATTGGAGTGTCAGAGGTCTGAAAAGCCCTTTTTTGGCACTTCAAGCCCATGCGCGAGAGCAAAGTAACGATCAAGATCCCCCGCCCGTTGTATCGCAAGATCCAGCAGGTCGTCGGTGAATCGGGCTTTGATTCTGCCACAGATTTCGTCGTCTATGTCCTGCGGGATCTCATGGGGGATAGCTCGGTCGCAGTACCGGATGCTCCCCAGGGCGGTTCCGAGTTCTCCAAGGACGAGTTGGACGCCATAAGGCGTAAACTCAAGAACCTCGGCTATCTGTAGCACGTTTGGCCGCTAGGCTTGCCTATTCTAGACCCGACCTGGAGTACCCTCCCAGGACACCGATCGTCCACCTCAATCCTCACCCCGTTGGCACCATGGTTCCTTCTACCGCACCTCGTCAAAGCCACGTGCATGGCGGCCTCGAGCAGCCTGTTCACCGCTTCGATCTATCCGCCGCGTCACAGATTGGCCTGGATTCCATCGTCGTCAAAGATGTGGACCGTACAACCTTGTACAGGATTGCCGACGGAACGTTGAGCCCGTTGACCGGTCCCATGGGGATCTCAGATTACGAGAGTGTCTTAGAGCGTAAGGCGATCGAACGCGACGGCGATCTTTGGGCATGGACGATCCCTATCGTGTTGCCGGTGACCGAAAGTGAGTTCGAGCTCTGCAAGCCGGGTACCACCGTCTTGCTGATGGACGAGGCGGGCGAGATCTTCGGTAATTTGACCGTGGGTTCCAGCTACGACTGGGATAAGGAACGCTTTTTGAAGGCCGTATACGGCACCGACCGGACCGATCACGATGGGGCCCGGCTTTGGTTATCCGATGAGCGCACCCATTTGGTTGGCGGCAACATTCTGCTGGTTCCTTCCACCGATGCTCGGCCCTTTGCCCAGTACATCATGGGGCCTACGCAGACCCGCAAATTGATCGAGGACCAGGGTTGGGAGCAGTCGGTTGCATTCCAAGCCCAAAATCCCTTGCAGCGCTCTCATGAGTACGCGCTCGTGCACGGTGCCGAGGCGATTCTGCGTTCCACCGGCAAGAAGACGGGTGTCGTGTTGAACCCCCTGGTATCGCAGCTAAACACCGAGGAAGTGCCCGCAGCGATCCGCATGGAAACCTACGAGGCACTGATCAGGGATCGCATTCTCGGTAAAGGCGATGCGGATGTGTCGCTCTGGAAGAGCAAGGATCAAGACTTGAACGACAACCTTGCATTGGTCGGCTTGGACATGCGCATGTTCTTCGCGGGGCCCGCGGAGGCAGTGATGCACGCAATCTACCGCCAAAACATGGGTTTCACGCACTTCATCATCGGCCGCAAGCACGCCGCAATTCCCTTCGATGACGATACTCAAATCTGGGGGGATTTTGATGGTCAACAGATCTTCGAAAACCTGGAAGGGCAACTCGGAATTCGCACGGTAAACGTGGGTTTCGCGGCCTACTTCGAGGAAATTGGTCGCGTGGGGCTGGTCAGCGAAAACCAGGGCAATACGGCGGTCGCGATTACGGTCAACAAGGTTCGTGAGCATTTGGTCGCAGGCGAACTGCCAGATTCGCGAGTCATGCGCGAAACCACGGCGAACATCTTGTTGGCTTTCTACAAAACACAGGTCGAACCGGAACCGGAGCAGGAACAAGAACCTGTCACCGAACAAGGCTCTTAGCTAAGGACAAAAACTATGGGTTGGTTTGGTAGAACAAAAAAGCAAGAGACGAAGCGTCCGCCTTTGCCGCTGCGCCTTCCCGTAGGGATGGGGCCGCGGCCTGATCCGCAGGGCGAAAACAACATGATCGTCATCACCTTGGACTCCCTTCGTTGGGATTCCTTCATGGCGGCTCAACCGAAGATCATCACCAAGCTTGGCAAGGTTGAGAAGCGTTACACCTACGCTTCTTGGACGGCGCCTAGTCACTACAATCTGTTGACGGGACTGCTTCCTCACACGTCCCCCAAGCATGTTTATGCATCGGAGTACTACAAGGAAGACTTCTTCAACTACAACGATCGGTTGGCCGCCAAGGGCATCGACTTTGGCGCCATGGTGCCCGGGCTCTGGTTCCCTGAATTCTTGCAGAACAAGATGGGGTACCAAACGCACGCGCGCGTCTCCCTGCCTGTTTTGAATCCCAAGACGGCGATCAATCGGGGCTTCGATTCTTTCCAGTTGATGGATTCGCATAACGACATGCGCGCCATTTTGCCCACGCTGAAGTTTGACAGCGATCGCCCCAGCTTCTACATGCTGAATGTTGGGGAGACCCACTACCCCTACGCGCTTCCGAACGAGGACTCCTCCATGTGGCCGCGGATCAGCGGCGTGAACGGCGTGTTCCGCAAAATGAAGGGGCAGCTCGAAGCGAGCGAGGGTAAAGATGATCCCTTCAAAGAAGACTTCCAGTTCTTCAATCAGGACAAGCTTGATGAGTTGCGCGAGCGCCAAATTCAGACAGTGCGGTACCTGGATGACGTGTTCGAGGAGCTGTACGACATGGTGCCTAAAAATACTCACATCATCGTGACAGCAGACCACGGCGAGTTGTTTGGCGAGGCGGGCTACTTCGGCCACGGACCGATCATGCACGAGAAGTGCTTTGAAGTTCCGTACCTAGAAGGAAAGATCCGCTAGCGAACGAATTCACCCAGCGGATCTTGAAAGCATCCGTTGAGGAACGGAATTATAGGGGGTCAGGTCTAGAGCGCCTGGTCCTCATTTTGGTGTGCCTTAGTGGGCAAAGTGGGGGAGAGCGAGGGAGTGTCGTCGAGCGCGGGAGTAGACCCTTGCGTATTGTCTTCCGTCTGCATCGGATAGTCCGCTTGGACCCGTGCAATGGCTTTGTTGACGCGCACGCACATTTGCTGGAGTTCATCGTGCTTGCGGATTGTGCACTTGTAGGTCACTTTTCCCGTATCCATGATCTCCAGGAAATAGCAACGCATGCGGTATGCGGGGCCAGCAATTCGGTGGGTGATGAGGATGCCCACGAGCGTGAGAGCCGGTACAAGAAGGCCCATGGTAATCAGCACGCTGCGAATCAAAATCCCTGGAGTCTTGGCGAGTAGAATGTCGCCGTTCTTCGCCAGTTTTTCGGAGAGGTCCAGCATGGAGTAGTTCAGCAGCACAACCTGGAAGAGCGTGGCTACGCACCCAACCGCGATAAATGCACCTACCATTCTAAGTTGAAGCGATTTGTCGATCAGCTTCCTGGTTCGGAGCTGTTTCTTTCTAGGCGTTGTATTTGACATGGTTCAAACTCCAGCGTGCTGCGGTTTTTGCGTCTGCGGCGCTGAAGAAAGACGCACAAAAGCGCCATTCATCGCGGATGAGAGTTCTTGTAGTTCGTCGTCTTGCCGAAGGAAGCAGGGCTTCTTGGGGTCGACGCCGTCCGCAATATTATCCAAGTGCTTTTCGATGCGGTAGGCCGGCCCGGCGACTCGGTGGGTCACGTGGATCCCAACCAAGAGGCTGAATGGCAGCAGGAAAAGCGTAGTCCACATCAGGTTGCTGGCGAGCATGCCAGGTAGAGCTTCTTGGACAGCGCGGGCCACTTCGGGGTCGTCCAGACTCAGACCCAAATCCATGAGGGATTGGGCCAGGAGCAAGGCCTGTCCAAATGCTGCAAAACCTGAAATGGCCAGGAAAATACCGATCATTCGGAGCTGAAGTTTGGGATTGTTGAGCTTTATCTTGCGTTGGGAATTCATTGTATTGTTGAGCTAAAGGGCTCCGTTTCGCAGGTACAAGGTATTGGCGATGCGGTTGACCACCGCGCGTTGTTTTTGCTGGCCGGAAACGATGGTTAGGCGAATTCGGAGACTGCCGTCGGAGGGATTCCAGAGGAACATCGGATCGGCGAATCCATCACCATCCATATCTCCCCCGTAGTTGCAGACTTCCTGCGCAATGATCGGGGGGCAGAGCGCCACGTCATCTGTGGGGACGCCGTTGTTAAAAGCGTCCCAGCGCACCAATCGGATTTGACCAAGCGAGAAAACGTCAATTTCGTCCCCATCGCTATTGATGTCGGTTTGCAGATCAGACTCGACGATTTGGCGCGTGGGTACGTACATCAGCGCGGACCACCCGCTGACACTCGGATTCCCAGCGACCTTGGAGCCCCAACGTATTCCCGTGGCGTCAAAGTAGTCTGCGCCTCCCGCGGGATCGGTGGGGACACGATAAGAGAAACCAGTGCCGTCCCCCCGGAAGAACAAGGGGCCATCTGCTGTGAGGGCTTGGCCATCCCATTGGGATGCGGGAGGGCCTATTTGGTTGATTAGGGCGGAGGCTCCTCCAGCCCAGTAAACCCGGACGCCCTCGGCGTGTGTGTACGGCGACGTGCAACGTTGCCCACGGTTCAATTCGTTGAATGTATGGGTGACCGAGTCCAAGCCAGAGAAGACTACGCGCTCTTCCATGGGGCTGCCGGGTTCTAGCAGCAGGGTTCCGTTCGGAGGAAATCCCGCACTTGAATCCAGTTGAAGTGAATCACTGCCGCCGCCGACTCCGGAGGTCAACCACGCCGTTGGAGCGGTACCTGCGGCGAATTCAAGCTCCTGCTCGATACGGTGCATAACGACCTGTGCAGAACGTTCGCGATGACTGGTGGAGGCCATTTCACTGAGGTTCTTTGCTTCGGATTGAAGACCTACAACCATGGACGCCATGATTACGGTCATCAGAGATGCTGCGATAGTCAGCTCTAGCAGGGTGAACCCTGCTTTGCTGGGAGAATGGTGATAAAGGGTTTTCATGGACCTACATGCTGGTCAGATAGAAGGCCTGCGTAGATTCTCGATCTCCGCCTGCGCCTCCCCAGCGGACACGGACAATGACGGGCAGTAAGGTCGCTTCACCGCTGACATCAATGTCGCTAGCGTCACCGTCTCCATTCAGGTCACGCGGCATGCCAAGTGTGACACCCAAATCCGCATCAGTCACGGTCTCGTCGACGATGACTTGGACGCTTCCAACGTTGGGGTTCGCCCTCCAGGGATCGAGACCCTGCACGTCAAAAATGTCTCCGATCGTGCCTGCAGGGCGCAATGCCATGGTCATCACGGTGGACCAATCGGAAGGGTCGACAGCGGAGCGAGCAGAGAGAGCCTTGGTGCGCTCGATCACGCGTTGCATGGCGCTAGCTGCACTGCTGCGTGCCTCATCTGCGCGATCAAGCGAGTGAATCACGACCGATGTAGAGGAAAGGGCCAGCAAGCCGATGGTCAGAACGCAGGTTGCGATCATGACCTCGACCAAGCTGAAGCCGCCACACTGAGGGGAGCGGGACTGCAATGGGGATCTTGTGGACTTCATTGGGACTGGGGGCACAGGGTTGCAAAACTTGTCGTCCAAATTTGCTCCACACTTGTGCCCTCCCTTGGGAAAGAGCACCTCTCATGGGAAAAGCAATTCCGAAACAGCCTTAATTTGATGTGCCTTAAAGTCCGAAAAAGCCGCATTGGGTCCGACTAATGTCCAGCCGGACACTCTCTCAGGCAAGTGGGCGCAGCGAACAACATGTATAATCACAGAACCGATTTATGCCTTGAGTGGCGACAGCCCATTCGAGCCACCAAGCAACCGATTAAATCTCGTGAAGGTTCCGTTATGATCGTCGTGATCGCGGCGGTTGCCGTTGCTAGCGTCATGATGCTGAATTTACTGTCCACGGCGGTAGACTCCTCCAAATGGACGGATCGCCAAGTCGTTGACTATAAAATCGAAACTGCAGCAGAGACGGCGGTAGCCATAGCCGCGAGCGATCTTTGGACCTCCTTTGCGAGGCAATCGAATGGGGAAGCGGGACTTTTAGATTTCCAAACGTTCTTGGAACATCGCGGAGTCACCAACCAGGCGGTGGCTGGAAAAGGCAGCGACTGGCGCGTTGCAGCAGCTCTGCACCGGGGGAAGGATGGGGACTTCGTGGTCGACGGTGTTACGGTGGATAGCTTGACCATTCGCCGTGAGGATGCCTTTGGAACTACGCGACTATTCGTTGATTGCGAAACCAGTAGTCACGGGGACAGAAACGGTCAACAAGCTGCGGACTTCCGCGTTCAGCACGTCTATGAGATCGCTGCGGCGCCATGGGAAGGAACTGAGTTTGCCTTGCTGGCGAACAATGTGAATTGCCTGCTATGCCACACCACGATCGACAACGTGGAGCGGTTCTACAATAAGGACTCGGGAGCCTTTGACAGCTTCGAGCGCGTTCGCCTTGGAAGTATCGAGACTTTCCATGTCCGCAGTGATCCGGATTCTACAATTGCAGGAGCGGTTTACATGGGCGGCGATGCCGTGCTTGCAGATGGTTCGCGGATTACCGACTGGCACTCGCTTAGCTTGAGAGCTGCCGAGTTTGGAAGCGGAGGTACACTCGAACAAGACACATGGGGCGGGCTGTCATTTGGCGCGCTTAGCCCTGCGAGTGCCCTGAACCCGATAGCGGGAGAAAACCTGTACTTGGACTACTTGGCCAATGGAACGGAAGCTCAAGTCGATGGCACACTACCCGAATCTTTTCCATCTCCTTTCTCCGACAACGGTGGAGTGGACATGAATACTGGACAGCCCACCCCTGAATTTGGCGGTAACCGCAAGGTTGATGACAATGAATTCGATGCCACGGTCGCCGGTATGGTTGGCACGGTTTCCGGTGGAGACATCTCCGTGATCGGAACCAAGTCGGCTGACAGGATTCGAACGGGAAAGAAGTTGAACGACCTTATGGCCGGCAATTCGAGCACTTTGACAGCACGGACGGATGGTCATGTTTACCTGCATGGAACCGCAGACAATCCGATCATCTTGAGTGGTGACGTCGCGATTGATGGCGACTTGGTTATCAGCGGTTACGTCAAGGGTAAAGGAGGTCTACGTGTTTCTGGAAACGTGTACATGCCGACCGATGTGAAGTACCTAGATGGTGTGGATTCCCATGGAGACCGCACCTATGGTGTCTCTCAGGATGGCACGAATAACGTGATGGCGATCGCCGCCGGCGGCAACGTAATGATGGGTGATTACTATCGCGCTGCTTGGGATCAAGGCAAGGAAGCCAATGGTTGGGGTAGTGGTAGCTTTAACTTTATCCTGGAGGAAATGTCTTCTTTCAACCGGATGGAGTGGATCAAAACTCAGGTAACACTCCCAGGTGAGAAGAGCAAAGTCCAAACCGGAGAAAACGTCTGGACTGAGACGAAAGACCGGTATGTCAAGGAATACTATTGGAAGGAAGTCAATACGTACAATTGGGTCAAGACCGGCGATCAAATTATGAAGACCAAGTACAAGTGGGTCTCTAAGAACAACGGTAAGTCAGAGCCTTACTATGAACAGTGGTCTGTCAAGGTGAAGGACTACGACTACTGGGTCGACGAAAAAGAGAAGGTCATCACCGGTACAAAGAGCGTGAAGAAGTCCCGTTGGGTGAAGTCAGGCGAGACCTATGACGTCGAACACAGGGACCCCATCTTCGAATGGCAGGCGCTCCAGTACCCGAACCCGAATTTCAAGGGCAACAACTACATGCCTCGCTACTACTCGTTTGATCCGCGCTCCTATGTGCCGATCGCGAACAAGGATGGGCACTTCGACCCAAGCTCAGGCCTTTGGATGGCGGACGAAATGGTAGGTAAGTGGGATTCCAAGAAACTAAACTATGCTCGGCCTACCAATAGCAACGATCCGATTCTCCGCAATGCGGATGGAACTTGGAAGGCTGCTGTGTCGAGTGTGACCCCGGACAAAGACTGGATCGATCCGGTTCGCATGAAGAACCTTCTGACGGCACTGGCGCATAAGCGTAACGCGGACGAAGACGTGGAGATTGACGCCGCAATTTATAGCAGCAACAGCATCTTCGGGATGATCCCGGATTCGCAGAAGAGCCGAATGAATGGAAGGCTGCTGGTGAACGGGTTGATCGTGGCTGCTGACGTTGGGCTTCTGGCCCCCCAAGGCACGCAAATCAACTACGACGCTAGAGGGCGTGCATTGATGGACATTGCTTCAGAAACGAAGTTGACCATCCGGCGCCACCTACGGACGCCGCTGCACTAAACAGATTAAGGGCCAAGCGAAATCCCTGCTTGGACCCTGATATTTACCCCGTGACCGTACCCTCTCTTCCTAAGTACAACCCATGAAACTCTCACGCTTAGATGGCGCCACTATTCAAAAAAAGGGCGTAGTCACAACAACATGCATCTCGGTGGTGTCTGTAATTGCTGTTCTAGTTATCTCCCTATTGGGTAGGCAGTCGGAAAGGGGACAAATGCTGGAGGATCACGAGCATGAGGTTGTTGCTGATGAGATCGGGGAAAGCGTGATTGGCCTAGCAATGGCCAAGATTCTTGAGGGCCAGGGCGCAGGTGAGGTATTTGGGAACCCTGAACTGCTCAAGTCTCGCCTGGACTCTTTGGGGGTGTTGTCTCCAGCCCAAGATGGAGATAGGACAGCAACGGACTTCCGAGGGAATTTGGGAATCAAACAAGACGCTGACGGCGCCTATCCGTTCGGCGGAGGTTTCGTTTTACGACTGGACGTGGAACGGCGTGATTCAGAGGAAGCGTGCGAGTTCGTGATTGAAGCCCTGGCCAGTATGGGCGAAGGGACTCCGGAACGCCGATTACGCAGGGCCTATGATAGTGCGGGTCGCTCCAAAGAAGAGTAAGCTACGGGTCAACCGGTTCCGCTATCGCTATGCCCCTCGACCCTCACTTGGACTGTTCCTCCCTACCCTTTCTAGGGGGATTGCTTGCTTACATCGGTCCTGGCGCTGGCTTCGCTGCAGCCGGTTCCGTTTTGGTGCTCTTGGGGACGTTCCTTCTAGCCCTCGGCATCATCCTGATTTGGCCATTGAAGGCCGCCGCGCGCATGGTTCGCGGGCGCAAGCGGGGAGCCTCAAAGGTCAAGCGCATCGTGATCGTGGGCTTGGATGGTTTTGATCCAGGTTTGGCCAGGAAGTACAGCGGGCAGGGCAAAATGCCCAACTTTCAGCGTCTTGAAGAGGAGGGTTGTTTTCACCCGTTGGGAACGTCTTTGCCGTCGATCTCTCCGGTCGCATGGTCTTCCTTCGCCACAGGCGTGGATGCTTCGCGGCACAACATCTACGACTTCCTGACCCGGGATCCTTGCTCTTACATGCCCGTGCTCTCCTCCACGGAAACGCGTAGCATGGCGAAGAACCTGAACCTCGGATTTGCCAAAGTCCCGTTTGGTTCACGAGCCGTTCACAAAATTCTGCAACGCAGTCAGCCGTTTTGGAAATTGCTGGGTGCACAGCGTGTTTGGTCCTCCATCCTGAGGGTTCCGATCACCTATCCGGCGCAACCTTTCAAGAATGGAACCCTGCTCTCCGGCATGTGCGTTCCCGACATTAGGGGCACCCAAGGATCATTCTCGTTCTACTCGACCAAGGACCGCAAGGGAGCCCACGTGGTCGGTCAACAGTTCAAGGTCGTCGTGCGAGAGGGTCGCATGGAATCGAACCTCAAGGGGCCCAAGGGGGACGACGGGAAAGCCATGCAATGCCCCTTCTCGGTGGTTTTGGACGAAACCAAGCGATTGGCCCACATCACCGTGGGCAAGGATACCGTTACGGTAATCCCTCAAGAGTACACACCTTGGATGACCGTTCCGTTTAAGGGCTGTCAAGGCATCGCACGCTTGTATGTACAGACGTGGGCCGACGGAGAATTCGAGTTGTACGTGACGCCTATCAACATCGATCCGGAAAAGCCTGCGCTTCCTATCGCGCACCCGCTCGTGTATTCGATCTACCTTGCCAAGACGCTGGGTAAGTTCGCCACCTTGGGATTGGCGGAGGATACCTGGGCTCTCAACGAGCGCGTCATCGACGAGGAGGCTTTCCTCAAGCAGGCTTGGTTGATTTTTGAAGAACGCAAAAAGCAGCTGTGGGATGCGATCGATAAAACTTCGTCGGGGTTGGTTACGTGTGTCTTTGATACCACAGACCGGGTTTCCCACATGTTCTATCGCTATCTGGATGAGGGGCACCCGGCAAACGAGGGCAAGGACACAGAGGTGTACAAGGACGTCATTCCTGAGATGTACGCGAAGATGGATGAGTTCCTGGCGGAAGTCCAAGCCAAGGTGGGCAATGACCCCGACACCGTTTTGATGGTAATTTCCGACCACGGGTTCTGCTCCTTCCGTCGAGGGGTGAACCTGAATACTTGGCTTCGGGATGAAGGCTATCTGGTACTCAAAGAAGGTGCGGACGTTTCGGGTGACTGGTTCGAAAGCGTTGATTGGAGCCGAACGCGTGCATTTACCTTGGGGCTGACGGGGATTTTCCTGAACCGCAAGGGACGCGAGAGGCAGGGTACGGTAGAGCCCGGAGCAGAGGCTCAAGCTCTGTGCCTTGAGATCAAGTCCAAACTGGAACGCTTGTGCGATCCCAAGACGGGCGAGGAAGTTTTGAACTCGGTGTTTGTTACGCGCGACGTGCATAGCGGGCCCTACGCAGACCTCGCCCCAGAACTACTGATCGGCTACAAGCGTGGCTACCGACACTCCTGGGATTGCGCGACGGGCGCGGTCTCGAAGCAAGTCTTCACGGACAATACGAAGTCTTGGTCCGGCGACCATTGCGTTGACCCAAGATTGGTGCCAGGAGTGTTTTGGTGCAATCGTGAGATCAATACCGAAACACCCAACCTCATGGATATTGCGCCTACCGTGCTGGATCAATTTGGAGTGGATGTGCCCGGTTACATGATGGGCGCGCCTCTCTTTGGGGATCGTAAGCGCACAACCAAAGGGTCTACCGAAACTTTGGAACACTATCGGGACAGTATGAAAGTGGAGAAAGACCAATGAGGTGGCTCGCCGGTTCATGTTTAATTTTGGCCACAACGCTCGCGTGCGGCCAAGCGGAAGAGAGGGTCGAAACACCATCGGAGGGCGTGCAGCAGCCCCAATACAAGCGTGTTGTAGTACTCGGTATTGATGGCTTAGATCCGGATATCCTGAAAGAGGTCATGGAACTCCATCCCGAGCGTATGCAGAACTTTCGGGCGCTCGCGAAGGCGTCCGATGGAATTCAAAACTTGGGCACCTCCACCCCGCCCCAGAGTCCGGTAGCGTGGTCCAGTTTCATCACCGGTGTGAATCCCGGAGGGCATGGCGTTTTTGATTTCATCCACCGGGATCCGAAAACCTACTCCGAGTTGCCGGGGACCCAGAAACCCATGCACGCTTCCGACTTTGCCCTCCCGGGTAGTTGGAAGTTTCCGCTGACCGAAGCGGGTGATAGCAATCGAACGGGCCGCGCCTTTTGGACGGTATTGGGTGAGCAGGGTGTACCGGCAAGCGTTTGGCGCATGCCGATTAATTTCCCTGTCGAAAAGGGCCTGGGTTATTCATTCCCCGGCATGCTCACCCCTGCGATCGATTCGGCTTACGGGCAGCCGACCCTCTACACCACCAGTCCCCCGCTCGACCGATTGACGGATCCCAAGGTGAAGCGCATCCAGGTGCGCAATGGACGGGTGCGTACCCATTTGATGGGGCCGGCCAACCCGTTCAAGGACGGAGAACCTGCTGCGACTATCGATCTGGACTTGTTCGTTGATGCAAAGGCTGGAGCCGTCGCCATCGAACTAGGAACTGAGACGCTCTTGCTCAAGCCTGGTCAATGGAGCGTGTTCGTTCCCGTGGAATTTTCGCTGTTGCCTGTGGGGATGAATTCGATGTCCGGCATCGTGCGCTTTTATCTCCGCAGCGTGGAGCCAGAGCTGGAACTGTACGCTTCACCCGTGGACATTGACCCCATGAACCCGGTCAGCCCGATTTCGGATCCGGAGGAAGCCAGTGCCGAGTTAGCCCAGGCGATCGGGCTGTATTACACCCAAGGTATGGCCGAGGATGTAAATGGACTGAAGAAGGGGCTTTTGACCGACGAAGAGTTCATGGCTCAAACGGAACTGGTATTCCAAGAGCGCGGGCGCATGCTCGACTATGCCTTGGATAAATACATGCGCGACGACCGCGGCGGTCTGTTGTTCTTCTACTACTCCACGGTCGACCTCTGCGCGCACATGATGTGGCGCCACTCGGACGAGGAACATCCGAACCATGACATCGAACTGGCCGCAAAGGACTCACAGTGGTGGTCTGGGCGCGAAGGTAGCACTTGGAAGGACGTCCTGATCGATCTCTATCTAAAGATGGATGGCGTTCTGGGCGAGGTTCGTGCGAGCGTTGGGGAAGATACTTTGATCCTGGTGATGAGCGATCACGGTTTCGCGCCCTACCACCGGGTCTTCAGCCTCAACACGTGGCTGCTGGAGAAGGGCTATCTTGTTCTCAAGCCAAACAAGGCCCGGGAATTGGCTCGTGGGGACGCTAACCTGCGTCCGGTTCGGCTGGTGGATGCCGTGGATTGGACGAAAACCAAGGCCTATGGCCTCGGTTTCAACGGCCTCTATCTGAATCTCAAAGGGCGTGAAGCCCAGGGGATTGTCGAGTTAGGACGTGAGGCAACGGATCTCATTGCGGAACTCAAGGCCGAGCTCGAAGCGTTGAAAGACGGCGCTCTTGGCCGCGAGGGGACGCGCGTTGTCCTTTCCGCTGATCTGGGGACCGAAGTCTATTCCGGTCAGCGGGTCGCAGAGGCGCCCGACCTTGTGGTGGGCTACAATTCGGGATACGGCAACTCCGATGAATCTTCGCTGGCTCGCATCCCCAATGCGGTACTGCGTGATAATTTGGGGGGAACATTTAACGGAAACCACCTGATGCATCCCAGTGTGGTGCCCGGAACTCTTTTGACCAACGGGGCCCTGGCCCGCAAGGGTCTCAAGTTGGAGGATGTCACCGCACAAATCTTTGCGCTCTACGGCGTGGAGCCTGAAACCGAACTGGATGGCCAGTCGTTTCTGAAGTAAGCCAACCCATCACCCCAATCACTCCCCATGTTCGGAAGCAACAATAAGGTCAAACTCGACAAAGACCTGCTCGATCGCATCGAAAAAATCGCCGAGGTCGCGGGTTACGCATCTCGCGATGAATTCATTCAGCATGTGCTCGAGCGTGAAGTCGCCCAGTTTGAAGACGCGGGTTCCGACGATGACATCACAGCCAAGCTGAAAGGCTTGGGTTACATCTCTTAGCGCTCCTTCGAACGAACCTCCCTCAGGTTCTTTCGATCCGCTGTATCCAATCCTCGCATGAACGCCATCCAGCGCTTCATCACGGCAAGCTTCGACCTCTTACTCCAACCTTTGGAGCGGATGGGGATGGAGGTTGCCCTAATCCTTGTGTCGGGTATTTTCGGGGTGTTGGCATTGCTGGTGTTCAAGTACATCAGCCCGCAGGCCTCGATACGACGAGCAAAGAACCTTATTAAGGGTCACATGATCGAGATTCGTCTCTATCAGGATGACTTGGGTCTGGTGACGCGAGCTATCGGCAAAGTCCTTTGGCACAACCTGCGCTACGTCTGCTTGAACTTTGGTCCCTTCATTCCCCTGGCGATCCCGTTCGCCTTGGTGGCTGGCCAACTCGTAGCCCGCTATGCCTTTGAGCCCATGCCCGTTACCCAGAGGGTCGACGCGTTGCTCGCAGGCGAAGGACATACCTTGAAGTTGGCTTGGTCTGGAGGCGATGAGGTGCGCATCACATACCCCGATGGGGTTGTCCCTGTGTCGGCTCTGTTACAGATTCCCGAACAAGGCCGCGCGTATCAGGAATTTGTTGTGGAAGCACCCGGTCACTTTGAAATCGGTTTGGAGCGAGCTGGGGAGACCGTGATCAAGCGGATTTGGGCGGGGCCGCGGGCAAACAGCGGAAAGCGCTATCCGGCAATTCAACCCTTGCGGACATCGAATTGGGAACAGATCCTTTGGCCTGCGGAGGGCAGCCTCAGCGAATGGCAGCGCATCGAATTCCGGTATCCCGAAAGTTCACTCGGTTGGCTGCCGGGCCAGGGCCCGGGAGGAGTGCTGCTCAACCTGATCTTGTTTTCTATGCTCTTCGGGTTTGTCGCGCTCAAACCCCTTGGGGTCGAAATCTAATGAGCGGACTATTCGATCGGGGAGTAGAGAATGCTCTGCGGGCCGCACTGAATGCCCACGACGCTCAAACGCGCAAGGGAAGTGCCATTCCCTATGTTTCCCATCCCATGCACGTGGCGATGATGCTGTCCCGGATGGGTTGCGATCAGGCCATGGTTCAAGCCGGGCTTCTGCATGACGTCGTTGAGGACTGCGACGATTGGACGACCGAGCGGGTGGAAGCGGAGTTTGGCTCGGATGTGGCCCAACTTGTGGAGGACCTGACCGAGAGTAGTGGTAGCTGGGAAGATCGCAAACAAGCCGCCGTTGACAAGGTTGAAACCATGTCCGCGCGCGCAGCCACCCTCAAGGCTTGCGACAAATTGCACAACCTTTCAACCCTGATCATCGCCCTAGAGGAGAGCTCGGATTCCGAATCGGTCTGGAAGCATTTCAGCCGCGGACCCGAATCGACCATCGAAAAATCCCGGGGGTTGGTCCAAGCCTTGGGCCCAAAAGTGGATCCGGTTCTCGCGCAAGAACTTTCGCAGGCTATGCAGCGCTTGCAGCAGCTGGCGGAGGGCTAGGAGCGTGTCGGGCATAGAGGGTTTTGCGTTCAAAAGGGGACGGTCCGCATGTCCCGCTAGGCCAACGCGCCGCTTTTGGCCAGAGCCGTCAACAATCGAGCCTTGTCCGCGGGCCGGCAAACGAGCATCTCGTTGTTGTAGGGATTGGCTTGGTTGTAGACCTGGGCGGATCCATCCAACCGCGATACGGACCAGCCGTGCGCGCGCGCCACACACTCCGGAGCGCAGGTGTCCCATTCCTTGAGCCCGAGATTGTGGGCATAAACGTCGGCTTCGCCGCGCATAAGCAAACCCACTTTGTTGCCAACGCTGCCAGCGGGCACCAATTCCGCGTCCAGTTCCTCGGCTAGCTTCTCAATCCAAGGGGGTGTGTGGCTGCGACTGACGGCCAGACGCAGTTTTTTGGGGGGCTGACTGTCGCCCGACAAGAAATTCCCAGGGCCTTGCACACCAGCCGACTGGAAGCCCGGTTGGGTCACTCCCCAGAGAGTTAGGCCTTGTGAGGGAAGGGCAACGGCGCTGAGCGCGCACTGGCCGCCCAAGGTCAGGGCTACATGAACAGCCCAATCATCCCGGCCGGCCTTGTATTCCTTGGTCCCATCCAGCGGGTCCACAATCCAGACGCGCTGTTTTTCGAGCCGAGCCGGCGTGTCCATGGTTTCCTCTGAAAGTATCCCATCTTCGGGGTATCGTCCCGTTATAAGACCCTGGATGTAGGCGTCGCAGGCCTGGTCGCCCACATCCGCGAGGGTTGAATCCTGCCAGCGGCCGCTGTTCCGAATTTGCAGGGCACGTTCTCCAGCCGCGTGCGCAGCTTGGATGGCGAAGTCGAGTTCTTCCGCGAGGAAGGTCTCATTAGTGGGGGGGTTGGAAGCCATGGGCTGGGGACTACAAAGTGAGAGAGAGCCG
>JBLFXY010000008.1:0-32289 GCA_047611645.1 Glaciecola sp.
GGACGGGCCGCAAGTGTGTAAAAACGTACCTAGTTCCGGATTACACGGGTTCCGTATTACACGCGCCCGATTTTGTCCTGACTCCCTATCCGGGTAGGCTTCCTTCATGGCCGCACTGCTTTCCACCTACACCGAGAGTAGGGACAACAATTTCAACCTACTGCGCTTCTTGGCCGCGGGTTTGGTGTTGGTGGCCCACAGCTATCCACTGACCGGCACGGAAGGCGAACCGCGTTTTGGTGGCTTCACCCTGGGCCATGTAGCTGTCGACATTTTCTTCATCACGAGTGGGTTCCTGGTGACGCGCAGTTTGATCACCAGAGAAAACGTGCCAGCTTTTACATGGGCGCGCATCGTGCGGATCTTTCCCGCGTTGATCGTTGCGGTTCTACTCTGCGCATTCGGGGTTGGCTTGGCTTTCACTTCGCTTTCCACGGGTGAATTCCTGGGCGATTCAAGGGTCTATACCTTCATCGCCAAGAACAGCGCCTTGGTCCTGGGTCACATTCAGTACGACCTGCCTGGTGTGTTCACGAACAACCCATATCCGGATGCGGTGAACGGATCCCTCTGGACACTGCCCTGGGAGATTCGCATGTACGCGATCCTGGGAGCTATAGGCATTTTAGCACTACTCTTCCGCAAGGACCGCCGGACACCCTTGCTGCAACTGATCGTTTTCTGCCTAGGCGCCACCGCATTGATTGCCACTTGCATCAACCACTACTTTCCCTTTCTCGACAACGATAGCCACGGCCACGGACTGCGCCTCATGGCCTTCTTTTTCATGGGTGGAGCCCATTATGTGATTCGTAATCACTTCAAACTAAGCCATGGGCAAGCCGCTGGTATCGCGTTTGCTTTGGCTGTCGGCGTGTTGGACGATAGCAAGTTTTTCTACCTCATCTACACCACCTGGCTGCCGTACCTAATCCTGTATTTAGCGTACATCCCTGGCGGCCCCTTGCGACTGTTCAACAAGCTCGGAGACTACAGCTACGGCCTCTACATCTACGCTTTCCCCGTCCAGCAAATCGTTGCCCACCTGAAGCCTGGCGTGGGCGTCTGGGAGATGTTCTGCACGGCGACAGCGGCTACCTTGATCCTATCCATAGCGTCTTGGTACTTGCTCGAAAAGCCCATGCTGCGCAAGAAGGATGCCTACCGGCGCTTCGTTCCGGCGGCATGGCGCTAGCCCCGCAGAACTAGAGCATTTGCACGGGGTCCACGTCGATCGTGACGCGTGGGCGCGGACGGCCGTCCATCATGTGGACCAGCAGGTTGCGAGCGATGCCAAAGGCGCCTCCATCGAGAGGGCCTTTGATCAAAATGTGGTGCCGATGACGTCCGCGAATCATGGCCATGGGAGCAGGCATCGGACCCAGCGTCTGCGCCGTGTCCTTGAGCGTCGCATTCAACGCTGCGGCGAATTCGGCGGCCGCTTTCTCAACGATACCCGAATCAGGATCCTCGAGAACGATGCGCAGAAGGCGTCCATACGGCGGATAGAGCAATTCCTTGCGCAAGGCTAGTTCCTCTTCTGCAAACGCCAAATAGTCGTGCTTGGCGGCATGCTGAATGGCTGGGTGTTCCGGAGCATGGGTTTGAATCACGATACGTCCAGGCAAATCGGCGCGCCCGGCGCGACCCGAAACCTGGGCTAGCAATTGGAAGGTGCGTTCGGATGCGCGCAGGTCTGGCAGGTGCAAGGCACCGTCCGCAGAAACCACTCCCACCACCGTCACCCGGGGGAAATCGAGCCCCTTGGCGATCATCTGCGTGCCCACGAGGATATCGATTTCACCGCGTCCGAAAGCGCTCAGGGTGTCCTCGTAATCTTCGCGCCGCAGCATCGTGTCCGAGTCCATGCGCGCAATACGTGCGTCGGGGAAGGTCTTGGCCAACACGACCTCAACCTTTTCACTTCCGTGGCCCAAAAACTTCAGGCCGGGCGCCGTACACGAAGGACAATCCTTGGGTGGTACGCGCTCTTCGCAACACGAGTGGCACACGATACGCCCATGACCGCGGTGGTAGGTCATAGCCACGTCGCATTGGGCGCAGCGCACCACCTCATAGCATTGTCCACACCACAGCGTGGGAGAGAACCCGCGCCGATTGAGGAACAGGATCGATTGCTCTTTGCGCCCCATGGCCTCTACGATTCGATCGCGCAGAATGTGGGAGATCATGGGGTTGCCCTTCTCGCCTTTCATGTCCACGATCGCCACTTCAGGCATGGAACTGGCGTTGACGCGCGAGGCCAATGTCAGCAGCTGATAGCGACCGCGCCGTGCATTTTCGTAGCTTTCGAGCGATGGAGTTGCCGAGCCAAGAATACACACGGAGCCGCAGCGCTTGGCTCGTACCACCGCCACATCACGAGCATGGTAGCGGGGTGTGGACCCCTGTTTGAACGAAGGCTCATGCTCCTCATCCACCACGATGACTCCTAAATTTTGCACCGGGGCGAAGATCGCCGACCGAGCGCCGACCACCACTCGCAATTCACCGGACTGGACTCGCCGCCACATCATCAAACGCTGCCGGTCGGTCAAGCGACTGTGCATGACCGCGACCTGGCCGAAGCGCGATGCAAACCAACCAACAGTTTGGGGTGTCAGCGCGATCTCGGGCACCAACACAATGGCGCCTTGGCCAAGCTCCAGGGCCTTTTCAATGGTGCGTAGATAAACCTCTGTCTTGCCGCTGCCTGTCACGCCGTGCAGGAGGAATGTGCCCCCCTTCTCGTCTTTGAGGGCCACTTCCATGGCGGATACCGAAACTTCCTGGTCCTGGCTCAGCTTTTCTGGCCGGACCCTTCCGCCATCGTCCAAGTCCGCGGTGAGTGAATCTGTTGCGGGCTCGACCCTCTCTTCGATCACCCAGCCCTTGCGGACCAGGGTTTGGGCCGGGGACATGGAGAGCGCCAAGCGCTTGAGCACCTCGGAACGAACCAGCGGGCCGCTCGCTTCGAGAAGAGTGCGCAGCAGACGGAATTGCTTGTCCGACTTGCCTTCGAGCTGCTCCAGCTCTTGCGTCCCGACGCCTTCGGCTGGCTTCAATACCGTCACGCGGCGTTGCTCGCCTTCGCGCTTCATGGCAGCGGGCAAAACGGCCGCCAACGCCTCTCCCCATGCACAAACGTAGTAATCAGCCAACCAGCGCGTGAGGTCGAGCAAATCTTGGCCCACCACGGCTTCCTGGTCGAGCACCTCATAGATTCGGCGCACGCGGGACGCCGGCAAATCGCACTCGCGAATCACCGCCACCACAACACCGACCTCGCGACGCCGACCGAAGGGTACGGAAACGCGCACGCCGGGAGCGATTTGATCCACCAGGGAAGGATCCACCGCATAGGTGAACTCCCGGCGGACCGGTTTCGCTAGTGCGACCTCAACAAAGAGGCTCTCTTCGCTTTCGAAGAGTTCCGCCATGGTTGAATCTCAGCAGGTGCAAGGGGCCTGGGAGCAACGAGGACACCCTTTTTCGTACTTCTGCATGACGGCTTCCTGCAGGTCGATACCCGCGAGAGACGCCAAGGAAGCCAACCATGCAAACACATCCGCGAACTCCCCGGGCAACTCGTCCTGTTGACCCCGGCGCAAAGCGCGGGTCAGTTCGCCGAATTCCTCGGCAAACCACATGTAGGTGCCCTCCATGCCACGCGCGGAGTCTTTTTCGTAGTAGATGCGCTCTATGAGCTTTTGGAATTCAGAGATTTGCATTGTCTAAGGGGCTGCTAGGCGAGATCGCGGGCTATTACGACCAGGGAATAGTCAGAAGGTGGCACTCCAGGGCCCGAATATTTCTTGGCGTCCTTTAAGACGGCCGTAACAAGCTCAGGAGCATCCAATTTGGAGTGTTTCATGATAGAGCGATAGAGGCCTTTTTCACCCCACTCTTCGCCACCGTCAACAGAGGGCAACTCCGCGATGCCCGCCCCCGCCAAGACCAGGCGATCGCCTGGTTGGAAGGGCATATGCACGATCTCAAGTCGCCGTTCGAACATGGGTCCAGCGTCAAAACCCAAGGCAAAGCCGTTGGGTTGCATGGACTTAAGTTGGCCTGCTTCGGCATCAAAGCGCAGCAGGGGCATTTTGTGTCCAGCACAAGCCACATGGGCCACATGTTCGATCGGGTCAAGGACAACCACCATCGCGGTCACGAACAGCCCACGTTCCACGTCGCGGTGGAGCTGCTGGTTGACCCAACCCAGGGCTTCTCCTAGATCGGTTTGGGACTGCAAGGTGCTGCGCAGATAGGCGCGCGCAGTGGCGCCGACCAGCGAGCCGGGTACACCTTGCCCACTCACATCACAGACCATGAAAATCGGTCGCGAACTATCCCCGCAGAAATCGAAAAATGCCCCTCCGGGTTCATCGGACGCTTTGAAGTCGCCCATGATTCGATAGCCGTCCACCCACGGCTCTTCGGAGGGCAGTAAAGCCATGGCCACTTCAAGGGCCACCACGCGTTCGCGCATACGAACTCCGAGCTCGACTTCGGAAGCCTGGGCTTCGGCGAGCGAGCCTCCCATGCGGTCGATGGCCGAAGCCAATTGGCGAACCTCACCCGAACCTCGCACATGGGTTCGGTGACTGAGATTTCCGCGCGCGATGATACGCACGTCCTGGACCAGGTTTTCCAGCGGTCGCGCCACACGCTTGGCGATCAGGCTAGCGACTCCAGCGCCCACCAAAATCACCATGCCTGTCACGAAGGTGAACAGGGAGAAGAGTTCATTCTTCTTTTGGCCCTGGGGAGGAGCTGGGACAACAATAGAGCTGCCGTAGGCAGTGGAATAACGTCGCGCCTGTTGACCCTTATTGGGTCCTGCGAGGATTTCGACATCCATTCGCATGACGCCATCGCCCTTCAGAATGCCTTTTTTTGACTGCTCCCGGTGGTGCTGCTCTCCATTCATTTCGCAGTCTGCGGCCGTTTTGGATTCCGCCGCGGCGCGGCTCAGGGCCGTATCCACACGCTTCTCTACAACCGCCTGCGTGCGCTGGAACAAAAAGTACCCGCCTCCGCCCATTACAAGAATGAGCGCCAGAGATACCCCAATGGCGAAGCGGGATGCGAGACCCATGAGTTACTGACCCAGGGCCCAAAGGCTGGCTTCTGAACCGGGGAAGGCGTAGCGCAAAATCAACATGACCCCAAAACCGTAAACCCCTGCCATTACATCGTCGAGCATGATTCCGTCCCCGCCGCCAATCCGTTCCAAGCGGCGAATGGGGGGCGGTTTGAGTACATCAAAGAATCGGAACACAACAAAGGCCATTCCGAGGGCCAGTGGGGTTGGAGGATGGATCCAGGCCACGGTCACCAGGTAGCCCACGACCTCGTCTAAAACGAAGAGACCGGGGTCTTTGCCATAGGTTTTCTCAGCCCAAGGCGCCAAGGCGCGCCCCAGCAAGTAGACCGCGACGCAAGCCACTAATGTCCAAGCCAAGAACGCTTGAGTCCCTACGAGAAGCCAAGCGATAACCACGCCGCCGATGGTGCCGAAGGTTCCGGGCGCTACGGGCGCTAGACCCAGCCCCCCGGAGGTCACGCACATCAGGCGCCAATCCAAGATCTTGCTAAGTGCTTTGTTCATGCCCTAATCACTCTTGCTCCTTCAGGAACTTAGCGGTGTGGACCACATAGTTGATGCCGGATCCAACGGTGGCGATGAGAGTCGCCCCAACAAGCACGTGGGCTAGGCCACTCCAGAAGGCGTACCACGGATCAGGCCAGTTGTAGGATTCAAGCCAAAGCACGGCGCCCACCGCGGTGCATTGCACAATCATCTTGATCTTGCCCCAGCGGTCCGCGGGAAATTCGCCGCCCAGCTTTTCCACATATCCACGGATGCCTGTAACAAGCAATTCCCTGGAGAGGATGACCACGACGATCCAAGCCGGCATCCAAGGACGCGTCCAAGGCATGACGGCTGCATAAATCATCGCACCCAGGATGAGCACTTTGTCGGTGAAGGGGTCCGCGATGCGTCCGAAGTCCGAAACCAACTTGTATTTGCGCGCCAAGTAGCCGTCCAGAAAATCGGTGGCGGCCACGACTACAAAGAGCCAGAAAGAAAAGCACACCAGAGTCCGGCGATCGTCGATGGAGACCAAGTCCTCTTCGGAGAGACACTGCAGGACTGCAAACAGCACCAAAGCTCCCACGAAGCGAATGGCCGTAATTCGATTAGGCCAATGGGCAAAGACGTTGGTCACGCGGGATCCTCGGCAAGCGCGATTTCAGCGATGAGGTTGAACTCTTCGCCCACCTCTTGAATGGTGACCGCGATGTCCTGACCGACCTGAGCTTGCGGGGCATAAACGCGCACAAAGGGATCCACTTCGGGGGCGTCCCAATCGCCACGCGCGACCACCCAGCCTTCGGCATCGGGCGGTTCGTCCACGGTTACGAGGACTGTTTTGCCGACGTGGCTTTCCTGCTCAGCCTTCAAAGCACGGTCACGGGCATCCAAAACGCGCTTCAGACGGCTCTCGATGACGTCCTTGTCCACGCGATCGGGTAATGTGGCGCCGTGCGTGCCCTCTTCCACAGAGAAGGGGAATGCGCCCAAGCGAGCCAAGCGAAAGTCCTCGATCAATTTCACAAGGGCGTCCACATCCTCTTCCTGCTCGCCGGGAAAGCCGACCAGCATGGTGGTGCGCAGGGTGATTCCAGGGACCTCTTCGCGCAGACGCTCGAGGGTGGATGTGACCTGATCGACACTGGCGGTGCGGCGCATGGCTTTCAACATGCGGCTCGTGGCGTGTTGAATGGGAATGTCCAGGTAGGGCACCACCCGGGGGTGATCGCGCAGCAATTCGGTGAGGCCCCAAGGGAAACGCCCAGGGTAGGCGTACATCAAACGAATGCGATGGTTGCCGTCCAAGTCTGCGAGCTCGCGGATCAGAGCGGGCAGTTCCATGCCAAAGTCGCGGCCCCAAGCTGTCGAGTCCTCGGCCACGATCACAAGTTCTCGTACGCCTGCCGCGATGAGTTCGGTGGCTTCTTCCACGACAGCCGAAGGCCGCTTGGAACGGTGCGGACCGCGAATCCCGGGAATAGCACAGAAGGAGCAAGTATGGTCGCAACCGTGGCTGATGCGTAGGTAGGCGTAGGAACCCGGGGTCGCCAACATGCGAGCGCCGTCACGCTCCGCAGGGCGCAAGCCTGGACTTGAAAGGTAGTCCAGGATTGTTTTGCCCTCGGATAGCTGCCGCACGGAATCGGCCAAGCCTCGATAATCGGAGATCTCCGCAAACAGATCCACCCCGGGGAAGTCTTCACGCAGGGTCTGTTTGTAGCGCTGAACCAGGCAGCCAGCGACGACCACGGATTTCAGCGTTCCCTGGCGCTTGCGCTCCAAAAGGCCTTCGATGGCCTCATAGGACTCGGTTCGGGCCGGACCGATGAAGGAACAGGTGTTCAGAACCACACAACTCGCCTGATCCGCATCGCCGGTGATGGTCAAGCCTTGCTCGGCTAACCGTGCCAGGATCAGTTCGGAGTCAATCAGGTTGCGGGCGCACCCGAGGTGTACGAGGGAAACGAGGCCGTTATTGGTCAAGGGAGTCGGCACCAGGAGGGGCTTGCGGGGGGGGTCAGCTGCTGGGGCTACGATCCAGCCAAGCTTCAAGGTCCAGCAGTATAGCCCTCTTCTGGCCTCCCATGTACGGCTCGATCAGCCCGGCTTCCTCAATCTCGGCGAGCAATGCCTGCGCAGCGTCGAATTCCAGCTCGAATTGGCGCTGGAGAAGGGAAACGCCCACCCGATCACGCTCGATCAGGAAGACCCCGGCTTCGCGAATAAGGTCCCCGTGGCTCCATTTAGCACTGCGGCCGGTGGCCTTGCGGGCTGAGGGGGCGGGTTGGATTTCCACCTCGGGCTCCTCATCGGAAGCCTCCGCGGTTTCTTCTTCCTCCTCCTCTTCCTCTTCTTCGCCTTCCTCCTCCTCAAACTCCTCGTATTCGTATTCCTCGTACTCGCCTTCTTCTTCGTCATCACCGTCTTCTTCTTCTTCTTCTTCTTCTTCTCCATCTTCGAGTTCAGCGGCTTCCTCTTCGCTTTCTTCGAGCTCCTCTTCTTCTTCGCCCTCCTCTAGCTCAGTAGCAGCAGCAGGTTCCTCTTCCTCTTCCTCTTCCTCTTCCTCGTCCTCTTCCTCTTCCTCGTATTCGTATTCCTCGCCCTCTTCGAGTTCACCTTCCTCTTCCTCTTCCTCCTCCTCTTCTTCTTCGCCCTCTTCCAGCTCAGCTGCAGCAGGCTTTTCCTCGTCCTCGTCCTCTTCTTCTTCATCCTCCTCGTATTCGTATTCCTCGCCCTCTTCGAGTTCACCTTCCTCTTCCTCTTCCTCCTCCTCTTCTTCTTCGCCCTCTTCCAACTCAGCTGCAGCAGGCTTTTCCTCGTCCTCGTCCTCCTCCTCTTCTTCTTCGTCCTCCTCGTATTCGTACTCCTCGCCCTCCTCGAGTTCCTCTTCCTCTTCTATTTCACCTTCTTCTAGCTCACCTTCTTCTTCCTCTTCGTCTTCGCCCTCTTCTTCGTTTTCGTTTTCGTTTTCCTCGTCTTCTTCTTCGAATTCGGCAGCTTCTTTTTCGCCCTCTTCGAGTTCTTCCTCTTCACATTCTTCGTCTTCTGCGAGCTCAGGCTCTTCCTCCGCCACGAGTTCCTCAGCTTCCGCAGTCGTTTCTAATTCCCCAAAGAGCCCTGGCTCATTGCCGATTGCGACAGGCTGGTCCTGTGCGATCGAAGATCCTGCGCCCATGAGCAATCCTTCCGTCTGAGCTTCCATGCGACGGATCTTCTCCATCTCCCGCTCTAACTCGTCCTCGAGTTCGTCGATTTGGTTCAGAACGGCGTCCTCAGCTTCCGTCAGATCCGCCAATGCTTCAGCCGGATCTTGTGTCGACGATTCCCCCGCAAAGGGGTCGTGCGCGGTCGAAAGCGCTTCCGCGCTTTGACCTTTCTCTTGGGGCTCCTCCCAAATGGGGCGCGCAGGGGCTTCCTGATCAGCGGCGGCTTGCGGCGTTGCGGAGGGGACCTCTTTGGACTCGAATTCCAAGGATTCGAAGTTCAGTTTCGGAAGTGTACCGGCATCGGCCGCAGTACCCTCGGGCGCGGCGGGTTCCGTGAAATCCGACAAGTCCATCACTATGTCCAATTCGCCTGACTCGTCCACCAAGGGCACATCTTCTGACTTGGCGCGTTCCCAGACCGGACTGATCGGTGAGGTCGAATGACTAGGAGCATCCAAAGGCCGGACCTGGTCGACCACCAAAGGGCGGACCCCCGGGGGCAGATCAGATTTCGGCAGGTCGATTTCTGCCGGCACCACATTGTCCTGCGCCTGAGACTCTACCGGGATCGTCGAACGGAACGGGTCGTCGGCACTGGCGGTATCGGCATCCGAGACAGCACGGGTCCCCAAATCTGAATCAGCGGAGAGCTCTGCCTGTAACTTTGCCTTGGCACGCTCCCAGCGGTGCGCGTCAGCTTCACTTGAACCGGCTTGGCTAGCAGCGACGGGGTCGGCTTCGGGAGTGGTTTGTTGCTGGACATCTTCAGCTGTTTCCGGTGGGGCTTGTTTGGTGAGTGGAGAAGCCCCTTTCGGAACCTCGCCTTTGAGCCGCACATCTTCCGGGTAGGGAGAAGGGGGGATCGGATGGATTTGAATGGTATCTGCTGGGCCTTTCCAAAGCTCCTCCATGTAAGCCAAGGTGGATGCGTCAGCGGCCAGCGCACTGGATTCCGCGTTGGAGACGCCTGCGTCATCCAGCTCGGTCAGTGCAGTTGATAGGGTGGCACCGGTGCCTAGTTTCTTTGGCATCGGGATTTTCCCGTCCAAATAAGCGACGACTACAGTGGCTGAGACGATGGCCAGGCCAATAAGGATCCCTAAAGGCATGCCCAATCCTCGACTCAGTGTGCCTCCGATTGCATCTCCTAGGACTCCGCCCCCACCGGCAAAGATGGACCCTGCGAGCGTGGCCACCCCAAGGGTGACGCCCACCATGCCCAGCAAGTGCCTACCAGGCCTGTGAACGGAGTAGCCCAAGAAAAGGGCCCCACCCAGCGTGGTCATGCATCCGTACAGCAGCAAGGACGGGGCGTATCCCAAAGCGCGCACAAAGCCGTTTGCAACCCGTGCCATCGGCTTGAGGTTCTCGACGGATTCTCCACCGCTTTTTACCAGCGCTGTGGACACCAGGACGAGGGGAATCAACCCCACCACCAGAAGAAGCACGCCGAGGCCCTCGCCGGGCAATGTGGGTTTCATCTCTTTGTCAGTCATTATACAGGCCCACTATCTGCGATGTTTTGGAGGTTTTCTTCCCAGTCTTCAAGGGTCATGAGAAGCTCCCGAGACTTGGAGCCCCGGTGGTCGCCGAGAATCCCGGCGTCCGTCATTTGGTCCACGAGCCGCGAAGCTCGGGTGTAGCCGATGCCCATGGCGCGCTGAAGAAGCGAGGCCGAACCACGCTTGGAGGTCAGCACGACGGTGACGGCTTCGTTGAACAATTCGTCGATCTTGTCGCCACCAGGGTTGGATGAACCCGCAGGCGCTGTGCCCGAAGCGGACTGCACCAATTCTTGGTTGAAGGTCTGGGTGGATTCGTTGGTGATGAAGTCCACGATGTCTTGCAATTCCGAATCTTCGACCAGGGCACCCTGGACGCGGCGCGGAACCGAAGATCCCGGCGGGGTGTACAGCATGTCACCTTGTCCGAGTAGTTTCTCGGCACCCGAAACGTCGAGGATCACGCGGCTGTCGATCTTGGAGGCCACCTGGAACGCGATTCGCGTGGGCAGGTTGCCTTTGATGATACCGGTGATCACATCGGTGGACGGACGCTGCGTGGCCACGATCACGTGCACACCAACCGCTCGCGATTTTTGCGCCAGTCGAGCGATGGCTTGCTCGGCCTCTTTCTTGGACTGCATCATCAGGTCCGCCATCTCATCGATGACTAGCACAATATAGGGAACCAGTCGCGGGGTGCGCTCCTCGTTGAACTCCTCCCCCATGCGCTCGCGCAGCTTGGCCTCGCCAAGTGCGTTGTAGCCCTTGATGTTCTTGACGCCAGCGTTCTTGAAGAGCTCGTAGCGGCCTTCCATTTTTTCCACGGCCCAGAGCAGCACATTGGTTGCCTGCTTCATGTCGGTCACAACCGGCAATTCCAGGTGCGGCACCGATTGGAACATCTGCAATTCCACCATCTTGGGGTCGACCAGAATCAACCGCACCTCATGGGGCGAACGGGTCAATAGCAGGCTTGCAATGATGGTATTGATACAAACGGACTTACCGGAACCGGTGGTACCCGCGATCAAAAGGTGGGGCATTTTGGCCAGGTCCACATTGACCGGCTTGCCCTCAGCGTCCATCCCGAGGAATAGGGGCAAGGCCATGTACTTCGGATCGTAAGCCTTCTGGTTGATCAGCTCCGACATGCGCACGGTACGGCGGTCCTTGTTGGGGACTTCGATACCGATGGTCGCCTTGCCCGGGATCGGAGCGATGATGCGTACGCTGCGCGCGCGCAGGGTTGCAGCGATCTCCTGGCTAAGCTGGGTGACGCGGTTCATACGCGTTCCCTGGGCTACGGTCAGCTCGAACATGGTCACAGCGGGCCCGACCTGGGCTCCCACGACCTCTGCATCCACCCGGAAACTCTTCAGAGCGTTTTCGAGGTTTTGGGCGCTTTCCTCCAAGAACTCGCGGTCCATTTGGGCTCCCACACTCGGTGCGATGAGCAGATCCATGGGCGGCAGGGTCCAGGGGCCGGTCGGCGGCGTGGGCGGGTTGTAAGGAGTCTCGGCGTAAGTCGTCTTGCGCGCCTTCGCTACGGCTGCGGTCGCGACCTTGGCGAGGGTGGCTGATAGTTTGCTCTTCTTCTCTTCGTCCTTCTTGGCGGCCGGCTTTTTGGTCGTTTTCTTGGCCGGTTTTTTAGCGGTCTTCTTAGGCGGTGCCTTGGGGATGACTTCGGTTTCTTCTAGCTCGTCCTCGTATTCGTCGTAGTCCTCCTCGTCGTCCTCCTCTTCTTCCTCATCCTCGTACACCCACTCTTCGTCTTCACCCAACTCTTCGTCCTCCTCCTCTTCTTCGTCCTCGTACTCCTCTTCCTCGTCGACGATGGGCTTCTTCTTGGGCTTCTTCTTGGGCGATTTCTTTTTGGGTGTGGCACGCTGGGCAACGGATTGACCATCGATATCAGCACCCCGCAGGAAATTCCACAGTCCTGCGAACAGCTCCTTAGTCCAACTCCACATGGCGGTGCCGAAACTCTCATCTCTGCGGTCACGGGCTTCCTCCACCCAATCCGCAAAGGCCACATAGGCGGGGTAGAAGGCCATTTCAGTGGCCAGCATGAAGGATATAGTGGCCAAGGTCACCAGAATGACCCACAGACCCAATCCGCCGAAGCGGTTCACTAGCTCGGGTACCCATTCGTGGGCTAGCCAGCCGCCGGGACCGTAGGGCGCGCTGGATGTCACTAAGTCCAGTTCAGCGTTAGCATTGAGGGCCTCCGCCACATCAGCGCCGAAGCCCAAGTGCAGAATGAATGCAAATGAGAAGACAAAGGAGAAGGCACCGATCACACGGATGACGGGCAACTCCACTTCTTTGCGGGCTACGACCACGAATCCCCAGGTGAGCCCGAGAACCGCCAATAGGTAAGCGGATAGGCCTAGAAAGGTCAGAGACCAATCGGCCAGGTAGAACCCAACGCGACCTCCAAGGTTGTGGCCCGATCCGGCAGCCTCAAACGGCATGTGATAGCTGAACAGGGAAAGCAGCAGCCAGATCGATAACCCGACCATCAACAGCCCCGCTAATTCCAGAACGCGGGCAGCCGTCTCCTCATCCAGGGGTTCACCCAAAAGGAAACTACTGCTCAGTTCACTGAGGCGGCCGGAACCACCTTTTTTACGACCCTTCTTGCTAGGCAAAATCCCCTCGCTGCAATTCGACAAACCCCGAAATGGAACCGGCATACCCCCATGGAAGCCGGTCTTCGCCTCATGTTCCCTATTCGCAGTCCCAAGTTCAACACTCACACGGGACAACATGTGTTCGCAAACTCCAGGCGTGCCCCTGGGGACCATTGGCGCACCAAATCAGCTCTAAACCCCGGTGAATTGGCGTGGATTTGTTTCGCCGAAGGGGCTCCGGAGAGGCCGACTCGTAAACACGGGAGATCTCGCTGGGTATTCATGCCCAAATGACAGGCAATCCAGGCCTAGCAAGGCAATTTCACGGCGCACAAACGGCGCTTCCCCCCTCCTGGGTCTTGTGACTCCTGCCAAATGGGTTGAGACCCATGGGAGCTGCCATGCAACCTCCATCGAAATACTCCAATAGATCGCTGTTAACGAAAGAGGCCGGGACTCGCGTCCCGGCCTCTTTCATTTAAGCCCGCAGCCAGCGCGGCTACTTCAGGTGTTTTTTCACGTACGTAGTCCAATTCTCTTCGAACTCGAGCATGTCGATGGGGCCCCAGGAGGCGGCCATGGCGTCTTTCCAGATCTGCGCCTGGTCCTTCTGGGAGACCCGCAGATCACCGTTCTTGACGTCATCCAGCAGGGCGTTGATTACATCGTCGAAGTTGTCTTCCGCGCTCTTTCCATCGGAGCCTTCCTTCGAGCCCTCACCTTCCTTCTTGGGCTTTTTGCCCTTTTTGTTCTTCTTGCGCTTGGCTTTCTCCAAGGACTCCAGGGATTTGCGTTTCTCCGCACGAGCCTTGGCGTATGCCTTGGTGAAACCCTCGTTCAGCACGCGAATGTAGTTGGGTATAATGTCCTTGTATTCGTCTTTCCACACCTTATTGGGCACCTTACCTAGCGCGCCTTGACGCAACATGTAGATGATAGACCAGGATTGCGCGTAGCAAGCCACACCATTCGAAGGGTCTTGGCTTTGCCACTGGCGATGGTTGTAGTTGAGATGATCCTCTAGCGGCGCATAGGTCACCTTTTGCACCATCTCTCGGATGATTCCCAAGCGGCCGAATCCGGCCGGCATCTTGGGCGTAATCTTCATTGGAGCCTGCTTGCTGCGGCCCATTTTGGCGCCGCCGTAGTAGTCCCCGTGCCCTTCATCAAACCAGCGGTGAGCCGCGGATTCTTGGAACAGAAAGTGGCAGTACTGGTGAAATGCCTCGTGGCTCATCACCGCGTAGGTTGCGTTGCGATCCCTGTTTTTGCCGTCGTAAATCACCAATTCTGTAGTGGCCGGACTGAACCAGCCGCCCACTCCGGCGCCGGTGTTGCCATAGGAGTGGAACACCTCTTCAGTTGAGCAGACGCGCACGATCGAAACGTGTTCAATTTTCTCAGTGGGCGGGAAATCTCGCTCGTATAGGTCACGCGACTTCTCAAGACGTGCGATGGCCTTCTGAATGAAGTCGTCGTCGTCGCTGTCGGTCTTAATGATGTAGCGCTGGCTGGGGGTCGCAACAGCCCGCCAGCCGCCGGTCGCACGCTCGTTGTTGTCGTGGAAGTCGACCAGCTCTTCGTAGCTCATCTCATCGTTGAGCGTCACGACCTCAGTGCGTTCCATCAGCTGGAAAGTCTTGGCGGACTTATAGAATGCCTTGAGCCACTTCTTGGAGTGCTTCTCGGACATCACGTGGATCAAATGGATGTGTGCGTCATCCAGTTTGAACGAGAACGTATCGATAATCATGGGTGCATCACCCATAGCCTTGGCCGCCCATTGGCGGTGCTGGGCCATGAACCCTTTTTTGATCTTCACTTCCTTATCCAGGGTCGGCTTGTCCGCCTTGACTCCCTGATAGTTACGCTCGAGATAGGTCCCCAGGCCCATGCGTTTGTACTTGAAGGTCACCGAGGTGCCCTCTTCGCCTTCTTCGAAGACGCGCTGCCTCTTCTCTATCATGCGCAGGAGTTCAAAGTTGGACACTATGTTAAACATGCCCCCCTGACCGCTCATCTGCACGGCAAAGTCCTTTCCGGAGGCCTTGGCCAATAGACCGCCTTCCTTTTCCCGATCCTGCGGCGGGACCATGTCGTAACCATCAACCGGCTTGAAACGGAAACCGTGGTCGGACTGCTCGTAGTATTTCTTAGAGACTTTCTGGGCCTGCGCGGAGGGGGCAAACGCCACCAAGCACAGGGTTCCAAGACAAAATAAAATGAAACGTGATGAAAAACTCATAGATCCTTCTTTAGACAAAACTCATGGGCCTGCTGGTAAGCCCATGATACCCCAAGGCAAAAATCCCGGGGTTCCTTTAACAGACGCTTCCAACCCCGTTCCGTTACATGGAATTCCTGGGAAACTTGCGTCAGGGGGCTAGACGCAGCGTAGTCAAACGCCGTCGCTCCAACCCTCAACCGCCATTACGAGCCGTCTAGCCACATATTTCTTGGTCTTCTGGTCCACCTGCTGGGCCTTTCCGTCTCGCCCGATTACGGTCACCGAGGTCTTGTTTGCGTTTAGGGCCGAGGCACCGTTCAGCACAATAAAGTCCGCGTTCTTACGCTGCATTTTCCCCAGGGCATTGCGCATGCCGTGGGAGGTCTCCAGGGCGAAGCCCATGATACAGCGCGAACCCTTGCGCGCGCCCACCGTAGCCAGCAGGTCCGGGTTCTCCACTAGGGCCAGGTCCACACCGCCCCCTTTCCTAGACGGATCCTTTTTCCACTTGCCCTTCAATTTGCGCGCCGGGCGATAGTCCGCCACAGCCGCGGCCATGATGAGCCCATCGGCATCCCGAAAGGCATTTTTGAGCGCGGCCAACATATCGCGTGCGCTGATCACATTCACGCGATCGACCCCGGCGGGAGTATCTAAATGCACGGGGCCCGCAATCAGGGTCACCTTGTGACCCCTCGCGGCTGCCTCACTAGCGATGGCGAAGCCCATTTTCCCGCTCGATTCGTTGCTCAGATAGCGGACCGGATCGATGTATTCCCGGGTGGGCCCTGCGGTCACCACCAGGTGCAGTTTGCGCTTGGTTTTAGCAGCCACTACGCGAACCAGGCGAGGACGTGATCGGCGATTTCCTGGGGCTCAGCCATGCGGCCTTGGCCGGTTTCTCCACACGCTGTGTGTCCATCACCCGGATCGACCACCTGCCACCCATCCGCGATCAATTGCTTGAGGTTGCGCTGCACCGCGGGCGCCTCGAGCATGGTCGGATTCATGGCGGGGCACATCAGGCGCGGTTTGCTGGCCTCCATAGCGAGCTGCACTGTGCTTAGCAAATCGTTGGCGAAACCGTGGCTCGTACGAGCGATCCAATCGGCGGTGGCGGGCGCGACGATCAGGGCCTCGCCCCAGCGCGCCAGGTCGATGTGATCCATGGCGGCCTTGCGATCCGCGCCCCATTCGCTGACGTGGGCGGGCTGGCCGGTCACCGCTTCGAACAGCTGCGGGCTGACCAACTTGGCTGCATTCTCGGTGAGGATGCAACGCACGTCGAGACCCGACTGGGTCAGCTTGCTGGCCAAGTCACAGGATTTGTAGAGCGCGACGGACGCGCTGACTCCGAGCAATACTTGTTTCATGATCCCTGGCTCTCCGCTTCGGTTTTGTTGATGAGCTTGGGGTCCAAGCCCGCGATGCGGCGTACTTCGGCCACCGCTTCGTCCAGGTTATCATTGACGACAACGTGGTCGTACCGGTTGCGCTCGCGATACTCGTCTTCCGCCTTGCCCAACCGTCGCTCCAAGGATTCAGGGGTCTCTGATCCTCGTCCGCGGAGGCGCTCCTCGAGAGCCTGCATGCTGGGCGGAGCGATAAACACGTAAATGCCCGCTTCTTTGCCAGCCAGCAACTGCATAGCGCCCTGCACGTCGATTTCGACCAGGTAAATGAAGCCCTTCGTGATGGCATCCTGCATGGGCGACCGGAGGGTTCCGTACAGGTTCCCATACACCTCCGCCGATTCCAGAAAATCCCCGGAGGCGCGCTTGGCGCTGAACTCCTCCACGGTCAGGAAGTAGTAGTCGCGCCCGTGCACCTCACCCTCGCGCTTGGCACGTGTGGTCGCAGATACGGAGAAGACCACGCGAGGATCTTCCAGCAGCCGCTTGCAGATCGTGCTCTTGCCACTGCCGGAGGGACCCGAGATCAGGAGCATGGTTCCTTGGGTATTGTTATCCGGGGACATCGATTTCACTCCACGTTTTGAACCTGTTCGCGCATGCGCTCGATGCACGCTTTCATCTCGACCACATAGTGAGCCGTCTTGGCATCCGAACACTTGGATCCGATGGTGTTCGCCTCACGCATGAATTCCTGGGCCAGGAAGTCCAGTTTGCGTCCCACCGCGCCGCCCTTTCTGAGCAGGGATTCCAGTTGGTCCAGGTGGGCTTGCAAGCGCGCCAATTCCTCGCTCACGTCCAGGCGGTCGGCGATGAGTGCGATCTCGCGGGCCAGGTCCTTAGGAGTCACCGAATGGGAGTCTCCGAGCAGATTCTCCACGCGCAGGCGCAGTTTGTCGGCGTGCTCGGTAACGGACTTGGGGCTGCGACTTGCGATCAGTTTACGCTGCTTTTCAATGGCCTTGGCCCACACGCGCAGGTCGGCGGCCATGGCTTCGCCCTCGGTCTCGCGCATGGATTTTAAGTCGACCAGCGCGGCCTTGACCGTGGCGAGAATCCACTTGGCTTCCTTGGCTAGATCGCTGGACTCCTCGGATGAGGAGAAGATGCCGGGTAGCGCTGCGATCTGGGCCAGGGTCAGTTCGCCCTCCACCTTGACCGCTTTGCCGAGTGCCGCCAGTTCCTTGAGGTACGCCTTCGCCAACCTGTGATCCATCGTCACGCTGGTTGCCGCTGCCTTGGTTTCCAGGCTCACTTGAACCTGAACAGATCCACGGGCTAGGGCCTTCTTTAGGACCGCTTCGACCTGGGGCTCCAGCGATGCGTGCGCAAACGGAAGGCGCGCCTTGAGCTGGAGGTGGCGATGGTTGACCGTACGGATTTCCACCCGTGCGAGACCGCCGTCACGCTGCACTTCGGCGCTGCCGAAGCCGGTCATTGAGTGAATAGACCCTGCTGCCATGGTCAATAGGTAAGGTTCGGCCCGGGCGAGAGACAACCCGCCCGCACCACGGCCTTATTCCGCGTCGGGGACGGCGGGGATGTCGAGCGTGCTCGACTGCTCCCCGATGCTGGAGCGTTCACTCTGCGTGCGGTTCATGACCGTAATCAGCACGGCACACACGAAGAAGACCAGCGTAAGGCCGCCCGTAAACTTGTGAATGCCAGAAGCCTTAACGCCGAAGGTTTGTTGGCCTGCAACGCCTAGTGCATCGCCGAAACCGCCGCCTTTGCCTTCCTGAAGTAGGATGACAACGACGAGAGTGATCGCAGAGAAAACAAAGACGATGTAGAGAAGGGTAGTGAAAAGGTCCATCGCAGAATAAGGGGGTCAGCCCAGGGCGCCTTCGATAATCGGAAGGAATGATTTGGCGGCCAAAGAGGCTCCGCCGACGAGAGCGCCGTCGATATCAGGCACGCTCATGAGTTCGGTGACGTTGTCAGCTTTGACGCTACCACCGTAGAGAATTCGAGTCGATTGCGCCCCGGAGTCATCGAACAGACCCCCAAGGACGCCGCGTACGTATTGGTGCACCGAGGCTGCTTGCTCCGGCGTGGCGACCACTCCCGTGCCGATGGCCCAAACGGGCTCGTAGGCCAGCGAGATGCGGGTCAGGTCGGCCCGGGAAACGCCGGCCAAGGCCGTGGAGAGCTGCTCGGAACAAACCGCTTCGGTGCGGCCGGCTTCGCGCTCATCCAGGGTTTCGCCGATGCAAAGCATCACTTGCAGGCCGGCTTCCAGTGCGATCGCAACCTTGGCGTGGATCTGATCCAGGCTCTCCCCGTAAACGTGGCGACGCTCCGAGTGGCCGACCAGCACGCACGGAATGCCGATGTCCTTGAGCATGGAAACTGCGATCTCACCGGTGAAGGCGCCGCTGGCTTTTTCCGATGCGTTCTGGGATCCGACCATGATGCCGGTGCCTTCGCAGGCCTTCAAAACCTCGGGCAAGTACACGTAGGGCGGAAAGAACGCCACGTCCACATCACCACGGCCAACGATTCCACTGGACACCGCTCCGACCAATTCCTGGATCGACTTGCGATCTAGGTTCATCTTCCAATTGCCGGCGATAAGCGGCTTGCGGGAGTGGCTGGGAGGGGTCACGGGAGGTCTAGGGTAAGGGGTGCTTTCGGTTGTATTCTGTGCGGCGCAACACGGCCACAAGAATGGTCCACCAAAAGGGTTTAGGCAGGATACTTCTTCTCCCACCCAGCCCAAAAGAGGCTGTTTGAGGGCCGAACAGTATAGTGCGCCCCGGCAACCCCGGCAACCACCGGCGAGAATCTCCCGAAATACGTTCTGGGGGCTCCAGGGCAAAGCAAGTCCAGCCTAAGTCCGACCCCTTTCAAAACCGTATCTCCGAGCCAAAAGGCCTTCTAGTGGGCTAAAATGGCGCTTCGAGGTCCAGATTGCCCGGTTCTCAGCCTCTCGATTCCAAATCAGCGGCCCGTCCGGGTCAGTGGGATCTCCACCGCGGTCGCCTCCCCTTCGATCAGGTCCAGTTCGATGGGTTCCACGAGACCGAACCCAGGGAGGACTGGGATTTCCATCCGATACCGACCAGGTGTACTGACGGAGAACGAGATGCGGCCGTCACTTGAGCTCCAGGACAGGGGTTTTCCCTCCCCATCCACGCGGATCACGTCTGGGCCCGACCCAGGCCATGGTATCGGCGTCTTGCCGTGGGCCTACCGCACGATCGCCCTCGCGGCTAAGCGCAGGGAAACAATGAATTCTGCGCCATCCTAGGCACCCACGACCTCACCCAAAAATCGCCGCTCCAATCGGTTTGACTTCAGGCTCCATTGCATGGGTAGGACAAGCGTGCCGGCAAAAGGCTCTTTGGGTTCCTGGATGAGCTGGTCCACCTGCGCGCGCGCTTTGGATTCAAGTGCACCACAGGGGAAGGCAGCGCCCATGCAAGCGCACGCATGCCGAGCATGTCCCCGGGGTGACTGTCCGCCCTACGCCTGGAATTTGCCATTTCAACCACATGTACTTGAGAGGTCGGGACACAGGTCAGCGCGTAGAATACCGAAAGTGAATGGGTGTTTACCCTGCGGCAATCGACCCACACCGATTCAGCCCCAAACTTGAAGCGCGCCTGCTCCTCCACGGGCGTGATCAGAGCACCCTCTGTTTGAAAATCATGCGCTCGGAATTCGCCCTTTTTCAGAAGACCGGGCTGCCAGATGATCATGCTCAGGTACGAGAGGGGATTGGCTTCGGAAGTCTCGAGTGCGCGATGCGCCACTAGGTTCTTGTCCTCGTCCACATCAAAGTAAGGGCGCGAATCTTGCAGGCTGGTGAGAATGCGTCATAGCTGCGCCTCGGCCTGGGAAGCGTCTAGCTCGCGGACCAACGTCCAGTTGCGCTGCATGGCTGCGGTGGTCTAAAAGCCTATGGCCCCCAATAGGCACACGATCAGGAGAATGCGGACGCCGGCTTGGTTTTTGACTTTCTTACGCGCATGGCTTGTTTGAAAGCAACCGACCTGGGACTCGTAGAAATTCAGCGGGCTGCTAGCCATGCTATGGGGGGGATTGAGTGGCATCCCATCAACCCAATTTTTTTCGATCGATTCAGCGAGCTGCTGGAACCCAAACAGGCTCCGTTTGGTTTAGATTGGGCTTGCTCCCACCTACCCGCTCCATGGAACTTCTCGACTCCCTCTTGGCCCTCGGCCAGCTCACCCACCTGCCCCGAACCGGCTGGATTCAAGCCGGTGTACCCGAACCTGAAAGTGTCGCGGGTCACGTATTGGGTGTTTGCCACTTGGCCCTGGGCACTGCGGGTCGGGTGGAACCTGAGTTGAACCTTGGCCAGGTACTGGCCTTGATCCTGGTGCACGATGCGCCCGAAGCTCTATCTGGAGATCTCCCCAAAGCGGCCTCGGCAGCCCTTCCCAATGGCGCCAAAAGAGCGATGGAGCAAGTCTTGGCCGATCGCTTGCTGAAGCCCTTTCCGGGGGCAGCCCAATCCGCGTGGGAAGAATGGTGCGCCCAGGAAACCCGCGAAGCGCGCTTTGCGAAACTCGCGGATCGCTTGCAAATGGGCGTTCGCTGCCTGCAACTGCACCGCTCCGGCCAGGGCAACCTGAAAGACTTTTGGCAGGGGCTCTCCCAGCTCGACGCTTCCGAGTTCCCGCCCCTGGCGACTCTTCTACAAGAGATCCTGGCACAAGGCCCGGAAAAACGGCCCACTGTGTAACCCGATCATGCGTCCCTGGATCCACCTCCCCCTCTTCGTCTTTCTGCTCTCCCTGGCTCTGGCCGGTTGGGTGCTCTTGCGCGATGTCCCCGTAAACCGGCAAGGCACGGTCCCCACGTTGGCGGCAGAAATGGACAGCCCCTTCCGAGCCACGGAAGCGCAAGGCGTACTCGAAGGAATATTGGTCGATGTCAGCGGCACTCCGCAGCCGCTCGCTGATCTTTCCACGCTTCAAGACGGACGCGTACTGTGGACGCACACCGATGAACAAGGTCTCTTTCGCCTCGAAGGGCTGCAAGAGGGGCCGCTCGAGGTTTCGGTTTTGGCTGCGAACAAACTACCCGAAACCCTAGCCATCCCTGGCCCCGCTACCGGCGTGCGCCTGAGTCTGAAACTCCCGGCGACCCCTGCCCCAGCTTTGGCCCAGGTCGAAAAGTCCCCCTGGTACGGCCACGTCCGCAACCCGCGTGTCCCCTCCGACTTGGAGGGTTTCGAAGTTTGGCTGAACCCGACCGGCCCCCCCGAGGAGATCGTCTCCGGCGTGCCCCGTCGCGCCCTCACCGACAACGAAGGCCGCTTCGAATTCCCTGGGCTCATTCACTCTGAATATTCCATATCCCTACTCCCTGCGGACTCTAAGGGCGGAATGGGTCCCGACATGCTCGTCCACATGGGAGCCGCCTCTAGAATACTCAAGCACGATGGATCCGCGGTCTCGGTGGAGCTGCTCTCGCTCGGGGGAGGCCTCAACGGCACCGTTCTGGACGGGCCCTCCCAAAATGCGAAACCCGTTTCCGCAGCCATGATCATGGTCACCGCTCTCACCCTGGGGCAAAGCGATGGCGCCGTCGACCAGGTGCTGCCCGCTGTGCTGACAGACCGTACCGGAAAATGGTCGGTCAAAGATCTCAAGCCTGGCCGCTATAGGGTGCGTGTTCGCGGGGGAGGGCTCTCCGGCGAGACCCTGCTCGATCTAGATGCCAGTCAAACCCAAACGGTTGATTTCCCCAATTGACGGTTTTTTACTCGGGTGGTGGGCAGGCAAATTGCGTGAAGAAAGCTAACCTGTTCCCATGCAAGAAATCTACCTAGACAATGCTGCCTCCACACCGGTCGACCCGGCTGTGCGGGAAGCTATGCGCCCTTTCCTCGCGGAGCAATACTCCAATCCGTCTACACTTTATGGTTCGGGCGTACGAGTTGCTGAATCGATGGATAAAGCGCGGCGACAAATCCAGCGCGCGCTGGATGCGTCAGGTCATAGAGTCGTGTTTACGGGCGGTGGAACAGAGGCCAACAACTTGGCCGTGCTGGGAGCTGCTCGCGCGCGTGGCGCGGGGCAAGTCCTCATCGGCTCTACGGAACACACTTCCGTTCGCAAGCCAGCAGAGGCTCTGATTCGTGAAGGCCATCGACTTGATTTTTTGCCGCTTACGGAGAAGGGTGCCATCGACTTGGATGCAGCCTTAGCCCTAGTCGGACCCGATACGCATGTGATTGCACACATGTTGGTCAACAACGAAGTCGGTGCCCTCTATCGAATCGCAGAGTTCTTCCGTGCAGCGAAAGCCAAAGCTCCGAACGCCCACCTGCACGTGGACTGCATCCAAGGTTTCGGCAAGATCGACATTTCTCTGGATTCACTGCATGCGGACAGCCTTTCAATTTCTGGGCACAAGATCCACGGGCCGAAAGGCGTTGGCGCCTTGGTCTTGCGTAATAATGCTCGACTGATTCCTATTGTGTTCGGTGGCTCCCACGAAGGGGGTCTACGCGCTGGCACCGAAAACGTCGCCTCGATCGCAGGTCTTGCCACGGCGGCTAAACTTGCCGTGGAGCAAAGAACCGCCTTTGCGGACTCTGCGCTGCGCTGTCAAAATCAACTGCGCGAGGGCCTACAAAGACTCGAAGGAGTGCAAACCATGACCTCCGAGCAGTCCGTCGATTCTATCGTCACCGTTCGCGTTCCTGGTGTTCCTGGCGAGGTGTGGCAACACCATCTTGAAACCTACGGTGTTGAAGTCGGTGTCGGAAGTGCGTGCCAATCCATGACGGGAGAAATAAGCCCCGCATTGAAGGCCATGGGCCTGAACGACCAAGAAGCACGCCAAGTCCTGCGCGTTTCCTTCTCCCGTTATACCACTCCCGAACAAGTGCAAGCCCTCGTCGACGCCATGGTGAAGCTCTTCCCTAGCCTCTCCCAATCTGTGCCCCTACGCGCCAACGTAGAATGACACAAATCGCCTTGCAAGAACCCGACGTACTCGTCGTTCGCTACGGCGAGATCGCCCTCAAAGGGGGCAATCGCAAAAAGTATGAAAATGCCCTGGGGACCATGATTCGACGGGCCTTGATGCCGATTGGAGCCGCGAAGGTCAGCGTTGTTCATGGCCGCATTTACGTCTACCCCGAGGAACGCGCCATGCGTATGGCGAAACGCACAGCCCAAGTGTTCGGTGTCAAATCTGTATCCCCTGCGTGGTCGGTTGAGGCTTCGCTTGAATCGATTGTGGCCAGTGCCCAACCTCTCATCGACGATTTGGTAACCCGCAAAGCTGGCTACCATCCCATCACTTTCCGCGTGCGCGCGAGACGTGCCGACAAACTCTTCCCGATGACCTCCATCGAATTGGAGTGTGCTGTCGCCGAAGCCGTCATGCCCGGCCCCGAGTTCATGTCCGTGAAACTCAAGAATGCCGACTACGAACTTGGTATCGAAGTCCGCGGCAAGGAAAACTACGTCTTTCTGGAGCGTTTGAAGGGCCCAGGTGGTTTGCCCGTAGGCACCTCCGGTCGTGGCCTTTGCTTGCTCTCGGGCGGCATCGATTCTCCTGTAGCCGCTTGGCTAGGAATGCGCCGAGGCCTTTCTATGGGTTTTGTTTCCTTTCACTCCTTCCCGTATCTCGGCGAAGGCTCGAAACGAAAAGTCGCCGACCTTGCGCGCGCCGTATCTCACTTTCAAGGCAAGGCTCAACTGTACGTCGTGCCCTTTGCTGAGGTTCAGGAGTCCATTCGTGACAACTGCACCGAACGCTACCGCACCGTGTTGTACCGCCGCATGATGGGCCGCATCGCCAGCGCTCTCTGCCGTAAATACAACTACGGAGTATTGCTCACCGGCGAAAACCTGGGGCAAGTGGCCAGCCAGACCATGAAGAACATGACCCTGATCTCGGATGCAGCCGATCACCTGATCCTGCGTCCCTTGATCACCTATGACAAAGAGGATGTTATTAACATCGCCCGCCGCATCGGGACCTTTGATATCTCCATCCGCCCCGAACCGGATTGCTGCACAGTTTTCCAACCGTCCTCACCGGTAATCCACGGCAACGCAGCAGATTGCGACCACGCGGAGTCTAAATTGGACATGGAGGGACTGGTCAATAGGGCCATCGCGGGTACCGAAGTACACTTGGTCGACCCAGAAGAGTAAACATCCTCCATGAATCGTACGACCGCCATCCTGCTAGCACTCGGGATCCTGCTAGCCCACTCCCTTGGCATCCATCGAGATTTCCAATGGAACTTCGCGGGACCCTTTGATTCGGTTCACTTGGCCTACGCCTTGGGCGAGAATGCTGCGCAAGGCAAGGGATGGAGCCTGGGCCCGACCGGGCCAGGCCTGCAGGCCTATCCCGCACCGCTTTGGGTCGGTTTGTCCTGGATCGCCAGCCTGCTGCATTGGCCGGTCGCCCTCGTCGCACAGATGGCCGGTTTGTTTTCGGCCTTGCTGCTCCTCTCCGCATCGACCTGCATCGCTCAAGATCGCGTTGCTGGGGTGATTCCGCCGGTCCTGCTGGTCCTCAGTGGAACCATGGCTTCCGGCGCGATGTCCGGCACCGAACACATGACCCTGGCGCTATTCGTTGTCGTCGCCTTGGTTTCATTTGAGAAGAACCATCCAAAACTATTGCCCCTCGCTTTAGCCTTGATGGCCATGTCCCGGGCCGAAGGATTCATCATGGTCTGTGCTTTTTTCACCTTGTGGTGCGTAGACCGCATCAAAGGTGAAGGGAGACGAAACTTCAGCATCGGGGTCTTCATTCCCGCGGCCTTGGTGGGCGGCTTCTTCTGCTGGTACACCCCCACAGGGGAAACCCACTCGCTCTACGGAGCCGTATATTCGCGCCTGTTAGAATCCCAAGCGGCTGGCCACGGTTGGACGCAATTGCTGGACTTCACCAAGATCGCGGTCAGCCCGATTTGGATGGTGCTTGGTTTTGTATTCCTGTTTACCGGGCACCTCTCCGGCCCAGGCCTTCGGGCTTTCGCATTGAGCAGCGTCTACATGGCATGCATGGTGCTTGTGGGCGGCGAAGACCTCCCGTTCGGGTTGGCGTTCCTCCCGATCCTGCCGCTCATCTGCCTGGTGGCCCAAGAGATCATTGTCGCGGCCTTGGACACCTACCGACCCGGCCTGGAAGCCGCTTGCTGGGTGCTGCTGCTCTCTACGGCATTGGCTGGCGCCACTGCAAGCAAGTTCCCCGGCGATGTGGGCCCGCTCTCGCTCAGCGAACCGCATACGGCTTGGCTGCAATCTCGCACGCCAGTATCCCTGGGTCAGAACTCGATCCTGGGCCGAACCCAACTACAGACCGAAATCCGGCGCACTTCCGAAATGCGGCGCTTGGCGCAATTCCTGAACCAACATCTGGATCCGGAGGCCACCGTGCTTTCGCCTTGGGTGGGTAGCCTCACCTTTTTTACAACAAACCGGATCTACGATTGGTTCTCGCGACTGCAGACCATCGGCGAAACTCCCCAGCGTGCAAACCTTGGGTACCCGGCAGGAGCGCCGCTAACGAACGCGCTCGCTAACAAGCCGGACCTGGTTTTGCCCGCGATCGGAATGGGAGCCAAATTGGATCCGAAAGCCTTCCCCGATGGGCTCAACCCTGATTTGCTCAGCCTCGGGGGTGACAGCGCGGAAGCCAAGGCCACCATTGCAGACGTGCTACGCAAAGAATACAGCCTGATCACCCTACCCATCACGCACCCCACCACCGGTCGCGCCACGCCCTTTTTTGTTTATCAACTTCTGAAGGCCTCACGACGCCCTGAGCTGCAGATCCATGCCCGTTCCGGCTTCATCCACATCGAAGCCGCTGTCCACCATGACTCCAGGATTCGATTGCCGCACATGGTTTACTTGATCGTACAAGCAACGGATGAACGCGGCCAAGTCTGGACCCCTGATCCTTCTGGACGATTGGTGCAAGCCTCCGAGGAACAGACCAGTTCCGCACCTATCGTGCTCGAGGCTACCTCTGCGAAGAACGTTCGGCTGTGGGCCGGCGACCTTTCGGTCAGCCCCACCGGGAGCAAAATCCAAGAGATTACTGCGCAGCTATTCCACCCACGAATACACCGCAAGAATCCCCTGGCCCCGGCATCGACTCTAGTGCGCCGACAGTTCGACTGATCGGTGACCTGCTCGCCAATGAAACGGGCCGGGGCTAGCACTGCTAGCCCCGGCCCGTTTCTTAGAATCCGTATTCACCTGTCAGGCCTGCATATCCTCGCACTCGGCGTCCGAATCGATCCCCAAGCGCTTTAGCTTGCGGTACAGGGTGCTTTTGCCCAATCGCAGCATGCGGGCGCATGCCACTCGGTTGTTCTTGCAGTAGTCCAAAGCGCGCAAGATGGCCTTGCGCTCGTAGAGATCGAAGTCGATCTCATCCTGATCGGTAATGTCCCAGGGCTGCAGGATTTTGGTGTTCTCTGCAAAACCGCTGACTCCGCCATAGCTCTGCCCAACAATCGTGTCCGGTAGATGTTCGACCCCCACCATGACGCTTTCACCAATTTCGAAGTCCATACTGGCTTCCAAATAGGCAGCCATGAGGCAGCTTTCCAACTCAGAAACGTTGCCGGGCCAAGGGTAGCTCAAGAGCGTTTCGATCGCTCCCGGAGTAATCTCCGCATTGCCGCCCTTGCTGGCGATGAAGTTTCTAGCGAGCAAAGGCAGGTCTGCCTGTCGAGTCACCAGACTGGAGAGCTGCATTTGCCGCGTACCGATCCAGTCCGCCAGAGCAGGGTGAAGCGAGGACATGGGCGAGATGGAAGTCATCAGAATGCGTCCAGGGGGCGGCGACTGCGCCAATGCGGCCTGATCCTCAATGGACAGTTGATCCACTCCAACCAAGAGTAGAGTTCGTTCCTTCATCCAATCAGAGATTCTGGAAGACGGACTGAGTGCACCTTGAATCCAGCTGGGCGAAACGGCTCCCACGTGCACGACTTGAAGCGTCGCGAAAGGGTTGGCTGTACTGTGAATCGCCTTGGCGAGCAGCTTGGCTCCTGCACCCTTGGGGCCCATGATTAAGAAAGGCTCGCGGTGCTGACTTGCGACCAGGGCGGCTTCCCGCGCGGCGCAGGCCTGGGCACTCCGCCCGACGAATTTATTGAGACCACATCCCGCGGCAGCAGCATTACGCAAGCCACCCGTGCGCTCCAGTTGCCACTGCGAATCGGCGGGAAGGATGTCTCCTGTCACCGAAGGCACCGCCTTTTGGGTCACAATGGCCATGCGCAGGGGTTCCGCTTGGCCGTCCGACAGCAAGGGGACGATTCTTAGCTCCAGGGGAATTCCGGCGGGGCCGAGCCCTGCCGGTTGTTCAAAGGGTTCGGATACGAGTGCGGTAGATCCGACGCTGCGCACAAAGCGATCCAGTCCAAGCTTGGGGAAGGCTTCCGAAACAGCCATACCTACCGGAGAATTGCCCACCAACCGACTGGCTCCTGCATCTCCCGCCAAAACGACCCCCTCTTCGCTAGACAACATGACCGCTTCTACTCCCCCGACCGAAGCGGTACTGGGTCCTGCTGTGGGTGTTTCTTGAAGATTGCGTTGAAGATGACGTAGGCCGCGCTGCCTTTCGGTGATCTGAACCAAATGTTGGCGCTGGGCCATCAGACTCTCTAAGCAAGCCACCAGAGCGGGCAGTTCCTCGCGCTCGATGAACCCGTCAGCGCCGGCCTCCATGGCCATGGACATGTCCGAAGGATCCGAACTTTTGCGTGCCTCATAAACGAGGACCGGCGTGGTCGCTGCAATCGGGAGCGTGCTAACCAGGGCCGGCATCAGCTTGCCGAGCAGTACGCCTTCGGTTCTAGAAGCGACAACAATGGCATCGAACAAGCCTTCTTTCGCTGCCATCAATCCTTGCTCCCAGTCGCTTTCCTCATGCACGTCATGACCCACGTCGCTCAAGCGATTGCGGAGGATTCCCCGGTCGGGCGGATCAGAATCTATTAGGAGGACTCGGCTATTCATGGAGATGAGGGTGTGGCACTAAAATAGGAAATCGGCGAAAAAGCGTGCCGCTCCTGAGACTTACATCGGCCAAGGGTTAAAATCCGTTGTTCCAATTGCAGAATTACGCCCGAAATGTGGGTCATCTACGGGAATTACTTCTCCCGAAACGAATCCATCGGAGTTCACCATTCCGCGTAATCTGTATTCGATTCCTCACGTATCGCAATCTGTTCGCTTACAAAGCGGGCCGTACCGAATACCCATTTTATCGCCCTTGAGACGCCAAAAGGGCGGGCGGTAAACATGCGAATAAACGCGATCAAACGGATCGAATTGAAACTTGGGTGGTGTGTACCAGCAGCGGTTTCGCCCCTAAAATCAAAACGGCCCACGCCAGAAAAAATCCTGTCGCGGGCCGCTTAGAGGTTCTGAGGAGTCGTTCAGGATATTCCGAAGCGCTTCAACTTGCGATACAAGGTGCTTTTGCCAACCTTCAACAAGCGGGCGGCGGCGAGTTTGTCACCACCACAGGAATCGAGGGCACGCAACAAGGCCTTCATTTCGTAGTGCTCCAGGCTGATGGGGTCTTCTTCGCCAATATCCCAGGCCCTCTGCTCTTCCATAGCCGGTCCACTTGAGATCATGACCGTGGGTAGACCACTATAGTCATGGGCCTCAGAAGGTGACTGAGTAGGGATGATGTCCTGTGAGGGCATATCCGCAGCCAATTGACGCAAATGGCTGGGTAGGTGGTCCACCTGGATGGGCCTACCGGCAGCGACGGAGCATGCTTCCTCGAGCGAGCTCTCCATTTCGGCCACGTTCCCAGGCCAATCATGGTGGCCCAAAACCCAACTCGCCTCGTCAGACACCTCGGAGACCTTGTGAAGGGGTCCGTAGCGCTCCAGGAAGAAATCCACAAACATGTGCAGGTCTTCTCGTCGACCGATGAGAGAAGGTACCTCGATCGAGCGACCGTGGAACAGCTTGGCGAAGACAGGATCGGTAATGGAACTGTCCGCCAACTCCTCTGGGGTGAGATGGGACGTTGCAACCAGACGCACTTCGAAGCGTTCGGGCTGGTGCCCACCTTTGCGCATCAGCTTGCGCTCCGACATGGCCAGAGCGATGCGCGCTTGCAGCGGCTTGCTCAGGTGATCCACATCTTCCAGCAATAGGGTTCCGTCCTGAGCCAGTAGCATCAAGCCGGGGTGATCGACCATGGCGCCTTCGAAGCTGCCCTTTGCATAGCCAAAAAGTTCGAGTTCGAGCTCGTCGGAGGACTGTGAGCCGCAGCGCATGCTGAGGATGGGACCTGTCGCTTGGCTGGAGTAGTGCAACACGTTGGCCACGTGGCGTTTACCGGACCCTCGCGGGCCCGAGATGAGCGCGGGACTCTGGCGTGAGATGAACTTGCTGACCTGATCCCGCAAGGCATTGGAGGCTTCACCCTTGCCTGTGATGGCGTCCAGCGTATAGAGGGACTGTGCGGCGTCGATCAGCTCGGCCAATTGCTGGCGCGGAATACCGGGCTCGTGGGCACGCAGCATTTCTTCAGCGACCTTGCGCTTGCCCAGGTCTAGCAGGAGCACCACGCGCAAGGCTTGTCCGCTGGATTCGTTGCGAGTCACCGGCACCACGGCAGCCATCAGGTTGCGATGGGAGCGATCCTTGCGTTGTGAGACTTCAAATCGGAAACCATCGCGGGAAGTGGCACGCGCATCGCGCACAAACGCTTCCAATCCGGTAGCCGGAGCGGCTTTGCCAAGAGCTTGGCCAATAACGCTGCGTCCCATGAGCTCCAGTGCACCGCGATCGGCGTTTTGCACATGCCCAGCCGAATCTACGACCATGACGCCATCGGGACGACCGCAGGCCAATTCTCGGAGTAGCACCGCGCGGTTGGTCTCTTCGAGATCGACCGTGCCGATGTCGACCATGTGACGCTGCTGCTGTTCGAGACGCTGGTTTTCGCGCTCAAGAATGCGGCTTTGATCCAAGGCTTCCCGGCAGCGAGCTTGGTGACGCAATTGAGCTTCCAGAACGAGATGAATTTGATTCATCTGACCCTTCGCTACAAATGCATCGGCGCCTGCAGCATAAGCCGCATCCGCCATGTCAGCACCGGCCTTACCGGTGCTGTAGATGATGATCGGGACGTGCACGAGCTCAGGAATGGCTTTGACGCGACGGCAAACCTCGCAGCCATCGATGCCCCCGCGGCCTTCCGCGGAGACAGCCATGATGTCGAATTCACCAGAGCGCGCCTCGACGATTCCCTTGGCTCCGGTTTCCACGGAAACCACCCTGTAGCCCTGCTCGGACAAACGGCTTTTCAAAACCAGGCGATCGCTCGCTTCGGCTTCAACTAACAACAATCGACTCATACCAACTCTCCCGTGCTGGACCCACACCCCCCATCAGCTGCTGCGTCGGGCTCATGTGCGGAGGTTGGCACATGGTGCCCTGCCCCCGAAATGAGCTCCCCGCAGGATCGGTCGAAGAGTCCGGGGCAAGATGCCTCGGGCCCCACAAACCAATGCTGGTGCTGGGTGCGAGTTATGGTGTTCAAAGTTCTACGGTTATTGGAGTGCGGCCTATCTCCCCTCCCCAAATCCCCCCACTGGGAATTTCAGGGTCAACGGGCCGGCTCCAGCGTGTTCAGATGCGTCGGTCAGGTGCAAAACGCCCACAATTCCCAGGCGTGCTCCTAACCGGACCCACACAGGATCCCTTGCAGGCCCCATCATGCACAAGGATCTATTTGGATCGAAAATCGCAGAAGCCCTAGCCAGCTTGCCGCCCGAGTGGGATGCGCTTCGCTGCCTGACTCATTTGCGCCGTACATTCCCCCCGGAACTGGCCCGCGAAGCGGCTCAGCTGCACAGCCTGCAAGAGCGCTGTAAGGCAAGGATTGGAAAGGACTTACTTCCATTCCTGCGCGACCCTGGGAGTCAGCAAATCAGCGCTCCACGCATCGCCCAACAGCGCGCCAAGCGCATATCGGAGCTCACACCCAATTCCCACGTATGGGATTCCACCTGTGGCCTGGGCATGGAGAGCGTGCACCTGAGCCTGGCGGGCCATCAGACCATCTCTACCGACTTGTGTCCGATCACGCTGGCCTATGCAGCCGCCAACCTGCGCCACCATGCGCTTCCCGAGTGGGTCCTCCAGGCCGATGCCACGGGAGACGCCGTGCGCACCTCCCACGTTCTGATCGATCCAGACCGCCGACCCAAGGGCACTCGGACCCTGGACCCAAGGGAGTGGAGCCCTTCGCTAAGCACCTCGCTTGAGGTCTTGCAGCGGCATGCGGGTGGCGTGGCCAAACTGCCCCCCAGCATGGACATCCCACCCGAATGGGATAAGCAACACGCGGTGCATTGGGTCAGCCTCGCGGGCCAACTCCTGGAATGCACACTTTGGACCGGCGATTGGGCCCCGGAACCGGGCAGATCCGCGATTCTGCTGGGTAAGGGAGGCCAAGAGTTCGCATACGCAGGGACCCCGGAGGAGATATCAGCCTGCACGCCTGATGAAGCCAAGGAAATCCGTTTCCTGGCCGATCCGGATCCCTCCATCGTGCGCGCCGGACTTCTTGGACATCTGGCAAGGGCACAAGGCCTGAAGCCCCTGGCGCCCCGCCTCGGTTACCTGGGTGGTGACAGCCCCCCCTCCTCCCCATTCCTCACGGGATTCCGTGTGAGGGCTAGCAGCGCTTTGGACCGT
>JBLFXY010000009.1:0-30538 GCA_047611645.1 Glaciecola sp.
TTCCACGTGGAACATCTACGTCAAAAGCGCCTGCAGTAAAGAGAAAGAAGGGATCCGCTGCCGCATCCCTTTCCACAAATCACGAACCACTAGTACTCCTCAGCCCAAAACCGGGCACACGCCTCCGGCTCAACACCGCGGACCAAACATAAACGGCTGCACAAGAAAGACTTATGCTGGTTCAGTACCGGCCAACATCAAAGTTCTCCACGAACTTTAGCCTAACATCTTTTCCAAACACACGGGTTTTCCCCGGGTTATCCACAGCCCAAAGGCACCATATGCCTAAATCAGATAGTCTTCTTGGGAGCCAAGCCTTCCACAAGGGCTTCTAACTCATCCCGTCCGCTGAAGTGCAAGCTGATCTGTCCCTTGTACCCCTTGCGCACAGAAAGCTCCACACGAACACCTAGGTGCTCCCTCATACGCTTCTCTAGGTCTTGGACCCAAGCCTCGGGCCTTTCCTTACCTGCAGCGACAGACGGCGCTGTGGTGCCCGGTTCAGTGCTGGTAGAAGCGGGTGTATCGCCAACACTCTTGACCAATCGCTCAGTTTGACGCACTGATAGTTCATCGCGCACGATGGTTGCCAAAGCCTTCTTCTTGTCCTTGTCGTCGCCGGTGACTGAAAGCAATGCGCGAGCGTGGCCCATGCTGATGAGACCCGAAACCAGAGCCTCTTGAACATCCTGGTTCAGATCGAGCAGTCGCAGGTGATTGGTAACCGTAGACCGCTTCATGCCCACCTTGGCTGCAACTTGCTCTTGGGTCAGATTCAGGCTCTCTATCATCTCTGCGAAGCCCTGCGCCTTTTCAATGGGGTCCAAATCCTGCCTTTGCAGGTTTTCAACCAGAGCAAGCTCCATCATTTCGTTGTTGCTGACATGCTCGCGAACCACAACAGGCATGGTTCTGAGCCCAGCAAGGCGTGCGGCTCGCCAGCGGCGCTCGCCTGAGATGATTTCATAGCCACCCTCAACCTTGCGCACGCAAATAGGCTGCAAGATACCGTGGTTCTCGATGCTATTCCGTAAATCCTCGAGGTGGGCACTTTCAAAGACCTTGCGAGGTTGCAGGGGGTTCGGTCGAATCTGCGCGATCGAGACCTCTCGTTGAGACGAACCTGCAATCTCTTCAGAGCCCTGAGTAATCAACGAATCCAATCCACGTCCAAGTCCAGCCATAGTGTTTCCTCTAACGCCCCCCGCTCCCCAGCAAATCGAAACCGTCGACTTCCCTTTCAAGCGGCCATGCGAAAGCCCATTATCCATGCTGCTTGATTCACGGCCACCTTTTATCTCCATCAAGCACCTTCTAATCTAAAAATATGATCGAGCGCGCAACCCTACGCTGGTTTACGACCATGGCCATCAGAAGCCCTGTTGCTTGGCTCGTAGCTGCGTGCGCCGGGGCTGCATGGCCCCTATTCACGGTTCTGCTATCCCTAGGCGTGACCACGTCCGCACGACCGCCGGCCTCAGCACTCTATGAGATTGGTTTCCTAGCCGCTTTGGTGGGGGCGATCCTCTCTGTAGTCACCCTCACTCAGGGTTCCTGGTGGCTGAGTAGAACCTCACCAATTCGGCGATTCAGGGCCGAATTCACCGGAATCGCGGTCGGGTCATTCACCCTTATCATGCTCGCCTGGGCCCTTCCCTGCGCCACATCATTGGCCGATGGCAATCTGCCCATCAGGAATATGCTCTCGACCGCATTCATCGCGTCTTTACACCTAGCCGCGGTTGGAGTTTGCGTCTTGGCCCTACCCATTGGCTCCCTAGCACGAGCTGCCGTCATCCCTCTCGTGGTGTGGTTCATCCCCAGCTTGCTGGTCGGCAATCATTGGAGCCTGTACGGAATTCGCCAATGTTTCGAATTAGCTGGGAATTTCGAGTTCCCTTGGGCCGAAGAATCCCCTGCTTATAGTTGGCTGGTTTCGGCCCTAACTATTTTGGGATTGTGCCTCTTACGACTGGCGGAGGCAACCCGAAGAGCCTTCCACCCATGCGCTACGCGATTCTAGGAGACATTCACGCCAACCTATTGGCCTTGGAAGCCGTGCTTGACATGGCAAAGCAACGCGGGGTGGACCAGATCCTCAGCGTAGGGGATGTCGTGGGATATGGCGCAGGCCCGCGCGAAGTGCTCGATGTGCTTAGGGATGAAAATATCCCAGCCGTAATGGGCAACCACGATGCGGCTATCGCTGGCCTACTGGACACCACGTTCTTCAACCCCATGGCAAAAGAAGCGGTGCAGTGGACCCAAGGCCAATTGACGGACGGCGACCTAGATTGGTTGCACGAGTTACCCATGCTCCTGCATTGCGAAGGATGCGATGTCGCACATGGGAGTTACGCTGAACCAGAGCTCTACAAGTACATCCAATCTACTGAGGACGCGGACCCCTCACTGGACCTCCAGCCCCAGAAAGCCTGCTTTGTGGGTCATACCCATGTGCCAGTAACCATCTTGCGCATGGCCGACAACCCCGAACGCAGCTTCTACACGATGGATACTCAAATAGACCTCACCAACGCGGACAAGGCGCTCATCAACGTGGGCAGTGTAGGCCAGCCGAGGGATGAGGATCCACGAGCCGCCCTTGGAATTTATGACTCCCAAACCAATGCCTATGAGCTCTTGCGCGTTGAGTACAACATCAAACTAGAGGCCCAGCGCATCCTATCCGCAGGCCTTCCAAAGATGCTCGCTGACAGGATCTCCCTAGGCATTTAACATAACTTTAAGATTCCAATGCTATCCACTTAGCGGTAATTGGGGGCGTTCAGCGTCGAAGGTAGGCCAGTTGGCTTGGCAGTTTTTGCAAGCCTTCCTCACCGAGACCAGCTTCGAATAGAAGCCTGACATCGTTTAGCGGTTTTGTGTCTCCGCGGAACCGGAAGATCCGAGCATCCGAATTGGATCCCACGAGAACCATGACCTCCAAAATGGAGGCCGCGTTGGCCACTTTATCGTTGATCTCCATTACCACCGGCGTGCCGTGGAAGGTCACTATCGCAACGATCAAACTGGCCGGACGAGCGTGCAAACTGAGATGCTCAGGAAGCTCGACGGTCAACGTTTGCATATCCGTGTAGCGCGGTAGCAATTCTTCAGCTAGTGAAGCTCCAGCACACAAGGCTGCAAGGGCCCCCGCCAATAGATTGTTCAGGATCAGATCCTGTACTTCATCGCGGTCAACCAGCTTGGCCAGCGGCCCCTCTACAGCCTCCTCGCGCTGACCACTTTCGTGGCGCTCTACAAAGTGAGTCAGGTGCGTGACTCCCTCCAAAAGGTGTAAAACGGTCGAAATGTGTCCACGCAGTTGGCTTAACCGCGTGTCCTCATCTTCGATTCGGGTGTTACTGATATAGGTGTCATAGGCCGACTGCAGGTTGTGGACAGTAGCCTCAAAAACCCTCGCTATCTGCTCTGTGCAGCCAGCCTGCAGTAGTTTCCGCCTTGAGGAGGGGTCGGACTCCTGACGCAATCCGCAGGCCTTCAACATATCCACCGCTTGCAAATACTTGGAAGCCACCTCCGCTATGCGTTGATCCTCGTCCGGCAAATCTTCATTGCCTAAATCTCGAGGAAGCCTGAACCTTCGGGCCACAGGAAGCGCCTCGGGGGGGGTTTGAGAGCGCTTAAGACCAAAGCCACGCACTTCACACTCCATCCACCACGCCTCAATAAAGCGGCAAATCGAGCTTTGCACAAAAAGCCGTGCCTGTTCAAGTCCATCCTGCAGCGCTGATACCGCCTGCGGCTCCATAGCTCGGTTGATCCCATAGCCATCCATACGCTTAGACAGGTGGGTTAAGCTGAGCCCAGCGGATGCAAAGCCTCGAATAGAGGCGGTCAACTCTGTCAATAAGCAGAAAGCACTGTTGTGCCGCGCCCCATAATCGTCCAGCTGAGCTTCCAATTCGTCCGCTTCGACATGTAGACGAAAGTAGAACCGCTTGGGCCAGCGGGTTTCTGAACTGACCAGAACAGCGGAGGAAAAGTTAGCGAATCCGCCAGCAATGCCATCCAGAAGGTCCGCAAACCCCGTTTCGGGGATGATCGTTTCTAGTGAGGGTTCTGCCATGGACGGTGTCTTGGTGACGGGCGGTCACCAATCGGAGTCGATTCTACCCGATATCTACCTGTCCAAACTTGGGATCCCATCAAGATCCAGAATCAGAGGGGACGAAGAGGTGTTAGGAAGACGCAAAGGGACCCTCCCTAGCGCTTCCTCCACATACGGCTGATCCCCCCATAAAAGCCGCCCCCCTCGACCATAGAGCCCGAAACCATGTCCGCCGAACGCTGCCTAGAAACGTACCTGCACGAGATCAATGAGGTTTCCTTGCTCACTGCCGAGGAGGAAAAAGACCTCGCCCGCCGCATTTTAGCTGGAGATGTGGACGCACGGGAGCATCTCATCCGCGCCAATCTTCGCCTAGTGGTCTCGATTGCCAAGATCTACTCCGACCGTGGCCTCGGGCTGCAAGACCTGATCGCGGAGGGCAACATTGGCTTGATGAAAGCCGCTGAGAAGTTCAATCCCGACGCAGGCTGCCGCTTCTCAACCTACGGTACCTGGTGGATCAAGCAATCCATTCGCAGGGCCCTCACGAACACTGTTAAGTCCGTGCGCGTACCCGGTTATATGCACGAGATGATGTCCAAGTGGCGCAGCGTCTCCCAGGAACTAACCTATCACCTGGGCCGTACACCGACCGTGGAAGAGGTCGCCCAAGAGCTTGAGATTCCAAAGGAAACCTGGCCCCTGCTCAAGCGCACAATCGAAAGCAATGGTGTCGGCAGCGAAGTGTCCCTGGAGGTCCTCACCGCCAACCAAGACACGGTTGAAGATGAACGCACGTCCAGCCCTGAGGAGCAGCTGACCAAAAGCGACCTCCTCCAGCACATGGAGACCTTGCTCGCAACGATCGACAAGCGCGAATCCCAGGTGCTGCGCCTACGCTACGGCCTAGATTCACCCACGGGGGCCCCTGCGACCCTCAAGGAAATTGGCAAAGTCGTCGGTGTCACCCGAGAGCGCGTACGCCAGATTGAGCAAGAAGCACTCCGCAAACTATTTGCGGTGATGGATCGGGGTTAGCCGGCTAACCGGTCGCCAAAAGGCCGTCGGTGTTGCCCGGTCAGCCGTCGCAGAATGCCTGGCAAGGTGCCAGGTTCCCCGCAGGGTCGCTCCATGCAAGGCATGCCTGGAAGCGCTGTTTTGTTTTGGGCGGATTGCTAACGCAAAGAGGCCTCCCAGGCCTTTTCGAACTGCTGCACCGCCTTTTTACGCCTGATTCCAAAGGCTTCTTTGAAGTCCGTAGAAGAGGCTTTGCCCTCCTTGATACTCCTGAAGAACGACTGGAGCTTCGCATTGAGTTCCCCGTCCTCGCCGTTTAAGCAGTAGTTGAACAGGGTGTAGCTTTGGGCACGCTGAAGACCATTGTCTTCGGCTTTAAAGTCCCCATCGCCAAAGTTGAGTACCCGGGTCACCCCGAAGGGTTTCTTGGCGCCCCTATGGGTCTCATGGTTCAGAATATGGCGACTGTCGGGATTGAATTTGATCACCGAGCCCTCATTCTGTTCGAAACCCAAAACGGCCTGCATGTACTCCTCCATGCCTATTTTCATCCACATGGGGAAGTTCGCTGTGGGCTCTGCTTCCTCCCGAATCGCCTCGGTCAGAATTAGCTCTGAGAGATGCCGCGCCAGGAACCAAGGTTGAAAACCCTGCTCGGCGTCGATTGTTGCGCGATGGGACTGCTGGTCCACCTGCCCTTTGAATTGAGCCCCACCGGGGAAACTTCCATCCCCATGAATGTGCAGCACCATGCGCTCCGTGGGCCAATACAGTTCGAATTCGCTCCCTAGCGAATGGTAGATCAGCACATAAATCTGCTCCGCCATTAAAGCCGCCTTTACCGTATCGAACCAAAGCATGTTCGAGCGCACATCGAAGTGGGTCGTCGACAGCTCAAACGCCTTCCCCCAGCGCGGCTGCAGACTCGACAACTTCTCCATATTTACGTTTTGCTCCGCCATGCGGAACTTCCAGCCCCGCTTCACCTTCTTGTGCCCAAGCGCTTGGTGCGCCTCCTCATTGTCCGGCTCCAGCCTCAGCACGTTCCACCAAACGAGATTGGACTCACCGGGTAAACCACGGTCTTTGCAAGTTTTCGCCAATTGGGCCAGGCCGGCGGTTTCGATGGACTGGCTGACAGCGCCCAAGTCTGGCATGACCGAGGAGAGCTCTTCGTCGACGCTCACATAGCTGTCCACATCCTTGAGTTCGACCACGCGGTGGCGGCTGCGTTGGCGCAGGATGAGACTCTCGTCGGACACCTTTACAATGCGCCCCACCAAGGGCTTTCCCTTGAGTAAAACCACGCGGTCCTCTGCGACACCGGATTCGCCAGAACCCACCCATGCGAGAGAAACCAAACACAAGCCAAGCAAACACGAAAAAACACGAAGCATGAAAAAATCCTCTGATACAAAAAAATCGGGGCCCAGTGCCATGGTAGCGCAATTACAAAAGCAGCGCTGAAACCCTCAGTTTCACCCGATCTAACCAAAACAGTCGATATCGGCCGTGGTAAGACCTGACGCCTTGCGGTGTTGAGGTAGACTCCCCGGATGGCAAGCGTCACCAAAACCACACCGGAGTTGCCCGGCCCCCTTCCGGCAGCTCCTCTCGGAACAGCTCTCTATGTGCATTTGCCGTTTTGCGTCACCAAATGCCACTACTGCGATTTCTACTCGCTGCCAGCCGCAGGCCAGGACATTCCGGCCTTTATGGACAGTCTGCTGATCGAGGTCGAGCAAAGGGCGCCCGAAGCGCCAGGTACGGTTTTCTTTGGAGGTGGCACCCCATCCTTGCTTTCCATTCCCGACTGGCAGCGCTTGATGGAAGCCTTGGACCATCGCACCGGCTTCCGTTCCTCCGCCCACGAAGTGTCGGTCGAATGCAATCCCGAGAGCCTTACGGAAGACAAAGCGCGGGCCCTCCTGGATCTGGGAGTCACCCGCCTTTCTATCGGAATGCAAAGCCTGCGCGCGAACACGCTGGAGCAATTTGGGCGGGTTCACAGCGTGGCCGATGCCTGGGCAGCCTACGAAGCCGCACGCAGGGCCGGGTGTAAATCCATCAACCTAGATGTCATCTTTGCCAACCCCGGACAGACGGCTGCCGAATGGCGGGAGGACCTCACCCAAGTCCTCGATCGCGGTCCCGATCACCTCGCCGCGTACAACCTGACCTTTGAAGAGTCCACGCCCTTCCTGCGTTGGCTCGAACAGGGCAAGCTCGTGGCGTCACCCGAGGAGCTCGAGTTGGAGTTGGCCGAAATAACGGAAGAACTCACAAAGCAAGCCGGTTTGCCCGCCTACGAGGTCAGCAACTACGCGCGCCCCGGCCACGAATGCCGCCACAACATCAACTACTGGCACAATGGCACCTACGCGGGTATCGGTCCCAGCGCCGCGAGCAAGATCTTTCACAAGCGTGGTGCTTCCTCTCGCAGCGTGGCGCGCTACCAGCGATTCCTACGAGATCGCGGCCATGCTTTAGAGTGGTGTGAAGAGTTAGCCCCCGCAGCACGTTTGGCAGAAACCTGGTGGCTCGGCCTACGCTTGCGGTGCGGCCTGACCCCCGAGGAAGCCCGGCAGCGCTCAGGCTTTGAAGATCCCGAAGACCCCGCAGTGGCTGTGGCTCAAACCCTGCTCAGTCAGGGTTTATTGGTCATGAAAGAGGACCGGTATTGCCTCAGCGAGACCGGGCGACCCCTGGCGGACTCCATAGCTGCGGAATTCTTTGCCGCCTGCCAATCAGAATCTGACGAATAGGGCCTGGATGTGGGCTTTTAGGGCATTCCAACCCGCCGCGTAGGCCTCAAGGAATGCCCTGAGTATTCCGATGCATGGAGAAGCTCTCGATCAACCATGTCGGATTCCTCCAAACCCACCAAGAAAGCCAAGGTCAAAGGCAAGAAGCGCGGTTTCTTCTTACGAGGAATCGCTGTTTTGCTGCCCACGGTCCTGACTGTTTTCATCTTCACTTCGATCTGGCATTTCGTGGGTCGCAATGTGACCGGACCGATCAATGGCGTGATCTACGGGGTCCTGGAGGGCAATGGCATAGGCTGGACCGTATTGGGTTCCATGGACATCGATCCTTATGCCCGTGAATTTCTCGCGGAGGGTGAACTCCCCCCGGAACTCGAAGACCGCCTCGATAAGTTTGGTGGTTTGGGTAGTGCTTCCTTCCAAGCCGCTCTGACCGCTTGGCGGTTGGAACAAGAAACGTTCTCGCGTGATCTGGGAGCTCTCGCGATCGACAAGGAAAAGCTACGCGATGCGTTGATCTCCGAAGTGCATCCAGCCATCGGCATCATCCTTTCCGGCCTACTCGTTTTAATCCTAGGCTACTTGGCTTCGGGCTTCTTAGGCCGTGGATTGATCGCGACCTTCGACCGCACTTTGCATCGCATACCACTGATCCGCACGGTCTATCCGTACACCAAGCAGATCACAGAGTTCTTCCTCAGCGACAACGAGTTCGAGTTTGACACGGTGGTAGCCGCTCCATATCCGGCGGACAACCTGTGGGCCATCGGATTCGTTACGGGACCGGGTATTAAAACCATGCATGAGGGACTCAATGGCCGCTTTGCGTCTGTTTTCATTCCCACGTCGCCAATGCCTATGACCGGTTTCACTGTCTTTATCGAAGAGAGCCGCCTGATTCCCCTCGACATCTCGGTTGACGAAGCCCTGCGCATTACGGTCTCAGCCGGTGTGCTCGTTCCTAGCGCTCAACAGGTCGCCGCTCTGGATGACCGCTTGCGCCCTGCGGCGTAAATATCACTCCTGCTCTACGGGAGTGCCAAGCGCATAAGCCCGCTCCATATGGCCGCGCCAAGACTCCGTCAGGTTGAGGCTCCCTTCGGGATATGCGGGCAAGCTGCTTTCGTAGGAGACGAGCTCGCCGGTGGACTTAAATCGGAGCGTGACCGTCCCTGCGGGCGCCTGAGCTTCCACGAAATATCTCCAACCCAAGGCGGCGATGATCATTTGTTCGCCTGCTGGCCAATCCTGGATCGCTCGCACGAGACCATTTTGCAAGTCATGTTTCGTCGCCCCCTGCACCGTCCTCACATGCTTTGACTCCCCAAAGCCCTCCGGCAAACTGACGCCATGGATTGCTGGGATTCCCTCGCACCCTCCCACGGTGTCATGGATTCGCCACTCCTTCGCGTTTTCCAAGAGATCTAACACCGGTTGGGGTATCTCGGGCTTGTCCGCCTGACGAAGCGCATAAATCACCCCGAGAACCACTGCCCAAACGAGCATGATTGCGAACAAGGTGGCGAGAATGCGGCGGATCATGGGGTGGTAACCCAGTGGCTGTTCATCAGGCTGCTATGGGACGACATCGCCAGGAGCACGGTCGGGTACTTTCTCCAACGCTGCGGGTCGTGAAGAGGTTCATCTGGACCCGCAAAGTGGATAGAATCGTACCCATGAACTTCGCTGATCAACTCTTCCGTCGGGTGCTAGAGCTTCGCAACCCATGTTTGGTAGGCCTGGACCCGCACTTGAGCATGATGCCCAAGGAGTTCGAGTCCCTGCACGGCAATACAGCAACCCGCGCGGAGATGGCCCAGGATGTGGTTCGCTTCTTTAGCGGAGTGATCGATGCCGTTGCTGACTTGGTTCCTGCTGTAAAGCCCCAATCCGCCTTCTTTGAAGCCCTGGGTGTCGCAGGAGTCGAAGCCTGGGAAGAGGTCGTAAAGCTCTCCCACCAAGCAGGCTTGTTGGTCATTGGCGACGTAAAGCGCGGCGATATTGGATCCACGGCCGCGGCCTATGCCCAGGCCTTCCTGACCGGCATGCGCGGATGCGACCCCGAGACGCTCTGTGATTGCATAACGATCAACCCCTACCTGGGTAGCGACTCCATCGAGCCCTTCCTGAAAGCCTGCAAGGACAGCGGAAAAGGGCTCTACGTGCTGGTTCGCACCTCAAACCCAGGCAGCGCCGAATTCCAGTTGCAGGGCGAGCCGACCCTCAGTGAATTGGTGGCCGACGCCGTCGTGGGGTGGGGTAAGGACCTGGTCGGAGAAGGCGGCTACTCCTCGGTCGGAGCCGTTGTAGGCGCCACGCACCCCACCGATCTAGCAGCTCTTCGGAAGCGCATGCCAGGCGTGCCCTTCTTGATCCCTGGTTACGGCGCCCAAGGTGGCGGCGCCCAGGAACTCACCCCCGCCTTCGGCGCACACTTCGCAGGCGGACTTGTAAACTCATCGCGCGGAATCCTGTACCCCAAAGCCAAACCTGGTCAACACTGGAAAGACGCGGTACGCGAAGCCACCCAAACCATGATCGAAGAGTTCAGAGCTTTGGATCTTAATCCGGTGAGCTAAGGAGCCCACTTGAACATTCTAGTTGAAGAAATAACGGCCGGTTTGCCCGGACCTTCGGAACTATCCGCGCACGCTCTGATTCATGGCGAAGTACATGGGCTGCCCGTCATTCGTCAATTGGATGACCTCACTCCGGGTCTAGATCTCTGGTCAGAAGATTGCCGACGTGATTTGGCATCTTCCATCAAGAGTGGCTTAGGCGGACTTGATTTGCCAAATGCGGCTATTGATTCATTGGAAGCCTTAGGCCAACCCGGCGCTGTGGCGATCATCACCGGTCAGCAACCTGGGTTCCTCTGCAGCCCGCTGTATTCGCTGTATAAGGCTATGCAGGCCTGCAAACTCGCCCAAGAATTGACCGCGAAATGGAAGCGGTCCGTGATCCCCCTCTTTTGGAATCACGCGGATGACCACGACATCGCCGAGGTTCATCACAGCTACATCCAAAACCGGAATTTGGATCTGCAAAAGGTCTCTCTAGCGGGGTTGTCCTCCGGGCGCCTGCCGCTTTCAAGCATTGTCTTGGACGAAGAAGCCCAAGGCTTGGCATCGATCCGGGCCTTCTTAGAGCAAAACTTCGGTATGTATCCGCACGGTGACGAAGGGGTGGACCTCTTCATGCCGCGCACTGGAGAGACCCTGCCAAATACCATGACACGGGTGTTCTTGCAGGTTCTGGGGCCCATGGGTTTGATCCCCATCGAGCCAGATTGGATTCGAAAACCGCTAGGCCAAGCCCTGGCGCAAGTCGTGGAATGTGACGGCGCCAAGGTGCTGCAGGCGTCCAACGATTTGCCATATGGAGCCGCTATCGACCCGTCCAACGCATCCTTGCTATTCCACGTCAACGAGCAAGGCCGTACCGCCGTGCGTTGGCAAGAACAGGGCTACGTGATGGATGGCAGCGACGAGGTCATTCTGCCCACAACTCTAGCCGAGCGGATCCGCAAAGAACCCAGTGCCTGGTCCGCAGGCGCCCTGTTCCGCCCACTTATTCAAGACCTCGCACTGCCCTGCATTGGCTATGTGGGTGGATATGGAGAGCTGGCCTACCACGCCCAATTGGTAGAAACGCGCAAGGCCACCAAAACACCCGTTACCGCATTCATTCCTAGGGTTTCGGCCACGCTCATCGATCAGGAGTGCTCCGTTTCGCTCAAGAAAGCGGGTGTGACCCTTCAACAGGTATTGCAGGGTGGCGGAGACCTTGAAATCGAGGATGAAGCGTCCCAAACGCCCGGGGTTTTCGCGGATATTCAGCGCATTCTGGATGAGGCTCGAAGCGCCCTAAACACCCAAAGAGCGCCTTTGGCAGCCATTGAGCCATCCATGGACCGCGGCCTCAAGCGCGCCACGGATCAGATGACAGCTGGCATCGAAAAGTTGCTGGCCACAGCCCTACGCATCCATCAAAACAAGGGGGGTAAAACCGGGCGTCACGTTCGACGTCTCAACAACCGCTTGATGCCCCGAGGGAACCTCCAGGAGCGCGTCTTAGGCCCACTGGAGTTTTACGCGCGTTACGGTCCTGTTTGCATCACGGCCCTGTACGCTGTTCTTCCAAGCCTTTCGCAGACCCACCTTGCCTTGACCCTCCAACCCCCGGCCTCGTCCGATACTCAATGAAGTTAGATTTCCTGGTTGTGGCTGCTCACCCCGACGATGCCGAAATATCCGTGGGGGGCACGATCCTGCGCTTGATCGATGCGGGAGCGCGTGTAGGCATTGTGGATTGCACCCGTGGTGAAATGGGCACTCGAGGCACACAGGAGGATCGCGACAACGAAACGGCTGCTGCGGATCGCTCAATGCAAATTCATGCGCGGTTCAACCTGAATCTCCCCGATTCACGCGTGGAATCGAACGTCGAAAACCGCGAGAAGTTGGCTTCCCTGATCCGCAAAACCAAGCCAGATGTGCTGCTGGCCCATCACCCCACGGACCTACATCCCGACCACATGGCTACTGGCCACTTGGCTCGTGAGGCTTGGTATCTGTCCGGGCTCAAACGGCTCGCACAACTAGCCGGAGATGAAAGCGCCCACCGCCCCGCGCACATCTTCCACTTCCTGTCCCATGTGGCCCAGGACCCCACCCTTGTTGTTGACATCTCTGAAGTCTGGCAACGCAAGTTAGAATTGGTGCGCTGCTATGAAAGTCAGCTCTCCGCGCAGGAGCCTGGCGACGACGGCAAGCACTTCCTCTTTGGATCCAATATCGAAGAGCGCATCACAACCAAAGCCCGCTACTTCGGTGAGCAAATCGGTGTGCAGGTGGGTGAACCCCTGGTGCATATAGGCCCGCTCCCCGAAAACGACCCGTTGCGCCACTGGCTCAATAAGTAGCAATATAGCTACTTATTCGAACCTTTCGACTCTCATCCTCTCCCCTTTGGCCTACATCTTGACCCGCCTCTTCATGCGAAAACTATCCACGCTATGGCTTTCCGCCCTAGTCCTCACGGCGCCCCTTTCATTCTCATTTGGCCAGGATGCTGCCAAGCTCAAGGCGTCCGAAGATAAGCCGCTTGAGGATTCCACGATCACTCGCAAAGCGGCTATCGAAGAGGGTGTGCAGTTATTGCTCTCCTACCAGGAGCGCTACCAGTCCGATAGGCCCGTTGGAAGCCTGCCGGACGATGAGCTTAAAGATTGGCAGGAGAAGGAAGTGAAGCGCCTGATGAAGGTTCGAAAAGCGAGCAAAAGGCCCGCACAGGAATGGCCCTACGAAGGTGTTTATCGGGTGCGCCCCAACCGAGCCATTCCCTCGGGCTACCGAGTCGGTGGAACGGCCATCGTTTGCGAGGCCCTCATCAAGGCGCCCGGTTACAAGCAGGACAAAACCCGCCAAGCGGCGGTAGAGCGCGGATTGAATTTCGTCCTCGGCCGCATCAAGTCCGACAAGACCCTGTCCCCGGGACCTAAAGAGGGCTACGACGTGCGTGGTTGGGCGCACGCCTACGGAATGAACCTGATGCTGCTCATGCGCAAAGAGGGTCTGGTCCCCAAGAAGCAAAGCAAAAAGGTGGACGAGTCCATCAAGCACCTGATTCACTGCCTACAGGTCAATGCATTGGGCGATGGTGGTTGGAACTACGCCAGCGATCGAGCGAATGCCTGCAGCCCCTTCATGACGGGTCCGACCCTGCTCTTTCTCTTTGAAGCCAAAGCGCAGGGCTTTGAGATACCCACCGACCTGATTGAAAAAGCCTTAACGGCCCTCGAAAAGGGACGGTCCACCAAAACGGGGGCCTACGGGTATGCTGGCCCGCGCCGCGAAAAAATGGCCGCTTCATCAGGACGCGCTGCCATCGCTGAGCTAGCCCTTTTGCGCGCAGGCCGAAGCGATACGGACCGACTCCGCACCGCTGTACTAGGCTTCTTCGACAACTGGGAGCACCTGTTTGATCGCAAGAGCAAGCAAGGAACGCATGAAGGTCCCTATTCGATCGCGCCCTACTACTTCTTCTACGCCCACAACTACGCCGCCCTGGCGATCGAGTCCTTGCCCGAAAAGGAACGCCCCGACTTTCGGGTTCAATTGGAGCAGCTCCTGTGGCGTACCCGGCAAGCCAATGGCGCCTGGAACGACCGCATCTTCCCAAGAACAGAGTCTTATTGCACCGCTATGTCGCTACTAGCCCTTATGGCGCCAGACCTGCCTCAGCCGACGGGTTGGACTTCTGAAAAGCCCACCTCGAAATGAATCGAATGCCGGAGGATGCCCATCGCTAGGGGCGTTTCCGAGTACACTGCTCCTACGATTTGCCGGCGAGCGGCGATGGGTGACGGGAACAACATGCGAAGGATTGCGATTATCAACCAGAAGGGCGGTGTGGGTAAAACCACGACCGTCGCCAACTTGGGGGCAGCCCTGGCTCGAGCCGGAAAGCGGGTCGTCGTATTCGACATGGACCCCCAGGCCAATCTCTCCCTATATCTGGGTAGCGAGGTCGGCCGTGGGGATGCCTCTGTCTACGGCGTGCTAACCGAGGGTCTCCCGGTCGTAGAGGCCCTGCGCAAAACCAAAGTTGAAGGCCTATCCCTCGTGGCCAGCCACTTGGATTTGTCCGGCGCTGAATTAGAGCTCGCCAGCGCCATGAGCCGTGAAACCTTGTTGCGCGACGCGATCAACCTGTGGGAAGCAGAAGCGATCGAAAAGGACGGTTTCCCGCCCGCCGACTACGTTTTACTGGATTGCCCGCCGAGCTTGGGTCTGCTTTCCATCAACGCGCTGGTGGCCGCCGAAGAGGTCATGATCACAGTGCAAACGGAGTTCTTCGCCTTGCAAGGATTGAGCAAGTTGGTCGAAGTGATCCAACTCTTGCGCCGCCGAATGAACCCGGCCCTGACCTTGACAGGCATCTTGCCTTGCCTGTACGACAGCCGGCTCAAACTGGCTCGCGAAGTACTCGCCGAACTGCGCCGTTTCTTCCCGGGCAAGGTCTACCCGACCCCCGTGCGAACCAACGTGCGATTGGCGGAATCGCCCAGCCACGGCATGACCATCTTTGAATACGCGCCGGGCTCTAATGGCGCCAAAGACTACGCAGCCATGGGCGAGGAGCTACTCAAGCGATCCCCCACCGAGGAACGCCCCAAACCCACCTCGGTCGAGGTGGTCAATGACGAGCAAGCCAAAGAATTACGCCGGGCCGCTGAAGGTTTACGCGACCTGGAAGCCCCGGCCCCGGACCACTGGGTAGCGACTCCGGAAAACGAGGCAAAGGTCCCCGATTCAGCCCCAGATATCACTTCTGCGCTTGATGCGCCCCCTGAAAACAACCTCGTTGCCCCCGACGGTAGCGCTCCCAAGAGTGAAGAGTGTGTTGTGGAGAATTCGGGCCCGGCGCCAGGCCCTAAAGAGCCGACTTCGGCCGTGCGCGCTGACGATGGCGTGGATGCCGAGCTGGCAACTTACGAACTGCCTCGCATTAATCCCGATGCGCCCATAGCTCCCTTGGCAAGCCCCCAAAGTCCAAACACGGTGGCGCAAGCGAGCCCAATAGGGGCGACCCCAAAAGAGGAACTCACGCCCGTAGATAACGTCGAAGACTCCGAGCAAGAAGTACCCCATTCGGACGCGGAGCCCAGAAACCTCGGCTTGCAGCCGGACCCCACGAGCGGTGAAACCGAGGTTCTTGTAGTTGCCGCGCCTGTGGCCGTTGCCCCTCAAGAGCCGAACGTAAAGCAGACTCCCTCCGCCGAGGCGGAGTCGGCACCCGTGGAGGAACCACGCACCCCAGAACCCGAGGTCACGAGCCTTCCTCCGACGCCGGTGATGGGATTTGGCACCTACATCGGTGAAGACCGTTGGACTCGAAAACCACAGCAAAACCGCGAGGGCTGAAGCTATTAACGCTCCCCTAAAAATAGCCGTGGTGTGCCACCCGACCTATGGAGGCTCGGGTGTTGTGGCCAGCGAGTTGGCGCTTTCCTTGGGCGATAGCGGCCACGAAATGCACCTCTTTTCGCACGATGTGCCGCCCCGACTGGCGCGTTCTTCCGGCCCCGTTGAAATGCACGTGGCCCAAGGCGTTCCGTACCCACTCTTCACCTCGCCACCCCACGACCTGGCGATCACCTCGCGAATTCTAGATGTGCACCGCAAGGTGGGTTTCGACATCCTACACGCGCATTACGCGATTCCCCACGCAGTGAGCGCCTATCTGGCAAGGGAAGCCGCTCGGGGCTACAACGGGCAGTCCGCGCCGAAGTTAGTCACGACCTTACACGGAACCGATATCACCTTGGTCGGCAACGATCCATCCTACGCAGCTTTGACCGAGCACGTTCTGGTGTCGAGCGACAAGGTCACAACGGTCAGCGAGGATCTGGCAAGACGTACGCGCGAGAACTTCCACGTGCTATCCACGCCATGCGCTATCGAGGTCATTCCCAACTTCGTGGATTTGGACTTCTTTACCCCTCCCAAGAAAAACCAATCCATGGGTGATTGGTGCCGCGGAGGTCCCGTCGCCGTGCACGTGAGTAATTTCCGAGAGGTCAAACAAGTCCCTTGGTTGGTGCGCGCTTTTGCCCACTCCTTGCAAGGCCGGCTGGCCACTCTATTGCTCGTCGGAGACGGTCCCGAGCAACTCGAATGCCGAAGACTCGCCACCGAATTGGGTATTGAAGAGCATGTTCGCTTTCTTGGAACACGTGATGCCTTACCCCAACTTCTGGGTCCAGCGGACGTGTACTGCAGCTCCAGCGCCGAAGAGTCTTTCGGGCTAAGCGCCTTGGAAGCTATGGCTTGTGGCACCCCTGTGGTTGCCACTTCGGTCGGCGGGGTCCCTGAGGTCGTCACCCATGGAGTGAGTGGTTACCTCACAGAGTTGGGCGATATCGAATCCTATGCCTCAGCCCTCGCCAAACTGCTCTTCAACCCCGAGCACAGCAACGAGATGGGGCGGGCCGCGCGTAAGGAAGCGGAAGACCGCTTCGATCGCTCCGTGGTCACCGCCCAGTACGAAAATATGTACCGCAGGGTGCTGCAAGATCATTGAAGCCCCTCTATCTGGACCACAACGCAACAACGCCCCTACGGCCCGAGGCTAGGGATGCCTGGCTAGATGCGGTCGATCGATTGCAGGGCAATCCATCCAGCGTGCATGCTGCGGGGCGTGAAGCCCGTGCCCTGGTGGATGAGGCCCGCGAGCGCGTCGCCGGAGCCTTGGAGGTCCTTGAGGATGAGATTCTTTTCACCTCCGGAGGAACCGAGTCGGACAACCTGGCCATTTTAGGCGGTATGGCCAGCCTTTCACCTGGAGCTCGCCTGATCACAACCTCGGTCGAGCACCCCGCAGTCCTGGAAGCCGTTCGGCCCCTTGAAGCTGCCGGCACGGTTGTAAAGCGCATAGGCGTGCAAACCTCTGGGCATGTGGACCCCGAACAGCTCGTAGAAGCCTGCCAGCCTGGAGACATGTTGGCCACCATGGCCGCTAATAACGAAATCGGGACCATCACGGACCTCGCGGCGCTTTCTGCCCGCCTGGAACACACTTTTGGTTCCCAGCGCCCGCTCTTTTTCACCGACGCGGTCCAGGCCCTCGGCCGTATTCCTGTGCGCTTGAAAGATTGGGGCGTCGACTTGGCCGCCTTTTCAGCGCACAAGGTTGGCGGGCCTCCTGGAGTGGGCCTGCTCTATCGCAAACAAGGTACCCCCCTGGAACCTCGTCAATGGGGTGGAGGGCATGAGGGTGGATTGCGGGCGGGCACGGAAAACGTGCCCGGGATCGTGAGTGCATCCATCGCTATGGAACTTGCGGTGAAGGAGCAGGAAACCTACGCCGAACATACGCGTGAATTACTTATTCACCTCTGGCAACAACTTGTGGAAAACATCCCCGAAGTTCGCTGCAACGGGCCACAAGTGCAGGACCCTTTGCGGCTTCCCAATACGCTAAACATCCACCTACCCCAAACGGAGGGGCTGGTTCTCATCACCCGCCTGGACTTACTCGGCCTGCAAGCTTCTGCGGGCTCCGCGTGCGCTAGCGGCTCCCTAGAACCTTCTCACGTGCTCAAAGCGCTGGGGATGAGCGATCAACAGGCACGCGCCGGACTGCGTATTTCATTCGCGCTTACCACCACAAAATCGGTTATCAACAGCGCTGTGGAAATTCTGTCGAGAATCTGCGCTAGTCGCCATAACTGTTGATTTTGCGCGAGCGGTGTGCGCGTTTGTGGAAGAGTTCGGGGGTTAAGTTTGACTCCCCCTACGGCTGTCCATTTAATGCTGAGGCTTAGCGGGTACCGCGCCCAAATATTGCACACAGCCGTCATCGGCACGTGCTGCGCGTTCGCCCCCCGAAAGCAAGAACAACCCGACTTGTCTCCTTGTCTCGCGACTTCGAAAGAGCTTTTCTGTCCCCGCAGAACCTGCCCCCGCTCTTTTTTGTTCGCATAGCGATTCGAGTCCGTGGGTGTCTCTTCTTTTGCGTCCACCAAGCCTCCCGACAACCAGTTTCAGGGTCTCTGCTGCCTGCAAGCATATCGATGTGCTCCCCCCCGCCTCGATCTACTGCAAGGCCCTTTATTCACTTTGGGTGGGATCCTTGTCCATGCAAGACCCGCAATTCTTCGACCCTTCTGTACCTGAGCCAAGCTCGGGTTCTGTGGATTCGACCCCGGAAAAACTCGTGGCTAAAACCGAGCCTGATTCGCCCCCCGCGAACGAAGAAAAACCGGACCTTTCAGACCTTTGGAATGGGCTCCTGCTCGCCATCTGTGAACGCATGCAGCCGGAGCAGTTTGCCACGTGGTTTGGCCGTGCCAGCCTGGTCGGATTCGATGACGACGAGCTAGAAATCGCGGTTCTGAACGATTTCACCCTGGATTGGATTCTCAAGTACCACCGAGCCGCGATCGAGAGTGCGATCCTCGCTGTATTGGGCTCCAAGCGGACCCTTAAGATCAGCGTCAACCCCGAGCTGTCCACCGCCACCATCCCGAATCAGGTTCTAACGGCCGTTCCTGGGCCCCCGCCTGGTTTGGAGATTAAAACCCAAAACACCACTCCGCATGCTCCCCAGAATCACCCGCCGGAGCAGTCCCGCGGGGGTCTATTGTGGAATTCGGACATTGAGCTACACCCTGGTTACACCTTCGACAATTTTGTCGTGGGCCCCTGTAACCGATTTGGGCATGCCGCTGCCATGGGAGCTGCAGAGCAACCGGGTCGCTCGTACAACCCGTTTTTCCTGCATGGCAATGTTGGCGTAGGCAAAACCCACCTTCTGCAAGGGCTCTGCCACATGATCCTGCAGCGGTCTCCACAAAGCCGGATCCTCTACCTGTCCTGCGAGACCTTCATCAATCACTTCATCTCCGCCCTTCAAGATGGAGACACCACCCGGTTTAGGAACAAGTACCGCAACGTGGATGTGCTAGTGGTCGACGATATCCACCTGCTGGCCAATAAAGAGCGCACCCAGGAAGAGTTCTTCCATACGTTCAACACGCTCTACAACGCGGGCAAGCAAATCGTACTGTCCTCCGATAGTCCCCCCAAGGACATCCCCACGCTGCAAGAGCGGCTGGTCTCACGCTTCAAGTGGGGAATGGTCACCGAAATAGAGCCGCCCTGCTTCGAAACGCGCATGGCCATCGTCAAGCGTAAGAGCATCGGTCGCGGCCAAGAGTTCCCCCCCTCAGTGGCGGAATACATAGCCAGTAACATCGAGAACAACGTCCGTGAGCTAGAAGGCGCAGTGACGCGCTTAATCGCATTCTCGAGCATGTCCAACCGGACTATCGACCACGCAATGGCCCATGAGGCCTTGTCCAGCATCCTCAAGACGACCCGTGGACAGCCCACCCTTGGAGACGTTGTTCAGGCGGTAACCCAGCATTACCACCTCAAGCCCTCCGACCTGCAGTCCAGCAAGCGTACGCGCGCCGTAGCCTTCCCTAGGCACGTTGCCATGTATCTCGCTCGCATTGTCACGGGTAACTCCTTTGAGGCCATCGGCGCTCACTTCGGCGGCCGGGACCACTCCACCGTGGTCTATGCGGTCAACAAGATGAAGAAGATCACACAGACCAACCCGGAGATCTGTGAAGAGGTAGGACGCTTGTACACCGAACTGACTGGCAGACAGCTGGAAGCCTGATGCAAGCAGCCATGCTCTCAACCAAAACACACACCATTTCGGTCCCTCAAGTACCGAAAAATGGGGTTTGGGGCCTGAAATCACCCTGGAAAACCTGTGGAAAACCCGTTGGTGAAGCACTGAAAGCCGTGGAACTTAGGGGGCCTTTTCGTGGGGAACTCGGGTCCTTCACCCGCACCTCAAAAAGCCCCCTGAACAACCGTGGACAACTCGGCAACTTTCGACAGGTTATCCACGGCTTTTTAGGTTCTTTCCACTCCTCCTTTGAGGCCATAAACGTACTATATATCAAGAGTTACGATAAACCCATCCATGGTTGTCCCCCAGAGACGCCACCCCTTATTATTACTAATGATTTAATTCATAAGGGGTATGTGAACAACGTCGCACCTCACTTGAACCCCACAAATCCATGAAGGTCATCTGCAACCGCGAAAAGCTTCGCGACGCCCTATCCATCGCCAGTCAGCTGGTTCCGACCAAGACAACCAACCCTGTCTTGGAAAACGTTTGCCTAGTCGCAACCGACCACGCCTTGGAATTCTTGGCAACCGACCAAGAGGTTTCCCTGCGCTACACGATCGACGACGTGAAGGTTGGAGAAACTGGAGTCGTAGTGATTCCGGCCAAGGTTGCGATGGAGGTCGTGCGAGATCTGTCGGGCGAAGACTGCCAGATTGAAATGGTGGGTACGCGCTGCAGGCTTTCCAGCAACCAGGACCATTGCGACTTGGTTACCGCCGACCCAGATGAGTTCCCGGTCATTCCTCGCTTCGAAGCGAAGGAGCACATTTCCATCCAAGGCGGAGTGCTGACCAAGTTGGTTTCTCAAACCTCGTTTGCTGCTGCACGCGAGCCGGGTCGTTACGCGATGCACGGAATTCAAACCAGCCTCCAGGGGGATAACCTGCAGATGGTTGCTACCGACGGTAGGCGCTTGGCTCGTGTTTCGACTCCGGTTGATTCGCAAGGTGTGGTTTGTGATCCGTTGATTGTTCCGACGCGGGGCATGCAGTTGTTCAGCAGGGTTATCTCCGATCCGCTCGACCAGGTTCACCTCGAATTCAGTTCTGACCGCATCGGCTTGAAGACGCGTGGAGCTCAAGTCTTTACGCGAGTCATCGAAGGTCAGTTTCCCATCTACGATGCGCTGTTCCCTGAGGAACACATGTTCGAAGTGGAAGTCGACAAAGGCGTGTTCGGACAGAAGCTTCGATTGGCAGCAAGTGTCGGGCAAGAGCAAGGCGTTCGCATGCAGCTGACCGAGGGTCGCTTGAATCTTTTCGTGCGTTCAATCTCCCGTGGTGAGGCTGAAGCCTCCATGGATGTGGATTACCACGGAGAGGATGCGGAGATCGCATTCCGCCCGGACTTCGTTCTCGATGGCATCAAGCGTTGCGAGTCCGATACAGTGACCCTGCGTTTCAACGGTTCCTCCAGTCCCGGAGAATTCCTCCTGGGCGGCAACTACCGCTACGTCGTCATGCCCGTCACTATCGACACCCGTCCCGTCGCAGCAGCCACCTCTTGAAAAGTTCGGAGCGAAAACGTGGAGGCGCAATGACCACCATGGAACAAGCTCTGAAAGCCCTGTTCAAAGAAACAGGGTTAGACCAACAGATGCGGGACTTTGCTGTGTTCGATGCCTGGCGCAAAGCGCTTGGTACCGAATTCTGCAAACGCGCCCGAGCGGTTCAGTTCCGAAGCGGTGTTCTCACCGTAGAAACCGAATCATCGGCACAGCGTCATGAGCTGGCCTCGTTCACCGGCGAATCCTATCGCCAAAAAGCAAACACGATCTTAGGTATGGAGCGCATCAGGCGCGTTACCTACAAGCTGAAACAATCTCAATGAGCAGCAACGAAAAAGGCAACCCGAAGTACGAAGCCTCCTCCATCACCGTTCTCGAAGGACTGGAAGCAGTTCGCGTTCGACCCGCCATGTACATCGGCGATACCGATGTGCGTGGGCTACACCACTTGATCTGGGAAGTATTGGATAACTCGGTGGACGAAGCCCTTGCGGGTTACGCCACATACTGCCGGGTCATCCTCCATGAAGATGGATCGATCGAAGTCAGGGACGACGGACGTGGAATTCCGATCGACATTCATGAGGCTGAAGGTATTCCTGCCGTCGAGGTCGTTCTCACCAAGTTGCACGCCGGCGGCAAGTTCAACGACGATGCTTACAAGGTCTCCGGTGGTTTGCACGGGGTGGGTGTTTCGTGTGTCAACGCGCTGGCTTCGTCCTTGGCGGTTGATGTCCACAAGAACGGAAAGATTCACCACATCGAATTTTCCCGAGGGGCTAAGACCAAGGATTTGGAGATCATTGGAGACACGGACTACACGGGAACGACGGTGCGCTACACGCCCGATAGTCAAATTTTCAACTCGATAGAAATCGACTATGGGATCGTGGAAAAGCGCATGCGTGAAACCGCGTACTTGATGGGCTCGCAGGGTTTGCGATTGGAGCTACAAGACTTGCGCACCGGTGCAGAAGAAACCTTCGAGTTCCCTGATGGCCTGCGCGCTTTCGTTGCAGATATCAACCAGAACAAGAATCCCGTACACAACGAGGTCATACACATCGTCAAGACGGTGGAGTCGACCGAAGATCCGGGCAAGGACTACGAGGTGGAAGTGGCCTTGCAGTACACGGACTCGTATCAAGAAACCGTCCACAGCTTTGCAAACAACATCAACACTCACGGCGGTGGCAAGCACCTGGAAGGTTTCCGTGCAGCGTTGACCAGAACTCTCAACAACTACGCGAAGAAAGCCAAGTTGATCAAAGAGGGATCGGTACTCCCAACCGGCGATGACTTCCGCGAGGGTCTTACCGCGATCATTTCGCTCAAAGTTCCGGAGCCTCAGTTCGAAGGTCAAACCAAAGACAAGCTCGGCAACAGCGAAGCCAAAGGTATCGTTGAGTCCGTGGTCAATGAACTTCTCGGCACCTACTTGGAGGAGCATCCCGCCGTTGGAAAATCGGTGATAGGCAAAGCCATCCTAGCCAAGCAAGCCCGCGAAGCTGCACGCAAGGCGCGCGAACTCATGCGTCGCAAGTCTGCCCTGGCCAGTGGCAACCTGCCCGGCAAGTTGGCGGACTGTCAAAGTAAGATCCGCGACGAAACCGAAATCTACATCGTTGAGGGTGATTCGGCTGGTGGTCCCGCCAAGATGGGCCGTGATCGCAAAATCCAAGCCATCCTCCCGATCAAAGGTAAAATCCTAAACGTGGAGAAAGCGCGCCTCGACAAAATGTTGGGGCACGTTGAAATTCAATTGATCATTTCCGCACTAGGCTGCGGCATCGCGGAAGAGCTGAACGTGGACAAGCTGCGCTATGGCAAGATCATCATCATGACAGACGCTGATGTGGATGGATCCCACATTCGAACGCTGCTGTTGACCTTCTTCTTCCGTCAAATGTTGGCGGTTGTGGAAGCCGGTCACTTGTACATCGCGCAACCGCCGCTGTTCAAAGTCACCAAAGGTAAGAACTCTCGCTACCTCATTGACGATGCAGCGCTGCGTGATTATCTGCTTGAATTGGGCGTGATTGGTGCCGCGGTTCGGGACCTCAACGCAGACAAAGAGTGGGAAGGCGTTGAGTTGCGCGAGATGACCGAGCTGCTTGGCAAATTGGGGAACTTAGCCGGCAAGGTCGTACCCGTGTGGGCCAGCATCTCCTTCGATGATGTAGTCGAGAGGTTCGATGGAACTTCGGTTCCGGCGTATTGGGCCCAGGTGGACAAGCTCGACCACTTCTTCGACACGAAGGAGGAGTACGAAAACTTCCTTGAGCTTCGCAGGGCAATGGTGCCTGGCGAACTGATCGTCTACACCGGACCGGAAAGCGGCGTGGACTTGATCGACGCCACCGTGATCTCTACTCACCTGGGTCACGCAAAAGAGACTCAGGAGACGCTGATAGCCTTAGAGGGCAAAGGCATGATACTGCGTGGCGGCGGCAAGTACGAGATCGTGACCAGCAAGGAGACCATCGAGTGCTTCGGCCCCCTGAACCTGGCCAAGAACTTCCAAAAGCAGGCCCAGTCCGGCATCGATGTTCAACGCTACAAGGGTCTGGGTGAGATGAACGCAGATCAGCTTTGGGAGTCTACTATGGATCCTGAGGTGCGAACCCTACTCAAAGTCACCATGGATGACGCTTTCGCAGCCGATCAGATATTCACAGTTCTCATGGGCGATAGCGTCGAAGTTCGACGTGAGTACATTGAGCAGTACGCTCTCGAGATCACAAATCTGGATGTGTAGGCGCTAGCAGGTAGTCGAAAAGCACCTATGCCCCGCCAGGGCGTCACCGATACCCTGGCGGAGTTAGGTCGACCGAAGGCATGGATGTAAAGCATCCGGGGCCTTGTTAGGCGCGCTGTGGCGCTCCCCGGCAAAGCCCTGATCTATAACTGAGCGTACGTCCGGAGAATGGGTGAACTATCAACACCCATAATTTTGCGGTGCAAACCTTGATTTGGAGACGCTGAGCGAGTCCACGAATTTTTTTCGTGGGTGAACAGGGATGAAGGCTCAACCCTGCGCGGTGGAATGACGATAGGGGAAGGGTCCGATTGCATCGATCCCCCCCTCGGAAATCGTCCAGTGAAATTCACCCAAAGACTAGACTACAGCCGCCTCGCTGAGGCTCTAACCGAACGCGATTTGGTTGCTCAGTCATCCATTCAAGAGCTCCTCAAGGCTAGCAACGAAGGTGGCCAACCGTTCCCTGAAGCCCTCATTGAGTTAAACCTTATCCCTGACTGGGATCTGTCACGCGTGGTTTGCGATGTATTCCATCTGCCGTTTCTTCCGGTCGACCAGGCAAAGCCCGACAAAGACCTGCTCCCATTGTTCAATGCGGCCTTCCTACAGGCTTCGGCCTTGGTTCCCGTATCGCGCTACGGCAACGTACTTACGATAGCCATGCCTGCAATAGTGCAAGCCGAGACTTTGGCTTTGCTGAGCGCAGAAACGGATATGTTCCTGTTGCCTATCGTCAGCACGGTGACCTCGAACCGCAAGTGGCTGGAAGAGCACTGCCCCGTACAAAAATTCGCAGATGACAATACTTGGGGAAACCTATTCGATGAGGGAGACCAAGCGGTTCAGGAAACTTTGGGGACCGAAAGCAGCTCTGATGAGTCGTTCGATTTGGAAACGTTGGGAACCGATCACATCGGCGAAGAGTTCGATCTAGGCGGACTTGATTTGGATTCCTCGGAATTGAGCTTCGACGATCATGAAAGCGACACGATGGAGACGACGGCCAACTTGCTGAGCGAAGAGATAATCAGCGATTCGGATAGCGGAGGGTTGGAATTTGAATCGGGCAATGATGGGGACTCCGAAGCTATCGATTTTCCTCCTATGCCAGACTTCAACAAGTAGATCGCTTCAGCAAAGCTAGAACGCAACAGGCCGGACCCCAGAGAAATCTGGGATCCGGCCTGTTGCGTTGTGTGGCGAGCTAAATCTCTTCAAAGGTCAAGACGAGATACATCGAGCCGCCCTGAATAGATCCAACCACGGTGAACTCGTCTTTGCGCAACAAGACATCGGTTGAGACGCGCTCAGTTCTGCCAATCAGCTGTACTTGGAAAGAACACTGCTCTAGCGAGAGAAGGCCGGCCTCGGAATCGTACGACTTCATACCCGCGGCAAACACCCACTCCGAGATATTGGAAGCCTCAGAAGGCGCAGGCATGGTAGTTGTACGAACCTGTTGGCCGCTTCCCACTGAAGTCTGCACCAATATGGAGGCGAGGCCGGAAAAGGTTTGGCCGGGTAGAGCACCCATCAAACCACTGGTGAGTTTTTCAGGAAGAGCGATTCCGACTTGGGGCTTGGAAGAATTTGAAACACTGGCTTTGATCAACCACGCTCTTATGCGGACCTGAGGAGGGTAGTTGTCATTCTGCCCAAGTAAGGCAAGAGCATCATCGACTGAGCTCTTAGGCCCTTCGATTCGAACCGTACCGGTCCCGCGTATTTCAATGTACCTAAGTTTGTCAGGACCGGCACTAATCAACGAGATGACCTGGTCTGCGGTTAGGGCCTTAGGTTTGTAGAAAACTACTCGGGTAGCATTGTCAGAAGTGCTGGCTTGCTTGGCGTTCGCGTAACTTGCATCAATCTCAATCAGGAGACTCAAAGCCTTGTCGAGCTGATCAGGGAAATCGGTTACGAGAACCTGGTTCCCACGCGGGACCGAAGTGAAACGTTGCCTTTGCGAGGTCGAAACGTGTGAAAAACTCGCGGAGGCCTCGGTGTACGCAACCAAGTGCCCGAATGTCTGACTTGCGAGGTCTGCGAGAATGTGACCATCTACGTTTTCTGCAACATAGATAGCCGTCTTAAGGTCCCCCTCTGAGCGAGTTGGTTTTTCCTCCGCCGTGTTCAGCTGGCCTCGAAGGAAATTTAATTGATCCTCAAGCTCGATACTTTGATTGTCCCATTTTAACTGTTGCTCTTGAAACTGTTGCTCGGCGGAAGCAAAGCGCGAGAGGGCCGCGTCTAAAGTCAGCCTGGCCTTCAATTCACTTTCCATCGCAGTTAGTACGCGATCCTCGTTCTCTTGCTTTCTCTTGAGTCCCCGTTCAACGACGGCGTCGAGTTCCCTACGCAAGGCCTCGGTGGTGTATCGGGAAGACCCCAATGCGCGTTCTAGCTCAAGGACTTGGAATTTTAATGCATCCTCCGGCACGGGCTCGGCTTGCGCATATGCCGATGTTTGCATCAACGGGGTAAGGGCCATCAAGGTTAGGACTATACATTTCATGGTTAGATTCTCCATTAGTGGGTTTTGGGTGTGTTGGGTTGCACGAGGACGAGTCGCACTGAACCAGAAACCAGTTCGATGCCGTCCTTGCGGTAGGTGATTGCGTCCTGGGGTACGTTTCGGATTCTCGGATCCCTAGGTTCGGGCTCGGGTCTGGCAGCTTGTTCGTCCGTTGTTTTAATTTCGGGCGCTATAAGGTTGGCCGACTTGGACTCAAGACCTGGGTTTTGCAGGGGTTCGCTCTTGTACAACGAATTCCAAATCAAGAGCGCGGCGGCCAGAGCTAGGGCGGCGATCACTGGAGGCAATCTGCGAAGCCGGTGCGGTCGTTGGTTTCGAGCTTGACGGTAACGTTGCTTCAAGCGCTCGATGTCCACAGGACAATCAACGGACTGTTGCTTCCATGCATCCTGCAAAGCGCGGACCTTGTGCTGCGTATCTGGGTCCGCCTGGTCCAAATTTTCAGCAGGGGCGGGATGGGACTCACTCTTCCAAGTTTGTCGCAAGAGATCGAGGGGGTCAGAACTCATGATGTTCCCCCTGCAGATTCGCTCGTGTGAGGTTTGTACGGAGCTAGAAGTGTTCGCAACTTGCGGCGCGCCAAGGTCAACGAGGCGCGCAGCGTGGAGGGAGAAAGACCCAGCTGATCGGCCGCTTCACCCGCCGTAAAACCCTCCAGATCGATCAGCACAAAAGCCTCTCGCTCACGTGGAGCCAGCAAAGTCAGTGACAGCTCAAGCCAAGCACGCATTTCCTTGGCGCTGGCGGACTTCGAGGGTTGTTCCAGCAAAGCCTCACTACCCAGTTCACTTTGCATGCGAGCCACCTTTTCTTCATGCGCAGTCTGTCGAGCGACCTCGCGCAGGCGATCTCGACAGAGGTTGAGAACCACAGTGTTACGCCAGGCTATATAGGGCCTAGCGGGGTCCCACTTGGATATCTTGTCGATGAGGTGCAGCATGGCGTCTTGGGCGACGTCATCCGCCTCACTGCGGCGAGCTAAGAAGCCCAAACACAAGCGGTGCACCGTGGGGTACTCCGCCTCATACCAAGGCCCTAAAGCATCCTCTTCCCCGGTGTGCAGCTGAAGCGCGAACCAGGAGCCCTTGTCAGGCCCATTTGGGGCTTCAGAAGGAGAGGGGTGGGGGTTGGTGTCGGGGGAATCCATCGTCCAAGCGGCGTACGCCCTTGGACGGCTAAGCGCTGGTCCTATTCTCGCCAATAACCCACGAATACGGTCGGCGAGCCATTAGGACCAGGAGACCCTTACCTAGGAGCTACCATTTGGGAGCCTGCCAATCACCGCCCAGGCGTCGAACCAATAAGCGATCCGCTTGTCTCGGGCGGATAACAGACAGAATTCCAAGCCACCGCCACTTCTTACGGAGAGAAACCTCGGGCTCTGGATTGCGATCGAGTTCCAAGACCCATCGAGCCACGTCTTCGGCGGGATCGGCGTCCGAAAGATCCGGGTCTGGCAATTCACTCGGGTTGGCTTGCGCTTGGAAGAAGCCAGTTGCCGTAAGCGCCGGGTTCAAAGTACACACAGCAATGTTCTCGGGAGCCCACTCTATTCGCAAGGCTTCACCAATCGAGCAAACCGCCGCCTTGGATGCACTATAAGCCGCTTGCCCCGGAATGCCGCGGCGGCCCACCACCGATGAAACGTTGACCACAACCGAGTTATTCCCTTTACGCAAGAGCGGCAGGGACCCTTGGCATGCGAGTAGTAGGCCAAAGACGTTGGTGTCAAAAACTCCGCGCAGGATATCGGGATTGATCTCTTCAACCCTGGCGCGATAGCCGATGCCAGCATTGTTGACCAGTAGATCCAAACCGCCGAATTCGGATTCCACGCGTTCCATGGCGCGCGCGATATCCGCATGGACCGTCAGGTCGCAAGGCACGTACATGTGCCCTTCCCCCTCAAGCTGGCTGCAGACCTCCTTCAATGCGGACTCGCGCCGAGCGAGCAAAGCGACCCGATAACCGGATTGGGCGAGTAGCTGGGCGACTGCGGCGCCGAGTCCTGACGAACCCCCTGTGATTAGGGCGCGACGCTGAGGCGGAGAGGATTTGGAAGGCAAATTCAGATAGCTCCTAGATGTCGTTCACATCTACCGAGCGAAGCTTCTTGCGTTGATCAAACCAAACGGAGCGCAGCGCACGAACCTTATTCACTTGAGGATCGGATTCCCCGTGGGCTTCCTCGATGTCGATTTCCCACTGTGCGGTGGTATCCAACGCGCTTTGAAAGAGGTCCCGAGCTTGAACTGCCTTTATCTTGTAGGTCTTGCGATCGCCGGCATTATCCGCGGTTGTGGCTTCTAACAACGTCTTCTTCGCTTGGCCGGCCAGTGCTTTGGCTTCGACCCAAACGCTGTCTGCTAAGAGGCCCGAAGCCGAGGCAGCCAAGCTGTTGGATCCCGCGTTAAAGGGGCTAGGCACTACTTTTCCACCGGCGGGAAGGTCCGCAAAAGGGTTTGAAACCTCTGTGGTAGCCGGCTTGCGAATTTCCGCGTCGGCGCGCGCATCCTTGTCCTTTTGCGCCATGGCCACCGCGATGATGGCCAGAATCGCTATACCTACCGCTCCATAAAGAGGTGCGAGGGAAGGGGCTTTTTTGCGCGGTGTGCGACGGGGGTTTTGCGGGTCTGACATGGAATGGGTGGCTAGGAAGGTTGGTAACTCAAAGACTAACACAGGCCACATGGGCCGGGCGCTTCTCTCGCTAGCGGCGAGTGATCTGCCTATGGGATAGCTGCCCTTTCATTAGGGCGCATGGGCCGAATCGCTGCTAGTTGTTGCGGCGCAGGACGGCGTGAAAGCCACCGTCCGTAGGTCCAGCGGAGCCAGCAACGCCAGGCAATATGTTTTGCGTATGCCCTAGAACCCAGTCCGGGTGATCTTCTAAGAAGGTGCGAACCTGTTGTTCGTTTTCATCACCCTCTAGGCTGCAAGTGGAGTAAACCAAGCGGCCGCCGGGACGAACCCTTTCGGCGGCTTGATGTAACAGTCGAGCTTGCAAACCGATCAGCTCTTTTTGGGTTTGGGGGCCAAAGCGCCAACGCGCTGCGGCGCGCGCAGCAAGCACGCCGGTGTTGCTGCAAGGAGCATCCACAAGCGCCGCATCAAACATGGGTTCCGCGTCGGTCCAAACGCCGGTTCCATCCGAAAGCACGGGGTCTACATTTTCAGCAACACCGAGGCGTTCGAGCGTGGCGTTCATGATCACCAAACGCTTCTCGGCCACGTCGATGGCGGTGACTCGAGCACCGGTAGACGCCAGTACGGCCGTTTTTCCGCCGGGTGCAGCACACAGGTCCAAGATCGCTTCACCTGGTTGTGCCTCTACGGCTTCGGCAGCGCGCAAGGCGGTTTCGCCTTGAATGGAGATGTCGCCCGATTCAAAAGCAGCGCTCGAGAAAATGGCCTTGGTGTGCTCCGAATCGAAAATAGCGATGTTTTCGTGTTCAGACAAACGCGGGAGAAGCGTTTCGAACTCCGCGAGCAGGGCTTGTCGGTTTCCGCGGGGGAATGAAACGGAAAGGTCCGTTTCGGACAGGGTTTGCAGGGCTAACTGAGTCGCTTGCTCCATTCCGTAACGCTTGTGCCAGCGCTTGAACAGATTGGCGGGAAGGGAAAGCGCGTCTTCTGCCCAGAGGAAGGGATGCACCTC
>JBLFXY010000010.1:0-30017 GCA_047611645.1 Glaciecola sp.
TCCCCCCCCCCCCCCCCCCCCCCCCCCCCCACCCCCCCCCCCCCCCCCCCCCCCCCCCCCCCCCCCCCCCCCCCCCACACTCTTAGCCGGGCCGGAATTGCCATATTCCAGCCAGGAGTCCCGCGTCCGGGTTGAAGGCCTTGGAGGCAGCGCCTTGCAGCGCGGGCGCAAGGCGGCGACTTTGTGTGTCCGCGCTAAACCCTCCATTGAAGGTCGCGATCGGGTCGGGTTTTCGTTGGGTCAGCTAGACCCGTTGCGAGAAGTTATTCTGAAGCGCTGTGGGGTCGAATATATCCACCCGGTAATCGGCCGGGATCACACTCTGAAACACGAAGGTTCCGTCCGGATTGAGGAACTGTTCAGCGATGGTAGGGAAGATTCGTTCGGAAAATTCATTGTTCGCTAACCAGCGTTTGCGGAGTCGTACTGTCCGCTGACATTGGGCCCCACCGAATCGAAATCCCCTGTTCTAGAATACAGTTGCCAAAGCGCCCGGAAATTCCAAGCAGTGCGGTGAATCGGATTGTGTGTTGATGGGCTATGGCAGTTGTTTGAAATCAATCTAGTGAACCCTAGTGCAATTCAATTTCGGAGAAACCAGCATGTCTATTACCCATCAATTCGTACAGTCGGTAGAGAGGGCGGGTTCGTTGCAGGCAAGCAGGCCTCGTCAATGACCTCAATGACCTCAGTTACGGCAGTAGCGACAGGTTAAGTATGAAGATTCAAAATTGAAGCGAGCGGTTCAGGCTTCAAACTCTAGGAGGTCCGCCACGAATTTTTGCCATGCGGATCGCGCAGCGTTAGCCGCCAAAGCGAAGGGCTGAGCTGCGGAAGCCCGCCCGCGATCAACCAGTAACTGAAGATAGGCCCAGACGAATCCAGGCCCATCTGAGGGTGCGTTGTTCTAAGTCCCGCATTGCAGGGCTTGGAGCATGTTCCTAACCGGCCAACGCCTCGGAGACTTGGCTCAAGCCTGGGCGGTCGCGCGGCAGTGCGGTTTTCATGTACTCGTCCAAAGCGAAGCTGTCGACTTGGATGAGGTCTTCGCGGGCGGCTTCGGCTTCTTTGAGTAGGTCGTATTCGTCCGTCGTGATGACGCCTTTGTCTCGAGCGTGGTCGACCACTTTTAGGGGCTTTTCCTTGGGCAGTTCGCGTTTGCGGATGGCCGCTTTGATCTTGGCGACCACCACGTCGGCTTGGCTGCAAAGGTCGAAGGCGTGCTCGAGTTTGCTAAGGGGATGCTCCGGGGAGTCCGCTTGGAAAATGGTTGGGGTGATGCGATCTCGCAATGCGCTGGGCGTTTGAATGGCCTCGGCCAATTCGGCGCTGTCGCGGTCGGAGGGGTAGGTACCCACCGCGTTGAAGCGCGACCAGACCCCGATGGGGCCGCGGAAGAACCAGCTGACAAGCGGCACGTCAAAGTTCTTGAAGATGCCGTCGAATCCGGTTTGGATGTTGCTCAGGGTCAAGTCCATGGCCCAGTTCAGGAAGGCTTCGTCCTCGGGCTTGCGACCTTCGGCTTCGAAGCGGCGCAGTACGGCGTTGCCCAGGTAGAGCCACGAGAACACGTCCGCAAAGCGACCGGTCAGCGCGCCTTTGCGCTTGAGGTTGCCTCCGAAGAGACCCAACGCCAAATCCGCCATGGTGGCGAAAGAAGCGGAGCTCCAGGCGAGCTTCTTGTAGTACTTGGCGGCCGGACCGGTCACGGGTGAGTACGCGAACATGCCACGCGTGATGCTCAGTACGAAACTGCGGCAGGTGTTGCGCAGCACATGGGAGATGTGACCGGTGAAGGCCTCATCGAATTCGTTCGCGTCACGGGCCGCCACAGCGGCCATTTCGCGATAGGCGTAGGGGTGGCAGCGGATCGCTCCCTGGCCAAACACCACCAGTGTGCGAGTCAGGATGTTCGCGCCCTCGACGGTGATGCCGATGGGTTGGCTGATGTAGGCGTGGCCCAGCAGGTTGCGCGGACCGAGCGAGATGCCCGCGCCTCCGACCACATCCATGGCGTCCTTGATCGATTCGCGCGCTAACTCCGTAAAGTTGTACTTGGCCATGGCCGTGACCACGGCGGGCTTGTCGCCGCGATCCAGGGCGCCGAGTGTGTAGCGGCGAGCGGCTTCCAGGATGTAGGCCCTGCCCGCGATACGCGAGAGGGGTTCCACGATGCCTTCAAACTTGCCGATCGGCATACCGAACTGCTTGCGAACCGCGGCGTAGGAACCGGCCACACGAGAAGCCATTTGACTGCTGGCGGTAGAGGAGGCGGGCAGGGAAATGCCACGACCTGCGGCCAGACATTCCATGAGCATCAACCAGCCGCGGCCTGCGCCTGCGGGACCACCAATGATCGCATCCAGGGAAACGATCACGTCTTCGCCCTGGGTGGGGCAGTTGAAGAAGGGCACGCCCATGGGGTCGTGGCGTTGGCCTAGGATGACCCCGGGTAGATTGGTGGGGACCAGCGCGCAGGTGATGCCGACCTCCTCGCCTTTGCCCAGGTGATTGCCCGGGTCGTACAGCTTGAAGGCCAATCCGAGCAGGGTCGAAACCGCTGCCAGGGTGATGTAGCGCTTGTTCCAATTCAAGCGCAGCTTCCATTCGCCATCCTCGTCGAGGAAGACCTCGCCGCTAGCTTGAATGGAACCCGCATCGGATCCGGCTCCGGGCTCGGTGAGGGCAAAGCAAGGTACTTCGCGCCCGTCGGCGAGCCGCGGTAGGTAGTGGTTCTTCTGCTCTTCCGTGCCATAGTGCAAAAGAAGCTCAGCGGGACCCAGGGAGTTGGGCACCATGACCGTGATGCCGAGGGGACCCGAGCAGGACGATAGTTTGGCCACCACAGCGCTGTTTGCAGAGGCCGAAAGCCCCAGGCCTCCGAAGGACTCCGGGATGATCATGCCGAAGAACTTCTCCTTCTTCAGGTAGTCCCAAACGTCCTCGGGGAGGTCGCGATTCTGGAAGACTTCCCAGTCGTTGGTCATGTTGCAGACCGTTTGTGCGGGCCCATCGATGAAGGCGCGCTCCTTCTCATTTAGGTCGGGGTAGGGCTCGGCGATCAGCTTGTCCCAGTCCGGCTTGCCCGAAAAGAGTTCCGCATCGGCCCAAATCGTGCCGGCTTCGAGGGCTTCGCGCTCAGTCTGTGAGATGACCGGCAGGAACTTCATCTTGATCAGCAAGTGCATCATCGGATTGCTGAAGAGCAACCGGCGAGTAGGCTTGTAGCTGAAAATGGCCCCGATGACCGCGACCGTAGCCAGGGCCCACCAACCGAATCCAAGGCCAGTAGCCACCACCACAGCGAAGATGGCGAAGGTCCAGATGGGGGCTGCCATGAACCCGAGGGCCACGAAAACGACGAACAGGATCGGAAGGAGAATTCCGGGGTGATTGAGGATGAAAGGACTCATTTGCTGGCGCGTGGATTGCGCGAAAGGGCCACGGGTGGGCTGGGTTGGTTCCTATGCTTAGCCCGGATACAACCCATTCTCCATCATCGACCGTTTTTGGAGAATGGGAAAGGAAGTTGCATCACCCAAGGTGTTTTTGGGCCAACAAATGAACTTAGCTGTCATCGATTGGGAACAAGCTTCGGCTGGACGCCCCATAAATACGATGATGAACACCCATGACTGACCTCAATGATGCCCCCTCGATCGTATTGGCCGCCGGCCTACGCACCCCTTGGGTCCGCGCAGGTGGCCAGTTTAAGCAGGAAGATGCCGGGGGACTCGCAGCCCGTGTGGCCCGGGAGGTTTTTGCTCGCACTGGGGTGGACCCTGGATTGTTGGACGAGGTGATAGCCGGCTCGGTGGGGCCGCCCCACGATCAAGCCAACGTGGCCCGGGTCATCGCCCTTCGATCGGGAGTTCCCCACGATGTGCCCGCGCGTACCGTGGCGCGCAACTGTGCCAGTGGAATCGAGGCTGTGACCAGCGCCGTGACCTCGATCCGCGCCGGACAGGGTGACATGTACATGGCCCTCGGCGTGGAGGTCATGAGCCAATACCCGCTGATCTTCGGCCAGCGCATGACGGACCTATTCGCGAAGCTGATGAGCGCGCGCTCCATGGGGCAGAGGCTGGGTGCTATCGCTTCCTTCCGGCCTAGTTTCCTCAAGCCCCGGGTGGCATTGCTCGAAGGCCTCAACGACCCAACTTGTGGTTTGCTGATGGGGCAAACCGCCGAGGTCATCGCCCGCGAGTTTGGCGTTTCCCGAGAGGATGCGGATCGCTACGCAGCGGAGAGCCACCAACGCGCCCGACGTGCGCGCGACGCGGGCCGCTTTGATAGTGAGATCCTTCCGATTCACGCCAAGGGCAAGAAGGGAGCCGCCGTCCAACACGACGACTCCATCCGCGACAATCAATCCGCAGCAGCACTCGGCAAGATGCGTCCGTACTTCGAGAAACCCGACGGCATCGTGACCGTGGGCAATGCCTGTGGAATCACGGACGGAGCGGCCGCTTTGTTGGTGATGACAGAGGCTCGCGCCCACGACTTGGGTTTGAAACCACTGGCCCGCATCCGTAGCTTTGCGTGGGCGGGATTGGATCCGCGGCGTATGGGCCTCGGGCCTGTGTACGCCACCGCCAAAGCACTGGACCAGGCTGGCTGCACCCTCAAGGATATTGGTGCTATCGAACTGAACGAAGCCTTTGCCGTGCAAGTGCTGGCGTGCAAGCGCGCCTTCGAGAGTAAGGAATTTGCGCGCAAAGAACTCGGCCGCGACACAGCGATCGGGGAACTGGACTTGAGTAAAACAAACATCAACGGCGGGGCGATTGCGCTCGGCCACCCGGTGGGGGCCACGGGCGCGCGCTTGCTGCTCACCGCCGCACACGAATTAGAAATCGGCGACCACGAGTTGACCCTGGCCACCCTCTGCATAGGCGGCGGACAAGGCGGAGCGGTTATTTTGGAAAGGATGGCATCGTAATGGAATCAAACTCACTACCCATGCCTGACAACGCGCCCGCACCTGGTGCTTGCGTTCGCGTCGAGCGTCCCGAGCCCGCCCTCGCGATCGTGATCTTCGATCCGCCGCATCGCAGCTTCCCCGTGTTTGACGCGCCCATGGTGCGCGACCTGCGCGAAGTGATTCGCGGTTTGGCCAAGGAGGAAGGACTGCGAGGCGTGGTCTTCACCGGACGCAAACCTGATCAGTTTCTGGCCGGCGCGGATGTCGAAGGCATCGGCTCAATCACGGATCCGCAAGTGTTTCAAAAGGCCTGCTACGAACTGCACGAGGTGTTTGACGCCATCGCGAACTTGAAAGCGCGCACCGTGGCGGCGGTCAGCGGACCGGTACCTGGCGGAGCCTACGAGATCTCATTGGCTTGCGATCGCATCGTGGCCAGCGACTCCAAGGCGACGCGCATCGGCCTTCCCGAAACCCAACTCGGCATTATTCCTGGGTGGGGCGGAAGCCACCGTTTGCCGCGCCGTATCGGAGTACCCGCTGCGCTCAATGCCGCTTTGACCGGACGTTTGTTCCCGGCCAAGAGTGCGCTCAAGCAAGGCATGATCGATCGCGTGACCAAGCAGGAATACCTGCTGCGCATCGCGAGTGACATCGCCATGGGCCGCATGCCCTGCAAGGCGAGGGGTCGTGGTTACAAAGCTTTGCTCGTGGATCGCAACCCCCTGGCCCTGTGGATTGTCGGTGCCATGGCGCGCAAGGGCGTGACCGCCAAGACGCGCGGCAAGTACCCGGCTCCTTACGAGGCCATCAAGTTGATCCTGGGCGCTCCCATGTCGAGCCAAGGATCTTGGGCCAGGAAAGAGGCCGAAGCTGTGGGCCGCCTGGGCGTCACGTCAGAGTGCAAAGCCCTTGTTTCATTGTTCTTTGGAACGGAACAAGCGAAATCCCTCGGCAAGCACCCGGATGGAACCAAGGTCGATCCGATCGAAACCGCCGTCGTGGTGGGCGCGGGAATTATGGGAGGCGGAATCGCTTCGGTCATGGCGCAAAGAGGTGTTTCCGTGCGATTGGCAGATCTTTCATCGGAAGCTCTTGGTAACTCGTTGGCCGCGCATGCGAAGGCCCTGAAGATCAAAAAGAAGCGTCGGCAAATGACCGTCAATGAACATGACATGGCCTTGGATCGCCTTGACGCGGTACCCGGCATCATCGGAGTCTCCGGGGCGGACTTCGCCATCGAAGCCGTCGCCGAAGTGCTAGGCGTTAAGCAAAAGGTGCTAGGCGCCTTGGCGGAAGCCATGGGCGAGCATGCAATTTTAGCCACCAACACGTCGTCGCTATCGGTGGACGCCATCGCCGCGAGCCTGCCGCACCCCGAACGCGTGATCGGAATGCACTTCTTCAACCCGGTGCCCAAAATGCCCCTGGTTGAAATCATCCGCGGCTCCCAAACCAGCGACGAGGTCGTGATCCGCACGACCGCCCTGGCCCTGCGCATGGGCAAGACTCCGGTCATCTGCAAGGACGTGCCAGGTTTCCTGGTCAACCGCCTGCTTGGTCCTTATTTGGACGAAGCCGTGCGCCTCTTCCTGGGCGGTGTGGATCCCGAACGCTTGGATGGACTCATGCTCGACTTCGGCATGCCCATGGGCCCGCTGCAGCTGCTCGACGAGGTCGGTATCGACATTGCAAGCCACGCGGCCGCTTCCTTGCACGAAGGCTATGGCGAACGCATGACCCCCGCCGAAGGATTAGCCAATTTCGTCGAAGGCGATCGCCTCGGCAAAAAATCTGGCCTCGGTTTCTACAACCATCGCGGCGTGAAAAAGGGCAAGAAGGCGGAGCTAGCTCCTGATCTCACTCAATTCCAAACGCCCAGCTTCGTGGCCAACCTGGGCGACAAGGACCTGGTCGACCGCATGGTGCTCGCCATGTTCAACGAAGGCTGCCGCGCCCTCGAAGAAGGCGTCGTTTCCGACGCCAACACCCTCGACCTAGCCACGGTCTTCGGAATGGGCTTCGCCCCCTTCCACGGCGGCCTCCTAAGCTACGGCGAAGCCCGCGGCCTCACCGAAATCCGCGACCGCCTCGACGCTCTCACCAAAGCCCCCGACATCGCCGGCCGCCCCGGCGGCAAGTTGCGCTTCACCCCGGCAGCGATCCTGGTCGACGCCGCGGCGAACGACGGTAAGTTGCGGTAGGGACACTATCGGTAGAGGATTCGCCGAGCAGGGATTGGGCTAATGGGCCAAGCTCCGTCCCCCGATCAAGGGGACAGGGTAGATCAAACCGATCACTCGAACAACACGGACAAGCCGTTGGTGAAGTTCGAAGTACTGCTGGGGTTTTTGACCCCGGAACCAGCATTGGAAGTTCCAGGTTTCGCCCGCTTGCACGGCATCTACACCTCGGTCGAGCGGCCTTCTGAAAAGGAGCTCCGCGTTTTGGCTGAACCCTGGGCACCTTATCACGGCTCCGTCGCCCTGTTTGCCTGGCACTGCTACAACACTCCGGCGCTCTAAGCGGACCTCAATCTGGGTGCGGTGGCTTCGCGGCAGAATGATAGGATGGAAGGCATGTTCAACTGCGCCTCTCTCCTTTTAGCGATTTGTGTCCTTCCTCAAGCCTCGATTGACGTCATACCGAAACCAAGCCATGTGGAAGTGATGGAGGGTTCTTGGGCTCCAGGCGAGGGCCTGGCGATTCGATTTGACCAGCGTGTGGAGGCCGAAGCGCGCGGACTTGCGGAATGGTTGGGAGCCAGGCTGCAACGGGAGGTCTCCGTGGTTCGCGAGGAGGCCCGCATTCAACTTTCCCAGGAGATCTACCTGGATGTGTTGGAGGAGAAGGGCATGCCCGAATCCTATTCCATGGAGATCAGCGCCGATCGCGTCCACATCCTGGGCGTGCATGCCGCTGGTGTTCTCTACGGAACCCAGACTTTGAAGCAGGTCGTGGCGCCGGAAGGTCCCATCATCTTCCAAAACTGCAAAATTGAAGACGAGCCGCGCTTCCGCTGGCGTGGAATGCACTTGGACGTTGGGCGTCACCTGTACGCGGTGGACGACGTCAAGAAGCTGTTGAGTTGGATGGCATTCCACAAATTGAACACCTTCCATTGGCACCTCACCGAGGACCAGGGCTGGCGCATCGAGATCAAAAAATATCCCAAGCTGACGACGGTGGGCGCATTCCGTGAGTCCAGTCCGCCCTACGGCGAGCGACTGGGCTCCGATGAGACGCGCTACGGCGGCTTCTACACCCAGGACGAAATCCGATCCATCGTGGAGTTTGCTGGGGACTTGCACATCACCGTAGTACCCGAGATTGACATGCCTGGGCACATGTTGGCGGCCATCGCGGCCTATCCCGAGTTAGGCAATACGGACATCAAAAACTACGCACCCAAGGTGTCCAGCAAGTGGGGCGTGCACCGCTACACCCTCTCGCCGAAGGAGGAAACGTTCCAATGGGTTGACGACGTGTTGGAGGAAGTCTGCGACTTGTTCCCGGCCGAGTACATTCACATCGGTGGGGATGAAGCTCCCAAGCACCAATGGAAAGAGTCCGCCTTCGCCCAAGCCGTCATGCAGCGTGAAGGCTTGAAGGACGAAAATGCATTGCAAGCGTACTTCCTAGGGCGCGTTTCAAAGATGCTCGAAAAACGCGGACGCAAGCTCATGGGCTGGGACGAAATCCGTGAAGGCGGCTTGGCAAAAGGCGCGACCGTCATGGTTTGGCGCGGCTGGCACAACGCGATCGAAGCCGCGGGCGAAGGCCACGATGTCATCATGGCGCCCACTTCACACACGTACTTCGACTACTACCAAGCCGACCCCAAATCCGAATTGGCCCGCGGCCCTTGGTACGAATGTATCGGTGGGCACCTGAACCTAGAGAAGGTCTATTCGCTCGATCCGGTGCCCAAGGAACTCAAAGGAACCCCGGGTGAAGATCACATCCTCGGTACCCAAGGCCAGCTCTGGACCGAGTACGGCAAGACCTGGGATAAGGTCGAATACCTAGGCTTCCCGCGCATCGCGGCTTTGGCGGAAGTCGCTTGGACGCTGCCCAAGGACAAAGACTGGGCCGACTTCCAAAAACGCCTGAAGCCCATGCTCAAGCGTTACAGCCTCGGCGGCGTGCGCCACTTCGATCCGTTCGCAGCGAAGAGCGAATCAAAGTAGTGTCGTCAGGATTCCGCGCCGCGTTCCCCGCGCTTCAGATAAATCGAGGTCCGCGGGAACGCAGACAATTGGGCCGGAGCTAAGTGGGTGAGGATCAAGAACCATGAAAGCCCACGCCAACATTCAAACCGAATTTTTCCAGCACGAAGCCTTCGCGCGCAGCATCGCGTCCTTCCTATCAAAGAACCCGAATGAGGTGGATGACCTGACCCTGGACGAATAGAGAGACACCCTAGATTTCCTTGCGGAAGACTAGGGTGCCTCTTGGTTCCCGAACCTTCGGGAGTTTAGTTCGTAGCGTTTTTGTTTACGCCGGAGATTTCGCTGCTCGCGTGGCCAGCACTCTGTCAGCTGCTGCCAGTAGGTCTTCCAAACCGGCTTCTGTGTGATCGCCCATGTGGCCGATGCGGAAGGTGATGTTCTTGAGCTTGCCGTAGCCGTTGCCCAGGATGAAACCTTGCTCTTTCAGGCCCGCGATGAGCTCGGGCACGTTGATGTCGCCGGAGTTGATGCAGGCGACACAGGGTGATGCTTGGCGTAGCTCGGGCAGCAGGGTCAGTCCATGGGAGGCGGCCCATTCGATGGTGCGCGCTTGCATGCGTGAGTGCTTGGCGAAGCGTGCGGCCCAGGCTTCGGTGCCTTTGAGGTGCTGATCGGGGGCGGGCAGGGTCTTGCCCGAGCTGATGTCCTCGAGCTGCTGCGCCAGGGCGAAGTAGTGGGGAATGGAGGGTGTGATGGGCGTCTTGAGCTTTTCGTGTCCCTCGATGAAGGTGACCGGGTCCAGGTAGAAGCCGCGGTTCGGCACGGTTTTGGCCTTTTCCAAGTAGCGATCCGAAGCACACACCAATGCGACGCCCGGGGGCAGGGCGAGGGCCTTTTGAACGCCGGCAAAAGCGAAGTCGATGCGGTTCTTGTCGAAGTCGATCGCGCGTCCGGCGATGGCGCTGACCACGTCGGTGAACACCATCGTATCGGGGTGCTTCTCCATGACCGCGGCCACATCTTGCGGCGGGGTTAGCGTGCCGGTAGAGGTCTCCGACATGACGTAGGTGAGCGCGTCGAAGGGGCCTTGCTCGGTCAGGGTTCGATCGAGTTCCTCCATGGGAACAACTTGGCCCCATTCGGCTTCGAGCACGGTGACGTCCTTGCCCAGGGCTTTAGCGATGTCGGCCCAACGCTTGCTGAAGGCGCCGTTGACCAAGCAAAGGATTTTCTGTCCTGCACCGATCAAGCCCGCTTCCATCATGCCCGTAGCGCTGGTGGAGTGCACGGCCGGGTGGGCGCTGCTGTTCTCATCGAGGCCGAAGGCAAAACGCAGGTGCGGATGAATACGCTCGATCACATCGGTCATCGCTTTGGTGCGATGGCCGATAGCGGGGCGCGCCATCTCTTGGAGCAATTCGGGACGAACTTGGGTGGGGCCGGGGATCCAGAGCATCAAGAACTTGTGGAGAAAGATTGGGCGGCCAATACGAGGGCCGCGTGGTCGGGGTGATTGGCGAGGCGCGTGAGCTCCTCGTCTGTGCAGAGTAGGGGCAGCAGGGCTGCTAGGTCGGCCTCGCGGCAAACCTTGTCGGCGGCCTGCATGACAGCGGGCCGCGCTTCCACGCCAGCGAAGGCGATGAAGCGTGCACATACCGGAGCGGCTTCCAGGTCGGTCGCGCCGTCTCCGATCAAGGCCAGGGGGCCATGTCGTTCGGCGAGACGGCTCAGAACCTCGAGCTTTCCTCCCGAACGCGCCAGGGGACTGGATTTGTCGAAACCCGTGTAGTCGCCATTGGCATCGAAGCTCAGATCGACGGCTTGCGCGTCGCTCGGATCGATGCCCAGGTGCTTGGACAGGTGCTGCACAGGAGTCCGTAAACCGCCGGAGACCACGCTGACGTGTTTGCCCAGATAGTGCAGGGCGGACACGAGTTCGCGCGCGTTGGGCAGGGCGTTTTCAATGTACAGGTCACCGATGCGGTCGACTTGAGCACGGGTGGGCTTTAGGACTTGCAAGCGCGCGCCGTAGGCGTCTTGCAGGGGCAGGCGGCCTTCCATGGCTTCATCCGTCAGGTGCGCTATACGCGCGCGCACCTCGGCACTCGCACCATCCGCAAGTTCCTCGATGCCTTCGATCGTAGCGAGGGTCGAGTCACAGTCGAAGACAATGCCGCGGTAGGGCGGAGCAGAGGGTTGGCGATTAATCCCAGTTCTCATCCCAGTTCCACGAGGTGTGCGCTGACCACGGGTTCAAGGTTGGCGATAGCCGTGAGCACTGCGGCGGGCGGCCTGTCGTAGAGGGAAAGGAATGACGAAGCCAGTCCTTCGCTTGAGGAGCTAGCCGGGCCGAGCTCCACGCGCTTGATATTGATTTTGGCAGCACCGAGCGTGGTGCCGATCGCACCGACCACTCCCGGTCGGTCGTGATGCCGGGTGATGAGCATGGGACCTCTGGGATCCAAATCCACATCGGCTCCATCCACACGCACAAAGCGCAGCATCTCGCCGTAGACGGTGCCTGCAACCATGTGGCTTTCGGAGCCTCCTTTGCAGGAAACGCGAGCTCGCAGAACGCCACCAAACTTGCTGGCATCGCCGCTTTCGCCACGCAACACGCGAATGCCGCGTTCCTCCGCAAGCAATGGTGCGTTGACCAAATTGACGCCCTTGTCCAAAGACTGTTGCAGCACTCCACAGAGTAGGGCGCGCTCCAGGTGCGCCTGGGAAAGCTCTTTGGCGGTGCCAAGCACTGAAAACTCGATCTTGCTGACCGGAAGGTCGGTGCGTTGGGCGAGGAATCGACCCATGGACTTGGCCAACAAGGACCAGGGCCCCAATGCTCGGCGCTCGGCCGTGGTCAAAGCGGGCAGGTTGATCGCGTTTTGTGCGATACCGTCCAGGAAGAAGGTGGCCGTTTGTTGGGCGATTTGCACAGCCACGTTGATTTGCGCTTCTTTTGAGGAGGCGCCTAGGTGCGGAGTGACGATCACGTCGTCGCGTAGCACTAGGGGATGGTTCGGGCCCGGGGGCTCCTCGGCCAGCACGTCGCAAGCGGCTCCGGCCAAGTGTCCGGATTCAAGCGCCTCGATCAGTGCTGTTTCGTCCACCAAGCCGCCGCGTGCCGCGTTGATGATGCGCGAGCCCGGCTTCATCATGGCCATTTGCTCCGCGCCAATTAAATTGCGCGTGCTGTCCATGAGAGGGACGTGCAATGTCACCACGTCGGCTTGCTTGAGCAGTTCTTCGAGGCCCATCAAATCCACGCCGGAGACGGGAGAGGATGCGCCGGTTGCAGCCAGGTAGGGATCGTGTGCGATGACCTTCATGCAAAGGCCCTGACCACGCCGAGCGACTTCCGCACCGATGCGACCGAGGCCGATAACGCCCATGGTTTTGCCGGTGATTTCCATGCCCATGAGACCTTTCTTAGACCAAAGTCCTTCCCGTACCTTGCGGTGGCCCTCGGGGATGTGACGTGCTAGAGAGCACATCAGAGAGATCGCCAATTCTGCGGTTGTTACCGTATTGCCGGTGGGCGTGTTCATGACGACCACACCTTGGGAAGTGGCCACGGGCACGTCGACGTTGTCCACTCCGACCCCGGCGCGTCCGACCAATTCCAGATCCTTTGCGGCCTTGAGCACGCGTGCGGTCACCTTGGTAGCGGATCGAACCAGTAGGGCGTGTACGCCAGGAAGGGCCCCGATCAGCTCGTCCTCGGTCATGCCTGTGCGGACCAGGGGTTCGATGCCCCGGGAGTGCAGTTCCTCGATGGCAATGGGATCGAGCTCGTCGCAGACGAGTACGCGAATGGACGCGGCTGTACGGGAAGACATGGGAGTCATGATGGCTCTAGGAGCGAATTTTGTTTAATTGTCCCAGGTATTGGGACGCCTCTGGGAGCGGTGCGTGTTCCCTGGATTCGGGATCGAGGCAAGCATTATACCTGTCTCAACCCTCGGGGTCCCTAGGCCTTGTGATTTTGTTGGGGGGGGGCGGACAACGGGCGCTATTCGGCAATTGGGTAGCGCCTAGGGGTGGAGCGCTCTTGGGCTCTACGAGGATTAGAGGCCATGGGGCAAGTCCCCAACCAGTCAATACCTCCCATGAACGCGCCGGGGAGGTCGCGGAAGCGCTTCAAGCTCTCAGCCTTGGCTCATCCAGCACTGTGTTGCACAGCGTCGGCGGGTGAAAGTCGGGTGGAGAGACCCCAGGAACCACTCCCTAATCACAGCTCGTCGATCAGAATGCGCCTTCGAGGTCGTCCGCTGCCTGGGTCATAATTTCGACCAAGGCTTCGAAGCGCTCGGGAGTCAGACCAAGGCAGTCAAGTAGGTCGGGATCTGCCGTAATTTGGGCGTTTAAATTTGTTACGCCATGCTCGCAATCGCCTGCGATCTCCTCTGCCAGACGAACGGTGACGACTAATTTTTGATTGGGTGAGTCGAATGACAGCGGACTGTGATGGTGTTCTGCAACGTCAGCCAATCTAGATGGGAAGCCCCAGGCGGCGCACATCGCGGAACCGAAAAGTTGATGGTCGGCTCCGAAACACTGTAGTTCCAGCTCGCGAATGGCGGCCCTTTGATCCCCAGGAGCAGCCTTCTCAACTTCCTTAATGATCGATGAGAGCTTGTCGCGATCGGTTTCGATCTCTACAAGCAAACCCAAGTCATGGATCAAGCCGGCCGCAAAGGCCTCCTCAGGATTCCAAGACTCCGATTCGCGTGCGAGCAAGCTTGCGGCCGCAGCCGTTCGAATCGAGTGGCGCCAAAGGTTGGTGATGGAAAAAGCCCGGTGTATTTCAGCCTTGGGCAGGATGGTCTGCAAGCTGGCTGCCAGGGCCACATTGCGGAGGACCTTGCGTCCCAGAACGAAAGCAGCACGTTCGATACTGCTGACTTCGGTGCGCAGGCCATATAGGGCTGAATTCGCAACCTTGAGCAGGTTGGAGCAGAGTGCCGGGTCCAGGGCGAAGGCCGCACTCAGTTCCTCCAAGGATGATTCCGGGTCCTCAGCGATCCTGCCTGCACGTGCAGCCGCTTCTGGCAGCGCAGTAAGGGTGCGAGCACGCGCGACCGCATTCTTTGCGATCTGCTTGGGGTCTAGGGGTTGTTCGCTAGTCATGGAGAGGCACTTTTTGAGTCATTGTCTCGGGTCTGTCGCAGCCTTGAACTTCGTGGTGACCCACTGCGAAAGTGTTGCGCCGAATAGGGAAGTCTTCCCGGGTGTGGACCACCCATTGGAGTTCAGGCGCATGGCTACAGAGTCCAATTATGGCAAGTCGATCCTATGTTTAGCGGATACACCCCAGAATCCCCATCTGCCAAATTTCTATACATGTTCAACCCCGATCTATCGACCATTCCCAGGCTGGTGGTAGCGTTTATTGCCTCGGCGATCATCCCAGCAGCGGTTGGATTGATTTTGTTTGAGCGACAGGGATCTGAGCAAACCCTCAAGCACACAAGGCAGCATTTAGAGTCCCTCGCGATAGACCGCGAGCAGTTGCTGAAAGTGCATATTGGTTCTCTACAGCAGTCTGCTTCGGCATTGGCGAATTCCAAGTTGGTTCGCCGCTACCTAGAATCCCTGGCGGGAGATGCAGGGCAAGAGAGCGTGGAAGCATCCTCGGGCGAGCTTGCTGAAGACCTACTCCATGCGACACAGAGGGAATGGAGGGGCAAGACGCACCATGTGTTTCTGACCGATGTCACAGGCCGGGTTGTCATGAGTCCGCCCCGTAGCGAGTACGAAGGAAACTTCCGGCTTCCGTTCCATCCCAGTCCTCAGAAACTCGCGGCCTTGGGAGGGCACCTTGGTGACTCGATCGGCGATAAGGACTTCTTCGCAGACGCACTTGAAGACGCTTCGATCACTAACTTCTCGAGCATTAGGGGAAATGATCACGATCACCAACTGCTTTTGCACCCGGTTAAGGACTCTCAGGGTCAGGCTGTAGGAGTTGTCGTCGTGGAGGTTGCGGTCGACGCCTTAAAGGAACTGCTCTCCAACGGAACACCTCTCGGCAAATCAGGAAAGGTGACCTTGGCTACCCATACCGGGCGCAGGGTCATTCATCGCATGGATGGTGATGCCGGAGTCTTGGATTCCGAAGGTTTGCGCCAGAGCATACTCAGTGGAGAGTTGACGTTTGGCGAGTTTCGCGTCGATGGCAACCGAGATGTCTTTGGTGTGTACCTGCCGTCGACCACCCACCCTTGGATCGTTTGCATCGAGATCGATCAGGAGGAATTCCGTTCGGCCTCGGGTATCAACAAATCCTTCATGGCCCAGGTCCTGGCATTGATCGCGGTAGCCATGGGGATCATAGGAATGCTGTTGGGGACTTGGTTCGGCAAGCCCCTGCAAAGGCTCTCCGCAGCGGCCCAACGGGTCAGTGAAGGCCACATCGAGATCTCTATCCCGGTGACTCGCGGATTGGATGAGATAGGGAAATTGGAGCGCGCAGTCGAGTCCATGCGGGTCCGACTCTACGAACAAATTCTGACATTGGACCGGCGCATCGAGGGGAAAACCTTGCAGCTGGCCCAGCTGCTCGATGAGGTTCAGACGTCCAAGGATCGCTACGCACTTGCGGTGCGCGGGTCCAAGGAGGGTCTGTGGGATTGGGACTTGGAAGCTGAAACGATCTACTATGCTCCGCGTTGGAAAGAGTTGTTGGGCCGCACCCAAGAAGAGGTGGGAGACACCCTGGAAGCTTGGATTGAATTGATTGTTCCGAATGGACGCAAGGCGTTCCAAGCGGAGCTGAATGATCACTTGGAAAGTGAACTCGACCAATTCGATACGGAGGTCGAAATGTTGCATTCCGACGGAAACCCCCGGTGGATGCTGTGCCGTGCTGCATCTATTCGTAACAAGAAAGGGAGAGTGGTACGGTTTGCAGGATCGCTTGCAGATATCACAGATACGAAGAGAGCTCAGAGGGAGTTGGCACGCATGGCCCAGCATGACCAGTTGACCGGGCTGGCCAACCGTGAACTCTTCGTAGATCGTCTAAAGCAAACCATGGCCCGTTCGCGCCGACATACCCAAGCGAATTATGGCGTTCTGTTCTTTGACTTTGATCGTTTCAAGGTCATCAATGACAGTTTAGGGCACAATGCTGGGGACGCCTTACTGGTCAGCATCGCCGATAGATTCCGAGAGGAATTGCGAGAAGTGGATACCGCGGCACGTTTCGGGGGAGATGAATTTGTGGTGATTCTGGATAGTGTCGCGGACCTTGCTGCTGCTGAGTCAATGTGTGAACGACTTCTGAGAGCGTTTTCGAAGCCCCACCAAATTTTAGGCCACGCCGCAGTCAGTACGGCGAGTATCGGTTTGGTGATGGGCGACGAAGCCTATAAGGACGCTGCGAGTATTCTGCGCGACGCGGATACAGCTATGTATCAAGCGAAAACAGGGGGCCGCGCCCAGTTTCGGGTCTTTGACCGCGAGATGCACTCCAATGCGGTACAACGCTTGAATCTCGAGAACGACTTGCGGAACTCAGACTATGAATCAGAATTCCGTATCTATTACCAATCAATCGTGAGTCTAGATACAGCAGAGGTCACAGGGTTTGAGGCGCTCGTGCGGTGGGAGCATCCGACACTCGGTCTTGTCTCGCCAGATGATTTCATCCCGATCGCGGAAGAGACTGGCTTGATCGTTCCCCTTGGAGAGTGGATTCTGCACACGGCAACCGCTCAATTAAAAGCCTGGCAGGGAGAGTTCCATCGGGAAGGTACGCTCTCCATGAATATTAATTTGGCGCGCCGTCAGTTGCTGCACCCTTCACTCCCTGCGACTTTAAAGGCGTTGACCGAAGAGTTTGACCTGAAGCCGGGGGATGTGAAGCTCGAAATCACCGAGACGACGGTGATGGATGAGCGCCACGACATGATTCCCGCCATGGACGAGATTCGGGCCATGGGGTTCCCCCTGGCCATGGACGACTTTGGCACGGGCCATTCCTCTTTGGGTTGCCTGCACGCCTTCCCGATCGACGTGCTCAAGATTGACCGTGATTTCATCAAGAACCTGGGAGACAGCCGCGAGTTCACGGCCGTTGTTCAAGCGATTGTCACGCTGGCGCACCATTTGGATCTAGAAGTGGTTGCGGAGGGTGTGGAGACAGCAGGGCAGCTGGCACAGTTGCAGGTGCTTGGGTGCCAGTACGCTCAAGGCTACCTATTCTCCAAGCCCTTGCCCGCCGCTAGCGCATGCGAATTGCTCCGCGAGGGACTGCCCCGCGTGGCTTGATCAAGCCTACAGATCCAGCTGGATCGCATACTCCTCCATGCGAAGGAGAAGGACGTTCCCGAGTGACTCGGAAACGTCCTTGTTATTTAGGCACGGTCGAAACTTATTCTTTCCTTGCCGGCTCTTTCACTTTTGACGTGGGCTTGGTCTTCTTGGAAAGCCGTTGCGCTAGCAACTTTGCGGCGTTCTTCCTTCCTTGGGTTTCGATGGGGTCAATCCCGAAATAGGTATCCCAAAGAGCCCAGCACAAGGTTTTGGAGGTTATCGTCCCCATACGTTTGCCCGCGATTTCGGTCACCAGTTTATTTCCCGGGAGCCAGGTGAAGGAAATCGTCTTGCCATCCTTGATCTCCGACGAGAAGTACGCGCGGAAGGTCTTGAGCGCTGCCGGGCCATCTTTCCAGCCCCATTCCTTTTGGGCTTTGGCCATGCGTGGATTGATACTGTCTACGAAAGCTCCTCGAATCTTCTTGGCGCCCACATCGCGAACAAACGAGAGAAGCAGGGAGCGCGTGATCTTCTCCTGGCCCAAGTTCTTGTAGAAATTCTTGTCGGCGAGTAGGGACTTTTTCGAGCGGCCGAAGAAGCCTTTCATACGCTTTTCCACCTCGGTTTCGTCCACATACAGTCCGTAGGCGTAAACGTTGACCAGGATGATGAAACGCTTATCTCGAACGGCCACGCCCGCCAAGGAAAGCTCGTTGAATTGAATAGGGGCGATGATCTTCGTGGAAAAGCGAACCTTGGTGTCGGGTTCCGCAACGTAGGTGGTTGCCTTCGCTTGGCCACCTTTTTGGGTATTGGTGGGGGTGGCGATCGGGAGCGCTAGAACCAGTAGGAGAGCTTGAAGAATCATGTGATCGAGGGGGTGGACGGCCGAACTGAGCCACCATCATGCACCCACCACCGAAAACTTGCATGGGCCAGTGCCCCGACACACTCCTAGGCTGCCCGGAACCGTAATTGTTCCCGCTGACGCTCCATTAGGTAATCCTGAAGCTGGCGTTCGATGCGCAGCCAGGCAGGATTGTTTAGGCCCTGAAAGCGTAGGCCGAGGCTCGGATGCTTCGGGTGGTCGAAGGTCCGCATGACGACGGAAGGCAGCCTCAGCGGCTCCGCTAGGAAGTGGCCCTCAAGCACCAGGAGGACGCTTGAACCTTTCTTGGGTAGCTCTTCGCTCCGCTCGCCTTTGAAACGCAATTTACATCCGGTCAGGGAGGTGTTCATGAGCTCGCCGATGAAGTGGCTGGAGCCTTGTTCAATTCTGGAGGTCAAATCCAGATTGCTCTGAGGTCGGTCGCTGTCCAAATTCAGGTTTCGAACCCGGAAGGCCTGGCGTCGGTTGTGGGGCTGCGGAGCTATGGCGGACTCCCAGAATCCTTTCGGATCCACGAGATGCACAATGTATTCATCCTTGAGCGGGGACCGTCCTTGTAGCCGAGCGGGTGCACTGGAGTTCGGTCCTTTGCCGGTTTTGTCCAGCGATAGGGTCAGATCCATAGGGAGGGTTCCATCGAGGGCTTTCAAGCTCGGCAAAAACACGACCAGGTGGTTGGGGTTCAGTCCAACGAGGCGGCACTCGGCGGCGTCTCCCGAGGCATTGATCAGGTAAGCCAAGGGCTTGGGATCGGAGCTGCGGAAAGTCATAGGGGGTGCAATTGGTGGGAGTTTGGGGCTCACCCTCAATTTTTTGGGAGGGAGCGCTTTTCCCCTATCGACTGTGGAAAGGTGGTTTTTTGAGGCCCTTTTTGACTGTTGATAGTTTGTGGGATACATGCCCCGGCCGGTGGGGGAGGGGCCTCTAGGGTCCATGAAGGCGGTTTTCTGATTGGGGGCGAATTGGGGCGATTGTTGATATTGTGTGGACGGAGGATTGTTGAATGGTTGTGGAAATGGTGGGACTTTGGGGCCGATCTGGGGAAAGTTATGAAAATAGTGGCGAGGTTGGTGGCATTTTGTACTCTGGGGTAGCACAGCAACGGCCAAACCCCGCTCGCTTGTCACCACGTCATGTCCAACCCTCTACTACTCATCGGCGAGCACCCCGCTACCTTGGATGGGGAGGGACGGATACAGCTTCCTGTAAGCCTGAGGGATGAAATAAATCCCCGTCGGGCTGACTTCTCCTTGATGGCAAACCTCGAGCCTGATGGTTCGATCTGCTTGCGGGAGAGGCGAGTTTGGGAGGACTTTGTGGAAGATCTCAGACGTTCACCTGTAGAAAACGCATCGACACGGCGCACCTTGCTGTTCCTTGCGTCCTCTTCTGCGCCGGTGAAGTGTGACAAGTCGGGCAGGGTTCGCATCCCCGATGTTCTGCTGCTCCAGGTGGGTTTGGATCGCAGCACTACAGAACATCGTGATGTCGTCTTAGTGGGGAACTTTGGCGATATGCGGGTGTGGAGTCCGGAGGGCTGGGCATCATTCCGTGAAGAAGCGCGGGCCGAGTATGCGTCGGGAATCGACGCACTACTGGGTCACAAGCGTTTGGGACCGGAGGGGTTGGTTGACAGAGAAACGGCATGATCAGGCGTTTTGCGCCTGATCATGCCACTCTTTCCATATATCGTCGGAGCGCATAGCACCGATAGACAAGAGCCCGCGGCGTTGCATATAGCAGCGCCGCGGGCTCTTCTTTTATGGGTGCTTGTCGCGTTAAGCGGGCTTGCGGCCGCGCGGGCCGCGACCCTTGGGAAGTTTGACACCCATCTCGGTCAGGTAAGCCTCTAGGGGCTTGCGGGACTCGGAGAGGGCGCGTCGAAGGGGCGTATTGCCCTCTTCCTTGGCTTCTTCGATGGCTCTGTCGATGTTGCGGACAATGGTCAAGCTGCGCTTCATTGCACCGCTCTGCTTGAGCTCTTTCGCCTTGGCGCGCTGCTCGACTTCCTCGATCTTTTGCCTCAGATCAGCGATCATCTGTTCGGGGGTGCGCCGTGTGTGTTTCGTGCCTTTTTTTGCCATTGGATTGTTGGGTTTTTTTCTTTGCTCCTGGTTCCCTTCGTAAGTGGTGAAGGGTTCCTTTGATTGGAATGGAGAATACTAATCGAGGCGAAGACTTTTTCAATCCACTAGCTGCATCAATTTACTTTAATGGTGTGGATAAGTTGATAGGCGTTAGAATTTCGCATACCACACGATCGGTTAGTGGCAAGGAATGCTGAAGTCGACTGGATTTAGAGTGCGTCTGGGGCCGATATGGAAGGGTGTAGATCTGCGATCAGGATCCTCCCCCCCCCCCCGAGGATCAGATCCCAAGTCTTTCCCCATGTCCATGCACCACCGCAGCCTAATTATGCTCCTGCTGACCCTCTTATGTGGGGTTGCGAAGGGCCAGGAAGCACCGCTTTCATTACTGGTGACCAGTTCTGAATCGGGGCTGCTGCTCATATTGGATGCGGACAGTGGGAGCGTGGATGCGACCATCCGGGTGGGCGATGGCCCAACGGGTGTCGCGATCTCGGAAAGCGGGGAGCGCGCTGTGATCGCCAATAGTGGACGCACCGCAGCGGGCTCTACCCTTTCGCTGGTCAACACCACAACTCGCCAAGTGATACGCACTATTCACCTGGAAGGGAGCGTTGGTTTGACCCCTGGCAAGCAGACCTTTTTCAAGCCCACCGCAGTGGCTTTCTTGCCCGGCGGAGAGCAATTGGTTGCCGCCTCATCCGCATCTGGATGCCTGGTCTTCGTAGGAGCCAAGACAGGTCGAATTCTGGGAGCGGCGCCTTTTAAGGGTCGCGGTGCCAGCCATGTGCTCGTGAGCCCGGACGGAGCCGTGGTCTTCGTATCCCACCCCGATTCTGGCTCGATCAGCGTGGTCGATGTGGCCCGTCGCCAAACGATCAAGGAAATCCCGCTCGAGGCAGGCGGCACGGGTGATATGGCCCTCACCCCGGATGGCCTGCAAATCTGGGTTACCAACAGCTCAACCAACTCGATTAGTGTGATCGACGTGGAGAAGCAGGTCGAGATCCTGGAATTCGCCAGCGGCTCCCATCCCCACGATATTGCCTTCACTTACGACGGCAAATTGGCGCTCTGCACCAACTTTCAATCGGGTTCGATTTCGGTCTACAGCACGGGCAACTACAAGGCCGTGAGCGAGATCCGTTTGGCCGAGGCGGGTGCCATGCCCAACCCGGGCGAGACCCATTGGGAAGGTTCGCCTCCCATATCACCGGCAGGGCTGCTGTTTACGGATCCCGGTACGCCCCAGGAGCGCGCCTTTGTTGGCTTGCAAGGTAGCCACCGTCTCGTCGAGTTGGACCTGCAAGCAATGCGGGTCAAACGCGTCATTCAGCTACCGGTCAAGCCGTCCATGCTCGCTTGGAGCCGGACGACTTTGGCCTTCGCACCTGCCCCTAAGTAGCGGCTCCAACAGGCTATCTAGTAGTAGCCTGGTCGGGCTGATCTTCGTCCTGGCCACGCTCCACTTGGGCCATGCCCCAAGTCAAGCAGCAGGCACCCACGATGGCACCCACCGCCGAAATACCTGCAAGCGTGGGGCGGGCAAGGAACCAGCCGCCGACGGCGAATAGGATTCCGAAGATCATGAGGCTTCCGCCGAGGGATCCGACGATCACAGGCCAGGGTTTCTCTTTGGGCGGCAAGCCGGAACAAAGGGCGCGCACGGGAGCCCATAAACCCATGGGGCGAACACGGCGATAGAACTCAACCAAGTCGCTGGGGTTGGGCTTCGGTAGCAGCGCGACACTGAGCAGGGAGCAGGTCGCGGAAAAGGCCACCACGATCAATAGGCGTCCCGAACTTGTGGGAGAACCGTCGCTGGCGAGGGGGCCCAAGTGCCAGGTCGCTTCGGCCCAGGGCACCAGAAAGGTGATACCCAGGTGGTTGGCAGCAAAGTCAGCCAAGGCCTCGCCGTAGGACAACCAAGTGGCGGCGCACGCGGAGGTCACCATGGCTACGATCTCGGTCCAAGCGCGCACTCTCCACCAGAACCAACGCGCCAAGTACACCGGCCCGACCCCAGCGGTGAAGGTCAGGAAGAAGATGAACAAGTCGCTGATCGAATTGGCGAAGTAGGCGAAGAGGCCGGCGATGGCTAAGACTCCTGCACTCGCGATGCGCGCGACCAATACATAGTGTCGGTCCGAGGCGTTCGGCTTCAGGAAGCGCCGATAGAGGTCTCCCACGAAGAAGGACGCGGCCAAGTTCACATGGGTGTCCACGGTGGACATAAAGGCGGCCAACAGTGCGGCGACGGCGAGGCCTAGCAAGCCCGCGGGCAGGAAGCGTCCCATCATGACCACGTAGGCCCGCTCCGAGTCCGTGCGCGCCAAAACTTGGCCTTGCACGACTTTTTCGTCGATCTTGGCCTTGAGCAAGGTGGGGTACCAGTCTTCGTCCTGCGCGATGGAATCCAAGCGCAAGCGAATCGGTTCCCCCTGGTTTCCCTGAACTTCGACCCACGCCGGTTCTTGCGCGCTATCGACAGAAACAACGGTTCCATCAACCGGGGATTTGAGCTCCAAGTGGGGCAATACCACCAGCGAAGCGATGGCAACCAGGATCCAGGGCCACGGCCGCAATGCGAAGTGCGCCACGTTGTACCAGAGCACAGCCAGCACCCCGTCGCGCTCGCTCCTTGACGAGGAGACCCGGTTCACGACCAGTGGACCGCCGTCGGCGCTGTCCCGAGCCCACCACTGCACACCGAGTAAGACCATGGTGGAGGCCAGGCCCGCCGTCCAAAAACTTGCGTCAAAGAATCCGCCTGGACCAGAACTCGGGAACAGGGATAGAGTCTCCGCATTAAAGGACGTGCCGGCCAATTGGCTCGCTTCCATGACGCCTTGAATGCCTCCCACTCCGTTCCAAGCCAACACGGCCAAAGCGATCGAACCTACCATCGCCATCAAGAACTGAACGAAGTCGGTGATCACGACGCCCCATAAGCCCGCCATCGAGCAATAGGTCAGGGCAGTGAGGCACGCGATTGTGATCGAGACGCCCTTGTCCACGTCGAAGACCACGCCCTGAATTTTGGCCGCTGCCAGGATCACCCAGCACAACGTGATGGTGTTGGTGAAACCCGATTGAAAAATGCCCAATGCGGCGCGCAGAATTTTGGCCTCTTTGCCGCCATAGCGCAGTTCCGCAAGCTCCGCGGAAGTCATAACCTGGCCACGTTTCCAATAGCGTGCGAACAGCAGCACGGTGAAGACGCTGCCCAGGGCTGTACACCACCAAAGCCAGTTGCGCCAGATGCCCTCGTCGCGCACCCAGCCGGTGATCACCAAGGGAGTGTCGCTTGCAAAGGTGGTCGCCACCAGGGACGTGCCTGCCAGCCACCACGGAAGTTTGCGGCCGGAGAGGAAGAATTCCTCAATGCCAGTACCAGCCCGGCGTGCGAAATAGGCGCCCACGCTGAGTGCGAAGACCACATAGGCGATGATGACGGCCCAGTCGACAGGTGCGAGTTGCATGGCATGAGGATAGGGATCTGCCCATGGACTCCCAAACCAACTTTTGTGTGGCGCCCAATTATTGGGCCGCTAAGGTCTTTGGACCATGTATCGAGCCCTCCTTTCCATCGTCGCTGGCAGTCTTCTTGGCGCATGCCGACTCGACCCTGGAATGGCCCTGGAGGCGGTGGCGCAGCGACCTAAATTCGCGCCGACCACCCAAACTGCGGGCCATGGCAGCCTCCAGAGTGAAACGGGGGTGGTTTTGGACCCGGGGGACAGCCTGAGCTTGCCGGGGATTTGGCGGGTGGGGATTTCCTCCCAAACGGAGGTATATCTCGGCGGCGACACCTACCGCTGGGATGAGGAGACCGATCGGCAGGGCACGGGCGACCTGTTGCTCGGTGTACGTCACCGCTTCGTTGAAGAGCAGGATGGCAGGCCCGCCCTGGCCTTCCAGGCCCAAGCAAAGCTGCCCACGTCAGACGCAAGCGATGGCTTTGGGAGCGGTGAAACGGACTTTCACTTGGCCTTGATCGGGGACCAGCACCTGGGGGAGGCCCTCGCCTCGGTTTTCGCTGAAGGTGGATTTCTCGGCCAGATCTCCGGTCCAGGCACCGCTTTCGAGTGGACCACGGCGGGGTCCCTGCAGTATCCCCTTGGGGGCCGTTGGGCGTGCTACGGGGAAGCGGTCTTCGACGGCAGCCACGAATTGGATCGCGACGGAGGCTACCTGGGAGCGGGTTTACACTACCGCACGGGCTCCCACTCCCTGTGGGATATCGCCGTTGCGGCGGGCTTTGGTGACTCACCCGAGGACGTTCTCTTGCTTGTGGGCTACACCCGCAACGTGGGCGCGTTCTATTGGAAGCGATAGGAAATCCTGAGCGTCGGGCACGTAATTCCCGCGTTCGAACTGACCTGGTTGGGAGGTGTCCCGTGCACCCCTGACCCCTCGGGCGCTATTATAGCGCACGAGGATCGAGCCCACGGCTCACTCCCATCAGCTGCCGCCCCTCTCCTTGCGGGCTTTCCCCAACGCTCCCATGAAACATTTCTGGATTCTGTCCCTGCTTGTTCTAACCCTTGCACCCAACGGGTTTTCTCAAGAAGTCGCCGGCGCGCCGGCTTACCCCGCGCTCGAGCGCGGCTTGGAAGCCATCACGCCGGTCAACATCAAGTCCGACTTGTACTTCCTCGCGGACGATGTCATGGGAGGGCGCGACACGCCTAGCCTGGAGCAAAAGATCGCCGCGCGTTACTTGCGCGCCCGCTTGATGCGCTTGGGTTTCCAGGAGGGCTACAAGGACAGTTTCATCTATCCCTATGAGCTTCCCCAGTGGGGAGTGAACCAGGACGAATGTCACATGATCCTGCACCTGGATGGAACGGACTTCCAGTGGTCCTGGGGCACGGATTATTTCTTGGGTTCGGGCGGCCGCTCCGACCGCGACATTCAGGAGGCCTCGGTCTTGTTCTTTGGTTCCTCTTCGGACGCGAAAAAATTGGACGGCAAAGTCAAAGACTGCTGGGTTGTCATCGAAGGTGAACGTCGCCCCTCTCGCAAAGTCCGCCGGGATCTCGAGCAGCGCGGTGCGCTCGGGATCATCCTCATTCCTGAGAAAGGCGAAGGCAGCGAAGTGGTCGAAAAACAGACCAAGCTCTTTAATCGGCAATTGAAATCTTCTTGGCGCGCTGCTCCGGAAGCTGGAGGGTTTGCGAATATTGTATTGCCCCCGAAGCCCGCGGAGTCTCTGCGTCGCTTGATCGGCAAGAAGAAACCCGGAGCCAAACTGGATTGTAAAATCTCCGAGCGCTGCTCCGTTTGGGGCGAGAACACCACGTTGGAAAATGTGGTCGGTATCTGGCCGGGTTCCGATCCGAAGCTGCGCAATGAAGTGATCATCGTCTCTGCCCATTACGACCACGTTGGCAAGCGCGAAGACGGCACGGTCTATAACGGCGCGGACGACAATGGCTCCGGAACCTCGGGTTTGCTGGCCCTTTGCGAGGGTTTGGCGCGCTACGGTCCCATGAGCCGTACCGTGATGGTTATGTGGGTGAGTGCCGAAGAGAAAGGACTTTGGGGCAGCCGCGAGTGGACCTTGAATCCCTGGTTCCCCGAAGGCATGGGCGCCGTTTGCAACATCAACATCGACATGATCGGGCGCAACGCCGGCGACAAGCTGAACATCACCCCGACCGCCGATCACGAGGAATATTCCTGGCTGACCAAGGTGGCTGAGAAGCAGTGCAAGTTGGAAGGCTTCCCCAAGCTTGGCAGCGCGGACGACTATTACGGCCGTTCCGACCACGCCAGTTTCCGCAAGAACTTGGGCGTGCCCGTGATCTTTCTCTTCGCCGACGTGCATGAGGATTACCACAAGCCCACCGACACTCCCGACAAGATCAATTACGACAAAGTCAGCCGCGTCACGCGCATGGTCTTGCGCGTGCTCGATCAGATCCAGGCAAAAGAGCTCGCCAACTGATGGTCGGTTCGATCGCAATCGCGGATCTTCCGCTCTTGATGCCCCTAGGGTTTGAGGCCATCTGGCCCAAGCCCTTGGGCGAGATGGAGGCCACGGATATTTCCGCGATTGTGCAGTCGGCGCCCGAAGCCGCGGAGCGCGACGAGGGCATGCAAAAAGTCGTTCGCTCGCTCCTACGAGCCGGCGGCTACAAACCCTCCGGCCGCGGAAAGCCCGCCTCCGAATATCTGCAACGCGCGGCGGGCGAAGGTCCTTTGCCCACGATCAACCCGGCAGTCGACATCTTGAACGCCGTCTCACTCGTAAGCGGAATTCCAATCAGTGTGGTCGACCTGGACCTGGTGCAGGCACCGCTTTCGGTGCGCAATGGCGACGAGGGCGCGGAATACATATTCAACGCCTCCGACCAAACGATCAAGGTCGAAGGCCTGCTCTGCCTGCACGACAAACAAGGCCCCTGCGCCAACGCGGTTAAAGACAGCCAGCGCACCAAAACGACCCCAGGTACCACCCGCACCCTGACCTGGCTATGGGCCCCCAAAGCCAGCGAGTCCATTTCCCAGGCAGCCTTCGACTGGCTCTGCGAAGCCACCCGCCAAGCTGGCGCCCAGGTCCGCATCCTATAACCGACATACGGCGTCTGACGCCCTGTCACCTATCCGCGGCAGCCAGGTACCCCGCATCCAAGAGAGCCCAACCCGAAATGGGCTGGGCTCTCTTTGATGCGGTACCGGGCTGCCGCAGATGGGGGGTCGGGCGTCTGACGCCGTATGTCGTCTTCGAGTAGAATCGAGCGCAACCGCTTCCCTTCGGATATACCGTGCGCAACATGTTCTTGACCTCGCTACTGGCTCTATTCCTCTCTTGTTCAACTCCGCATCGCACTGAGCCGATTCAAAACCCTGCGGAATCCTCCGGAGTGACTTCGCCCGAGAGTCACTTGGGACGGCCGGTAGGGGCGGATTTCCATTTGGTCGATTGGAAGGAGGTCAGCTCTTACTTTGAAAAGCTGACAGGGGAAAGCGACTCAGTCATGCTCGAAACCGTGGGCACAACCACAGAGGGACGGGACTTTTTGCTGGCGACCATTTCTTCGCCGGAGAACTTGGCGCGCCTAGAGGAATTGCGAGAGCACGCCAAGACCCTCGCGGATCCGCGCGGTAAGAGCGCCGAAGAAATCGATACGGCCGTGCGAGACGGCAAGGTCTTTGTCTTCGTTTCTTGCTCCATGCACGCGACCGAGTGTGCGGGTTCGCAGTTTGCCATGGAGTTTGCCCACACCCTCGCTACTTCGATGGAAGAGCCTTGGGCGAGCGCGCGAGAGGAGTGCGTGGTGTTGCTCGCGCCAAGTCTCAACCCCGATGGCGTCGACCATGTGACCGAGTGGTACCGCGAAACGGTCGGCACTCCTTACGAGGCCTCGGGCTTGTTGAAGCTGTACCAATACTATGCCGGCCACGACAACAATCGCGACTGGTTCATGTTGACGCAAAACGAAACGCGCATAGTGACAGAACTCCTGTACAAGCGCTGGTTCCCGCAGGTGTATTGGGACGTGCACCAACAAGGTTCGAGCCGCGAACGGTTTTTTGTGCCTCCCTTTCGCGATCCGCTCAACCCCAACCTAGATTCGAGCATCATTGGCGGAATCGACGTCCTGGGCAGTCGGGCCTTGCTCGACCTAACCCGGGCCGGACTCTCGGGCGTCTCGACCGGCGTCTCCTATGACATGTGGTGGAACGGGGGCAACCGCAATGTGCCGGTGCGTCACAACATCATTGGCTTGCTGACCGAAGCGGCATCTGCGCGCCTGGCGACACCGATCTTTTTGCCGAGGTCCAAGCTCTCGGCGCCCAGCGGCCTCGGTAGCTATGCGCCTTCCAATCGCTTTCCAGAGCCGTGGCCGGGTGGATGGTGGAGGCTGCGGGATATCATCGACTACGAGATGGGCTTTGGTGAGTCCCTGCTCGCAAGCCTGTCGCGTGAGCGCTCCTTCTGGCTGCGCAATGCTTCCGACGTGGCCAAGCGCGCGGTCGAGGTCAAAGGGGTGGATGCGCCCAGAGCCTGGGTGATCCCGAGCGACAATCGTGATCCGGGTGCGGTACGGCGGTTGGTGGACGTGCTTTTGCGCGGGGGCGTGGAGTTGGCGGTCTCGAAGGGTGAAGTCAACGCTGATGGGCGTACTTGGCCGGCCGGTTCGATCGTGATTCGTCGCGACCAACCCTATGGATCCCATGTCAAAGACCTGCTTGAGGTGCAGAAGTATCCCATCGGAGATCCGCCGTATGACGTGGCGGGTTGGACCTTGCCGTTCCTGCTCGGCGTGGCCCGCGTGGAGGTGATGGACCTGAGTGAATTCGGTGAGATGCGCTTTGTGGCCGAAGTAGAATCGGCCACCGCAGCATTCGCTGGCGATACGCGCACCGAGCGAATCGCGGGCTCTATCTCCACCCATGATAGCCGCAGTTGGACCTCGATCTATGCCGGTCTGGCGGAGGGCAAGGCCTTTGGTTTGGAAACCGAGGGCGAGGGTATGGGCCTGGTGATGGACCCCGAGAGCGACGCTTTCTCGGGCAAGGTCATCATCGACACTGCCCGCCGCGTGGGCCTCTACTCCCCATGGAGCGGATCGAAGGACGAGGGTTGGATGCGCTATGTCTTCGACACCCAGGAGGTGCCCTACGTCACTGTGCGCAATGAAATGTTGCGGGCGGGGCAGTTGGATAAGTTCCTGGACGTTTTGGTGATTCCGAGTATCTCCGGTAGGCAACTCGACAGTGGCCGCGCGCCCGGTTCCATTCCCGCGGAATACGCAGGCGGTCTCGATGCGGAAGGTGCGGTTGCGATCGAGGAATTCGTGCGCGGTGGGGGAACTTTGATCACTCTGGGATCTTCGAGCTCTTGGGCCTTAGATCTCTTTGAACTGCCGCTAGTCGATGTGACGAGCGGAGGGGAAGCGAAGGATTTTTCGTGCCCCGGAAGCGTCTTGCGCACTATCCCGCAGGCGAATTCTTACACCGCGGGTTTACCCGCTTCTTTGCCCGTGTTCTTCTCACGCTCCAGTGCATTCCGCGAGATGACGGCTGAGGAGATGAAGGGGAGTAGTCGGACAGCACCGACCTCAACGGAACTGAAAGCGGACGAGGATGAAAACGGCGAAGCGCTGGCCGACTTCAGCGACGCCGAACCTCTCACCCAGCAGTTCTTGCTGCGCTACGCGCCGTCACGATTGCTGATGTCGGGTTGGATCCAATCGCCCGAAGTGATCGAAGGCCACGCCGCGTGGGTGGTGGCCCCCCACGGAAAGGGCCGTGTCCACATCTTCGGCTTCCGCCCCCAATACCGCGGTTGGACCCAAGCAACCTTCGGCCTCGTGCATCGAGCCATCCTGCTGGAGTAGAGCGACGTGTCCCTTTCACCTGCGTGGGGCATACTCTTGCCGTTGCGCAACCAAGCGTATGAGTTGCGTGGAGCGTCCGACTCATACATGCGCCAACCAGGCCTTCAGCGATCACTGCAAGGCCTGGCATAGCTGCTTGTGACGACAGGCAACGGAGCCTCAGTGTTTTGAGCTAGCTGCTCGCCAACGCCCATGTGTGTCCTAGGGTAGTGTTTCGCACTTTTCAGGGGCCCTAAGCAGCCATTCCGAGCATTCAACGATACCCACTCACAATTGGCACCCGTGCCCAATTGGAAAAGGCTCGCAGGCTGCTCGGAATGGCTGCTTAGG
>JBLFXY010000011.1:0-25994 GCA_047611645.1 Glaciecola sp.
GAACAAATGCGGGCGAGGTGGCATCCCATGCGGTGTAGCCGCGGGCTTCGAAGGTGGCTCGCAGACCGCCCGAAGGGAACGACGAAGCATCGGGTTCGCCCTGCACCAGCTGGCTGCCGGAGAACTTTAAGATGGCCTGGCCGTTGCCGGTAGGTTCCAGGAAGGAGTCGTGCTTCTCCGCGGTCGAACCCGTCATAGGTTGGAACCAGTGGGTATAGTGGGTGGCCCCATGTCCGATGGCCCAATCCTTCATGGCTCGGGCCACTTCGCCGGCGATGTTTTCTTCCAGTCGCGCACCGCTCTCCACCACTCGGCGTAGGGCGATGTACACGTCGGTCGGCAAGCGATCACGCTGCACCGCATCGTCGAATACGTAGAGTCCGAACGTGTCGGGCAGACGGTCCGAGGAGGTGAGGGCGGAGGTCCGGTCGGATTGGGTGCGGGAGTCCGAGGCGGAAATGCTACGGATCGCTTCCTGGCGCAGGTGGGCAGTCATGGGGGTTTTGGGCTGTAGGCGACCGGGCTTCTGGAGGTGGGTCGATACTTGGAGCTGCCCAAAAATAACGCCCCGCAGGCCGGGGAAGAAGAGGGGGCGCGCGGTTTCCTTTGAGTCCCCGGCTCGCAACCCGGGACTGGAACTTGGAACGCCCGGGGTCATGCGTACCCAGATTGGCCAACCGGGGCTCGTTTTCTGGCCAGACCCTGGCAGCGGAAGGCTCGAGAGGCCCAGAATGGTTGGCATGCGTCAACTCATCCTGTTACTTGCCCTGGCAGCCTTTGGGCTGACCGCCTGCGTCTCCTCTCCCTTACCCCAGGCTGGGGGCCAAGTGCAGCGCGATCGGGCCTGCCAATGGCAGCATATGGAATTGCATTTGGTGCTCGACCAGGCCCACGAACACCTCAAGGGGACCGCGCGCCTGCATGTGCTCTCTTTGGAGCCGGCCACCCACAGCATCACCCTGGACCTGGGGTCCCTACGCCTGGCCGGGGCGGTCAAGGACTCGGCGGGCCGGGAGCTTGAGCTGCTGGCGAGTCGGGGCCCGCTCCGGGAATTCAAGCTGAGCTCCGCGCTGGCGCGGGGCGAGGAGGAGGTGCTCGAGGTTCGCTTTGACGGCACGCCCGGACCCGGGTTGCGCTTTGAGAGCTCCGCGACTGGCGATTGGGTGCGTCTGGTGGGCGGAGGCTTTTTCCCGCACGTCCAGGGCCGTGGGCACTTCCCTACGCTGGACGTGACCGTGTACGCGGATGGGGAGCTGTCCGTGGTCGGACCCGGCCAGCGCCTGCCCGTCACCGAAACTGGAATCGGACCGGCGCCGGCCCATTTTCGCATCGCCGATGCCACGCAACCGAGCGGTGTGAACTTCCTGGTGGGTCCCATGGGGTCGCTGGCGCTGTCGGGCGCGGATCAGGGGTGGTGCGTGGAATCTGGCCGCGAGGCGGGCCAGATCTGGGCCCAGGCGTGGACGCAGGCACGGGCGACCGACGCGCAGCCAGGCGCCGCTTGTCGGGTGGCGTTTTTACCGCAGGACCTGGAAATCGCTGGTTGGCAAGGCGGCTGGGTGGCGATCCCATTGGGTCCGGTGGAGCCGATTGCGGGACCGCGTGAAACCAGTCGACGGCTGGTGATCGAACAAAACTTGGTGCGCGGGTTGTTGCCCGATTCCGAAGCGGGAAGAGTGCTGGTGCAAGGCTTGGTGAGGCACGCTCAAGCGAGTGAAGGGCTTGAGGTCGAAGGCGCGGAGCCGAACCGTATGTCGCGTGGTTTGCTCGCCATGGAGCAGGAGCTGGGCGCCGCTGCCTTTGAGAGTGTCCGCACGGAATTCTTGGAGCTGTACCGCGGACGCCCAATGGGCGTATGGGAATGGGCCCGCTTTGCGGAACACCGCGCCGGTTTTTCAGCCCAAGCACTCTTCGAGACCCTAACCGGACGCTAGTCGGCGGTCCTCAAACCTGCGGGGCAGGATTACCAGCCCGTTTGGCGTAGGGCCTGTACGGTCCGGCGGGTGGCCTCTGCGAAATCCACGCGCTGCTCGTAGCCGAGGTCGGATTCCAGGAAGGACATATCGTAACTGTGGGAAGTGGCCAGCTGCTGGGCGATGAAGCGCGACATGGCGGGATCGCCCTGGCGTCCCAAGACACGGTGGACTCTCTCGAGCAGCGCTCCCATGTTGTAGGCGAAGCGTAGGGACACTTTGCGCTTCACCGGGGGCAGGTCCAGGGCCGCGAGCAATTCGCCCACCCAAGCCCAGAGATTGACCGACTCCTTCTGGCCCAGGAAGTAAGCGCGGCCGGCGATGGCGGCATCCGGCGCTAGTTTTTCCGCGGCTAAAACGTGGGCCAGCGCGCCGTTTTCCACGAAGGTCATTGAGACGCGATTGGTGCCATCGCCCACCTGCATCAGGCGCCCCGCACGGGCGCGGTTCAGCAGCTTCGGCAGCAAGTGGGGGTCCCCAGGACCGAAAATTAGGTGTGGGCGCAGGGCGCAGGTATTGAAGTCTTGACCGTTGTGGGCGGCGAGCACGGCTTTCTCCGCCAGGGACTTGCTCTCCGGGTAGGGGGCCAGGAAGCGCGTGGCGTGGGGCAGGTCAGGGCCCGCATCGACATGGTCCGTGCCGTCGAAGCAGACGCTGGGGCTGGAGGTGTGCACAAAGCGCGAGACGCCCTGGGTTTGGGCGGCGGTCAGCAGATTCTTCGTGCCCTCGAAGTTGGCGCGCATGTAACTCGCCCGCGAACCGGCGACCCCGGCCTTGGCTGCGCAGTGAATGACGCAGTCCACGTTCTTGAGTGCGGCGAGCAATGCCGGACCGCCTTCGGCCAAGTCCGCTTGCAGGCTCGGCACGCCGCGCTCTTCCAGCGACGCATAATGGCTGCGCGAAACGGAACGGACCTCGTGGCCGCGAGCGAGCAACTCGTTCACGATCGCGCCGCCCAAAAAGCCTCCTCCACCCGTGACAAGGACGCGCATGGCTTAGGCTAATTGCTCGGTGGCCCAGAGTTTGAGTTCGTTCCGGTGGATCTTGGCGTTGTGGCGCACGTCGACGGGGAAGGACTCGTGGAACAGGAAGGAATCGATGTCCGCGGTGATGCCATGGCGCTTGCCGATCGTCTTGAGTTGCATGGCGAAACCATCGCGCATGACCTTGGACTTGGGCATTTTGCCGGGCAACGGCTCGACCACCAAGACGGGTTGCTCCTCTCCGGGTGCGCCCACGCCCACCAAGGCCGTGCGGTACACGTATTCGTGGGTGTTGAAAACGTTTTCGACAGGGACAGGGAAGCGGGTTCCCGAGGGGGTCTCCAGCCGTTGGGCCAGACGCCCGTGAAACCAGAGTCGTCCCTCTTCATCGAAGCGTCCCGCGTCGCCCATGCGGTGCCAGAAGCCTCCGTCGGGGTCCGCGATTTTGGCGCGCCGCGTGGCCTCGGGGTTGTTGTAGTACTCGGCGGTGACGCTGGGTCCTTGTACGCAAACCTCGCCTAATTGGCCGGGCTCGAGTATCAGGTCAGCCGACCAGGAAGCGATGGGATCGTCGGTGACCGGGATCAGAACGACGCGCTGCATGGGAATAGGGAGCCCCACGCAAGTGCCTTCGCCGGAGTTGACTCGCTCTACCAATCCGGGCACCACGTCCCGACCGCCGATGGAACTCAGGGGCAGGGCTTCGGTGGCGCCATAGGGGGTGAACACGTCGGCTTGCATGTTCAGGACCTTGTGAAATTCCCCGATGAGGTCGATGGGCACGGGGGCTCCCGCCACCAGGACGCGGCGCAGACCGGCTAGTTTGTAGCCCTGGTCGACACACCACGGAACGACCCGGCGCCAAATGGCGGGGGAGCCAAAAGCGGTGGTGATGCCGAGTTCTTCGATGGTCTTGAAAATTTGCTCGGGGTCGCAGTCCCCCGGGTGGCTGGGGTCGAGCGGCGGGAAGACGCTGGTCATGCCGAAGGCCACATCGAACAATGCAAAGAGCGGCAGGCCCGCCAGGTTGATTTCGCCGGGTTCGAAGGCATACAGCTCGTTGAGCGCATCGACCTGGGCTTGAAACATGCCGTGGCTGTAGACCACGCCCTTGGGGGCTCCGGTGCTGCCGGATGTGAACAGGATCGCAGCCGTATCGGTGGCCAGGGTGGCACTGCACACGGTTTCGCTTTCTCGCGCGCCTTTGCGCTCGACCTGGGCCAAGGTCTTGCCCCCCCAAAAGAGGCGCGGGCCCACGGTCACCGCCAGCTTCACGTGCCGGAAGGCTAGTGGGAAGATCTTGCGCGCGGCGTGGGCCTTGGGCACCCCGATGAAGACCTCGGGCTCAATGTCGTTCAGGGCCGCCAAGAGGCGTTTGCGACCCATGCCCGGATCGGCGACCACGGGCACGGCGCCCAGGCGAAAGAGGGCGTAGACGACGACCAGCAGATCCGCGGTGGGTCGGACAAAGACCGCGCAGCGTTGACCTGCCCGAACCCCTTCGGCGCGCAGGCCAGCGCTCAGGTTGCGCACGCGCTCTTCCAACTCGGCATAGGTCGTGTGCTGCCACACCTGGCCTTTCAGGAAAACCACAGCGTCGCGCGAGGGAAATTCGGCGGCCCCCTTTTGCAAGGCGTCCGACATGTTGAGCATGGGGCTCGTGGGCATGGGTTGCTCGCTAAGGCTGGGCTGGGACATGGCCGGTGGGGCTAAAAGGGCTAGGAGAGGGGGTGGCGATCTAGGAACTCTTGCACCGCCGCCAAGCAGCGCTCGGGTTCATCCTCCCACAGGAGGTGTCCCACATCTTCGAAGGCCACCGTTTCGGCCTGGGGGAAGCGTTCTTCAAAGCGCTTACGGAACTCGGGCGTGAACACCCAGTCCTTTTCGCCCCACAGAAGCAGGGTCGGAATGTGCTTCAAGTGCGCCAGGTTGGCGTCCACCTGTTCGAGTGTGGCGTAGCTTTTGTGGGAGCGTCGCAGGGGGATGTCGCGCACGAAAGAGCGCACGGCTATGCGTTCGCGCAGGTTGCCAAAGGGCGCCAAGTAGGCTTTCTGGATGGCCGGAGCTAGATCCCGTTCGGTGGCGTGCTTGACCGTGATCTTTTCGAAGAGTCCCAACTTGCCCATCAACAAACCATTCAGGCCAGGCAAGCGCGCCACGCGGATCAGGGAGTGAGCTTGCCCGCCCGGGAACGCGGCGGTGTTTGAAATGACGAATCGTTCGAAACGCTCGGGATGACGGCCGGCCAAACCCATGCCGATGGCTCCGCCCCAATCGTGCACCACCAGAGTGATGCGCTTGAGGTCTAGCTTTTCTACCAGCTGTTCGATGGCCGCGATGCGATGCTCAAGATCGTAGGGATAATCCTGCGGCTGTTCGGAAAGGCCCATCCCCACATGGTCGGGAACGACAACCCGCATGTGATGTTTGTGGGCCTCCACCAAGCTGCGATAGAAAAAGGACCAAGTGGGGTTGCCATGCAAGCAGAGCAAAACCGGTGCGTCCTTCGGCCCCTCATCCAAGTACGCCATCTGTGCGCCAAACACCTCAAGGAAGTTCGGCTCGTAGGGGTACAGGTCGCCGACGCCCTTGAGTATGGCTTGCACTCTCGTCGTGTGGGGGGAAATCAAAGCGGAGGCTTGGGGGTGGGGCACGATGGTGGATCGGGGGTGGTTCGCCGGGGAGCTGCTGCGCTGATTTTCGAAACGTGGAACAGATCCCGGGTACGAGGTCCGCACCCCACGGAACTGTCGGCCAGCTTGGGCTCAGAAGGATAGCAAGCCCCTGACCCATTTGTAGCCTGACAGACAGGATAACCACTTCCCTTGCCCCATTGGGCAAGCCGTGAGTCGTACGAGTTGGTTACGTGTGCAAGCCGACATGAATATGCACCGGGTCTATAGGCCATATACGCCAAGACCCGTACGACATGCTTGAACTTCATCCCACCCCCGGCCTGTGCGGCCTCGCCTACATCGCCATCACCTCGATGGCAGTACTCTTCGACCTGCACGGTGCCAGGGGACCGGGCCCTTTCTAATCCTCACGCCCGAGTCGCAGACATCCCTCGTATTGGGGTAGGTGATGCCTCCACGGGGACGGACATGACAGAGTGGACTGTGATCCCGCATTGACTCCATGTGAAGCTTCTTTGGGGGGCTGAGCAACCCACATCACTTTGGAGCCTTATTCAAACAAGACCTGCACGGCGGTTGAAAAGTTTGAGGTTTGCAAGCCGAGGATGTCGCGGTACCAGTACTGGAAGTGCCATGTTTGGCCCGCTTGAATCATGGAGGAGGGGATAGGTCGGGATCTGAGTCATGTCGATCGGGACTTCCACTTGGCCCGCAGCGTTGGGAGGCGCGGCTTGGTTTTTGAATTTTGCGAAGTTGCCACCTAAGCAGAGCGTGCCCATGCTTCCAGGGATGTTGCTGATCGAGCCTAATCGGGTCCCAGCGAGCAGGTAGCCGGCAAATCCCTGGGGGAGGGAACCGATGCGCAGATTCACGTGACCCTAGCTGACTTCCCTGGAACCGGTAGCTTCCACCCAGGCGGGTTGCCCCGTGGAGTTGGCGATTCCTGTACAGGTTTCTTCACCAAAGGGGATGTAGTAGATGTGCACGGATCCGGCTCCGAACTGATTGTTCGTGATCCCCTATTCATCGGAAACAATCACGGTGTCGCCAATAAGGGATACGTCCTTGCCTAAGAATTGGGCCAGTGAGGGATTTTGAGTGTTGTCGGCAGTCCAGAACCGCCTAGTTTCCTGCCAAGTCCCCTTGATCTCTTCGAACAGGTAGGCCGCCCCTAGTTTGTGAGGGCCGTCATCGGGACGGGCGCGCTTTGCGCCGACCCATATACGGCCTCAATCGATACTGACAGATTCTCCAAAGCGGTCGGAAGTCACGTCTCCCGGGCTAACGGTCACCGTGGCGTCACTGGCGATTAGTGTCGTTTCAAGAGTCCACCGCCCCGCTACTCGCCGGTAGACATACACATAGCCAGGTCGGACCCATGATACATTTTGAGCCTCCACGGGCGCGCCGATAGCCATCAGGTCACCTTCGATGGCAACGGAGTACCCAAACTCCTCGCGGTAATGCCCGCCAAGATGAATGATCTGGCCAGACTCATGCCAGATTCCCTGAGAGTCACGACGGAGTGTGTTCGCGTGGAACAGACCCCCGACAAACAGCAGCAACGGCATGCGCTGCCGGTTGCCAATAATCGCAGTGTCCCCGCTAATGGCGATTTCAAGCCCGCACCTAGTCCATTCAGCGTCGAAACCTTCACTAGCCATTGGGTGGTGGGTCTTGATCTTTTGGGTTTGGGTCCACCCCGACGGGCCCTTGGTGAATGCATAGATAGCCCCTCGTTGAGTGAATCTGGGACGGCTGGATGGAACTCCAGGTAGGGGAGTTGGAACCGAGTCGCTGAATGCGCCGACCAAAATTGAGTTGGAGTCTGCGATTCCAAGACTAATTCCAAAAGCGTTTCCAAGGGGAAGTTGAGCGTCGTTCGGCTCAAGGCGAGCTTCCCATCTCCAGGCAGCTCCATCAAACCGAAATACATACACCGCCCCGGTGACTATTTGATTGGGGACAGGATCGGACGTTGAAGAAACGATACAGAGGTCTCCTTTGAGCTCAAGGTCAATAGTTCCGAGCAAGAGAGATTGGATGGAATCGGCTCTGAGAATTTGAAATAGCACGAAGCCCGTTTCAGTACGCCTATAGATGTAGACGGAGCCTTCATGGATGTTCCTTGAATTGTCAAGCCTATAAGCAACTGCCAACCATTCCCCATCGGCGCTGACGTTGTATCCAAATCCTTGTTGAAACGTTCCAAGCGGATCGGCAAATACCTGGTCCGCTAGTCTTGGCTGTCCACTCTGCGCCAATGACAAGGCGAGTGTCCATGAAGCTAGGCAGGCAAGAGTAGAGCCAGCTTAAGTTTGAGGAGTTGCATATCGTAGGGTTGTGTTCGTCACAAGAATATTGGGGAGAGGGGGCCTCGGTTCGTCCCCCCTCTCCAGGAGATCGTGCAGTGCTAGGGTTGCCGTTCAAACGTACCCATGTCCGCCTCGCCGCAAGTTAGGGTGGAGCTTCCGCCCAATAATAGACGCTAGTTCATTTTCAGCGGTTCCATTCCATCTCGAGCATCTATTGGATTATTAGGTGCAGAAGGATTCGCCCCCCCGAACCCGGGTTGCGGTGGGTGAACTGAGGGGGGAGCGACTGGATAGGGGGGGCGGAGGCGGGCCAGCCGTGGGTATTCAGGTATTGGATCACGGCTTCTTGGCGCAGTTGAGCCAAGGATAGAGCGGCGCTGCGTGTGCGCCGGTTTTTGCTGCGTTCGGAGCCCGGGGCCAAAAGGTGTAGCACGTGGTCGAGCGCTTTTTCGTTCGCCACTTGTTGCTTGTCTAGGAACAGGAGCATGCCACGGGTTTGTTGTTGGCGCGAATCGGTTTCCGAACCCAGTGCTTGGCGCGCGTTAAGGATTGCCTGCTGCTGATCGGCGGCGATGTGTTTTTTGCGCTGGCGAAGTTTGCGCAGGAGGCCTTGCAGCGCTTCGGTGGGCGGGGTGCCCAGGAAGCTAGCCCTGGAAAGATCCTCGGAGCCAAAGGTGTGGGCCAATTGCACCGGGAAGGGGGAATTGGGCGGTTGGCGTTCGATCCAGCGCGCTAGGTCGGCGCGCGCGCTTGATGTTAAAGCCGCCGAAGCGGGGGCGAATTTGATTTGAAGCGCGGAGGTATCTTGCCCCTCCCGTTGGGGCGCAAGGGGCAGACCGCGTTGTTGAACCTTGGCGTGACTTTCCTGTGCGACCGTTCGGAATGAGGTCTCCACGGCCTGGCGCAATTCGTGTGTGCTTTGCAATCCGGAGGGCAAGTTCAGCTGCAAGGTCACCCGCTGCCCGCCTTCCTCATCCCACAGACCTTGAAGGAAAATGGGCATGTCGCAGGGCCAATTGCGCTTGCGGGTGAATGCACCGGGGTGGGACTCCTGGAGGGATAAAAGATCCACACGGCTCGTCGAAGTCCAAGCCAGACCCTTTTCCGGCTGCAGTCGCAGAGTGTTTGCCTGATCGAGCAATCCGCTTTCTAGGGTCAAACCGGCCTCTCGCGCTAAGCCCGCTAGCGTGGCCAATTCAAAGGCGGAGGCATCCACTTGTAGACTCGCTTCGGATGGACCGAATCCGCTTAGGCGGCCCGTGATGTCGATGCGCTCGAATGCACGACGAGCTTCCAGACCACGATTCCCATGGGCCTGCGCGGGACCTTCGGCTTCCAATAACCGCAAAGCTTCCAGCGTGTCCGGTTCGCGAAACGGCAAAGGCACCTCTCCTCCGTGCAGGGTTGCGTTCAGCCGTATCGGGGGTGCACCCTCGCGGAATTGGGTTGCGAACTCATTCACTTGGACGCGTCCATCGCGTACCGGGAACTGGAAGCTGGGCTGTAGCGTGCGATCTTCGTAGTCCCATTGAATATTCTGTATCAGGCACTCCTCGATAGCCAAATCAGAGCGGTCGAACCAGGGTGCAGAAGGAGCCTCCTTCCACAGGAAACCTGCAAGATGCAAGCCGTGGGCATCCTTCCACGCCTGCCCGCGGGCCCCCAGCACATCGACCCGTTCGACTCGGACCTGTGGCCAATGGAACTCTGGAGCACGGACCTGAAGCAGGTCAAAAGCGATCAATGGCGGAGAGATCGGGTTCCTTAGGAGTTTGAAATTCTCCACGGTCAGGTACGCGCCCAAACCCTCGTTGAATGCGGTCGCCCAAGGGCGTTGCGCATCGGACAACTGTAGATCCAAACCCAGGTGCCCGCTGATTCGGCCGCCTTGCAGGTCGGCGCAATCTTCGGCACCCAGCGATTCGGGCAACCATGCGGATAGGCGCCGCCCCTGGAGTCCATCCGCGGAAAAGTCAATTTCGATGGAAGGCGTGAGCGCGAAGGGACTAGCAATCAATTCCAAGCGCGCATCCTTCAGCATGCCATCGACGGCACCCTGCAAGTTGATGGCTAAGGGGGCCAGCGAATCCTCGGGATCGTAGCCCCAAGTAAAGGGCCCCGGCATGCTCAACCGGCCCTGGGCCTGGGCGGATCTGGATTCAGCAACCGATTCGTCCAGGATCCCGAGCCGACGTACCTCGAGTTCGATGGGGCCGACCATTAGGCTGCCGTAATCCTGGTTACGGGCCGGTTCGGCCGCACTCAGTGCCTGACCCAAGCTATCGATCAGCGTTCGGAGGCCCGAGTCCTTCAGCGTCAAGCCAACGGCTTGCCAATCGAATTCACTCGTGCGTTGCAGCTCCAACTCCAACCCGCTGCAGGCAATAGGGCCCACGTTGTAGACGCCGGCATCAAAATCGATGCGGGCGGCTTCGACGCTCAGTTGCTCGTACGCCAACAGGGGCTTGCTGCGCTGCGCTTCGGTCAGGGAAAAATGGTCGCTTTGCATGGACCATTGGAATCCACCCTGGGCATGGGGTCGCCACTCGCCTTGCCAGCTTGCGGCCAATTCAGCGTCCCGCAGCTGCGCCTCCCAGGCTGCGGGCAAGTAAGCCGAGAATGCCTGTAGGCTCGATCCAGTGGCTGCGAGTTCAGCCTGCCAATAGGTCGCCGGCTGCACAGTGAAGTGGCTACCCGATAGAAACAGTGACCCGGCAGCGGAATCCGGTTGCAGGAGCAAGGACCATGCTCGTTCCGCGGGGAGGGGCTGCTGGGAGTTCCCGTCCGCCGTGCTTCGATCGCTGCCTTGGACCTGCACTTTGAACCGTGTTTCTACGGCCGGTTGGATGAGCTCATCACGCAGGGTTATTTGGGCGTCGACGATCGAGATGTCGGGGCCCTTTGCCGTCCCGACCAGGGCAATCCATTCAGCCATCACGCCCCGGGGCAAAAAGTCTGTCGACAAGAGAGCTGCTTTCGGAGACTGGCCCACAGACCACGACAATCCAGCGGCCAGCCAATCCCCGTTGGCCTGGTGAGTCAAGCTGAACTCTGGAGCGTCGATGCGCACGGCATCGACTTGCAAGGAGTCGAACGGTGCATCGAGCGTGAGCTGTAAGCCCTCCAGACTTAGCCTTTGTAAGTTCAACCAGCTCGCCTCGCCCCGCCGCAATTGCACGTCCTCGAGCGCCACGTTCCCGAGCCAATTTTCAGAATCTGCACGGCCTTGGGAGCTCGCCTTGAAGGCTAGCTGCGTTGCTTGCAGGTCCGATTGCAGGCCGTTGTGCGCCAGCCAATCTGCCAGGGGTCCGTTTTGCAGATCAGTAAAGGCAAATTCGGCAGTCCAAAATTCATCCTCCGAATTTTGAACCGGACCGAACTCACCGCTGGTGGTCAGGCTCTTTGCGATCCCCGGAAGCTCCAGCTCCATATCCCAGTCACTATTTGCATCACTGCCGGCCATATTCCAATTGTGCAAGTGCGCGCGAATCAAGGTCGCCGATTGCTCGAGGGTCGTTGCACGTCGGAATTGATCTTGGAGAGTGAGCGTGACGTCGTGCAATTGGCCATCAGCCAAACCGAAGGTCCGATCGGTCGCGGGAGAGGATTGGCGCGTAAATCCCAGGGCGGACAGGCGCGCATCGCTATCTCGTTTCAGCACCAGTTTACAGCCGCGCGCCATCCAGTCGGAAATGACCCCATAGCCTTGCGCTTGGTTTTCGTAGCGCACTTGCAGCTCGTTGATGCGCGCCACTTCGGCGGCAGCCTTCCAATAGAAGTCGCGCAGCGAAACGGCTGTCGAAAGCTGGCCCGCGACCACTTCCCAACTCGCCTCAAGGCGTGCGTCCATGCGCGCCGTTTGTAATTGGCTTTCCAATCCCAAATCAGCCAAGTAGGGGGAGATCGCACGCAGATCCAATCCATCCCCCTTGATCAGAACGTCGCAGGAACCCGGTAGATTGGCGTGCACTGCGCCCGTGACGATGAGAGCCTCGCACAATTCGGCACCGGACACTTCCAGGTTGAGCTGGCTTGGCTCGAAACCCTCCTTGGAATTCCAAGCCAGGGGCTGCAAGTCGCCACGAAGGGTCGCGGTGATTTCCGCGCTGGGGGAGGTGGAATCATCACGCCAGTGAACGACGGCATCGGGGAACTCCACGCGTTGCAATAAAATAGCGAGGCCTTCTGGGTTGGACGGACTTGGATCGATCGTGAGCCCGGCCACCAGCACGCTGCCATCCGCAGCGCGCTGGGCGTGCAACTCGAGCCCCTGGGCTTTGGCCAGGTTTGCGTGCAGTCGCCCTGATGCAAACTGGTTCTGTTCGAGGGTCAGTCCATCGACCCGCAGAGCCTTGACGCCGTCGGCATCCAACGTGATGTTTTCCACATGGAGCCGGTTGTCGTTCAGGCCAGTTGTGGACCCCGCTCCATGGTAGGACCAGGTCATGGCGATGTCGTGGGACTGTGCAGCGGGGGTGACGCCCAGCGGCTTCAGCCAAGTGGCCAGCTGCGCGATGTGTAAATCACTCACTTGCAATTGGCCGGCGGAACTCCACCCTTCCGGCGTGGTCTGATACTCCCAATTCGAACTTGTGGCTCCGAGCCAGGGGTTTGCCTGGGTTTGCAGCTCCCAATGACCCGCAGCCCGTGGCATGCGCGGATTGGTGGCTTGGAGGCTCAATATGCCATCCAAAACCGGATGACCCGGATCATGCACAAACACGTGCAGGTCCGGAATCGACACGGAAGCCAATGTGCCCTCTCGCATCCAGCTGGAGTGGGAGTTTTGCATCCAATCCTCTTGCAGCTTGGATATTTCCCAGAGGCCCTGCGTGTCCCGGTGCAGATGGGCCTGAGCTTGCAAAAGCTGGGCGCTCTGAAAGTGGAGTTCGCCCCGCGCTAGGGCCAGTAAGTCCACCTGGCATGTGGCCCTGGTCGCGGTCAGCATCGGAGGGGCGGATTCCAAAGTGGTTTTAGCACCGGTATGAACGCGCAAGCCTTGGAACTCGATCTTGCCCGTGAGCAACGAGAAGTCTATGTCTTCGAATTCCAGGCGAAGGCCCACATCCTCGCCCCAGCGCACGATGCTTTGGGGCAACCACCAGGCAAGGCCAATGCGAGCTCCCAGCGCCAATACCACCACCAATACCAGCGACAAGGCCGCAAGACGCTTGAGCCAAGAGCGCTCGCTACGTGGTTTGCGCGGTTGCCGTTCCTTGCCTAGCAGAACGTCGAAGTCGATGATGTCGTTCAATGGGGCGTGCCTTGCTGACTCAACTCAGGTGTTCCTGTGGGCGGGATCCGCATAGCTTGCCAGCGCTCCAAGGCGCGCCGCCTTTGACTGCTGCGCTCCAAAGGGTCAAACCCGGGGGGAGCCAGGGAGCGCGCATGGAGCCAGTCGAAGGCGCGCAAGCGCACCGAGGGGGAGGCGTGTTCCAGGAAAGCGCGGTTGCCCTCGGTCAGGCGCGCCAGGAACTCCAATGGGCTTTGGCTGAGCTGAATGCGCTCCTGCAACTCTTCCGGAAACTGTGCGAACTGCCCGGTTTGACGAACCAGAAACGCGAAGGCTGAATCCGAATCTGTGCCGCTTAGCACCAGGTCGAGGGCTTCGCTCAAGCACAGACTATCCAGTCGGTGGACTCTTTGGGCCAGCTTCGATTGCGGTTCCTCGGTTGCCGGCTGGAAGGCTTGCGCGGCTTCTAGCCAGCGGCGCGAGCTTTCCAAGCCACAGACCCATAGCCAGTCCTGGCTGCAAACGGCGCCCAATTGCGAGGCGCGTGTGAGTGCTTCTGAACGGATTCCTGCAGGCTCAGTGGGGGACCGCGTGGATGCATCGGATGGGAACCCCGAGGTCTCGATTTCCGGGTTGTGACGCTCGTGCGCGGGCCATTCCCATTCACCACGTTCGAACGCGTCCGCATGTTTGATGTCATCCGCTGCTGGCTTCCAGTCTTTGAAGTGCAAGGCCAAGGTCGTATCCCCTGTGGCAAACGCCGGAGTCTCCGGAGTCCAAACGATCGTGAACGGTCCTTGCTCCGGGCGCCACGGAGTATCGAATTCGACAATCTCCTCGGTCTCCTCGGCACCGCCGGCTTGGGCAAATGCAAGGGTGATCGTGCAGCCATGTGCGCTGCCCTTGGGCCTGGAAACGAACGCGGTCAGGGAGACCGGAGCATCGTGTGCGGGTTGACCTCTCCAAGCAAAAGTTTGTCCTGTCGATAGGGCTATCTGGATGGGCTCCGGGATCGTCATCCCCGAGACTTTGGACGCTAGGGAAGCTCGCCACTGGGCCGCATCCGGTCCTGCGAACCAGCGGCAGGCTTCGGCAGCCATGGCGGCCGGGAGCAGCGGCTGGCTGCGACTGGGATCCATGGCCCATGCGGTGCGTGCCACCATGGAGTGAGTGCCGAGGGGCGGGGCACCTTGGATCGGGATGACCTCTAGCTCCAAGGTCCAAGCCTGTGAGGCAGCGGTGGCGAACGAAGGAGCTGCGCTAGGCCCAACCAGCGCAGAGCCATAGAATTGACCCGTCGTACTCGACCACTCGGGTCCGATACGAGCTTCTAATTCTTTCGGCCCAGGCGCTTGGCATGCGACGCCAAGGAATGGGATGACTAGCAGGAAGCGGAAGAGAGACATGGTCCGGACAGGGGACCCCCACAGCGAATCGGGGAGAATCGGTTGCGCAAAAAAAACGGCGCAGGTGAGCTAGCATGGAAAAGGCAGGTGGCTGCCCGGGGTAGGGCTACCCTATCCAGGTTATCCGGTCGAAGCCCGGACTGCAGACCGAGATGACGTGTTCGGTCGTAATGTGCTGGTGTATACGACGGGGCTGGTCCTTGTGTCGCAGCTGGAGACAATCTGGCTCGATCGGAGCCATGACCCTGCACAAAGATAGCTCTGCAATGCCTTGTCCGGAGACTTTTAGAGCGGCTTCCTTGGCCGTCCACAGGCGGGTGAAGGACAGGGCGTCCACCTCTCCAATGAAATCACGCTCCGCGTCGTTGATCACGCGATCCCATCCTGCGACACGGGCCAAGCGGATCGGTTCCACATCCACCCCGAGCGGGGCGCGCCCGATCGCGACCGCGAGATGGTCCTCGCAGTGGGACTTGGAGACATGCCAGCCGTCACGCGCCATGGGTTTGCCACGCGAATCCTTCTCGGGCACCCAGGGCTGTAAATCCAAATGCAGCATGGCGCGCTTCAACAGAGCTCCTGCCGCCCGACTCTTGGCCGCAGCCAATTCCCGGGTCGCGAGGTCTTGTGGGGCTTCAAAGCGCTCCATGAAAACCAGGACGTCCATGCGGTCATCGTAACCCGCTCTCCGAGGATTGGGTCCCCGAACTTATGGACGTCGTCAGTTCCCGGGTGTGGAACGCACAGGATCCGTATCCAACCACAACATGGGGGCGGTGAGCAGGCCGTCGCTGCCGGTGCCCGCAGCCAACATGGAGCCATCGGGAAAGAGGCGCATGTTGCTCAGGACTTCGGAGCTTCCCAAGCCGACGGAACCATCCTCGATCATGAAGCCGGTGAAATTGTAGGAGGGTAAGAACAATCCGTTGCCGGCCAAGCGCCAGAAGCACAGGTCCTGATCTCCGCGCGCGTTCAGGCGTGTGCCTGCGGCGAACAAGCTGCCGTCGGCCATGATGCGCAGCTGCGTGGCCTTCGAAGTGACACCGAAGAGCGTGAAAGGATTGGAGGTCAGGCTGCTGCCCAAGGCGACCAACCCGGTTTGGAAGTTTGGGTTGGTGGCGTTGCCGAAGAAGCTGGTGTCCGGAGTTCCATCGCCGAGCACCCTCCAAAAAGCAGCGCGAGGAACGCTGGAACCTAGGGGGGTTACCTGACCGGCCACCACGAGGTTGCCATCGGATCCAAGCTCCACATCGAATCCGATGCCCGGACCGGCACCGGCGAAGGTCCCTTGACCCATGAGAATGCCGCCCGTGCCGAAGCTCGCATCCATCGTGCCGCTTTCAAGCACATGGACCAGCATGAGGTCCACGTCCGCCGTGACCGGGTTGTAACCCCGACCCGTGTAGTACACGCCCCCGGAGCCATCCACGCACATGGCCTGCGGGTCGTCCCAGTTGCCCGAGCCGTCGGCCGTAATGAGTTTGATGCCCGCATTGCCGAAGGTGCCATCGAGAGCCAGGGTGGTCGGGTCATAGCGGCGTAGAACCGTGCGGGTTGCGGGATTCACGCCCCATTGGGAGAGCACCCATACTCGGTTGTCCTGTGCAATGGCTAGGTCGCGCGCCTGCTCCGCGAGGAAGGCGGCGTCATCGATCAGCACCGATCCGAGCCAAACCCCGGTGCTATCCCAGTGGGCCAAAACCATATGGGGATCCGTGTCCGCCACGTGATCGCGGGTTTCGAGCAGGACGAAAATGGAATCGTCCTGGGCGCGTTGAATCTTCACCGGAGTGAGAAAGTCGAAGCCGTGAATGTTATGCAGGACGACTTCCCCTTGCTGGCCAAAGCCCAGGTCGGCGGTTAGGTCGCTGCGCACAGAGCGCACCGCAATGCCTTGACTCACATCGCCGGGCCCGCTGCGTGTGGCCAACAGTAGGGTCGTCTCATTGGGGCCTACAGCAAGGTCGACCCAGCTGGCCAAGCCTTCACTGGGAGAGCTCTGGCGGGCTTCCACAAAGCCTGCGCCGCCGGAGAAGTACTCGGGGGTGAAGACATACTCTGCGCTTGCCGAGGAATCTGCACGGGAAGCCTGCACGCGCAGTGTGCGCTGGACCGTGCTGTGGACCTTGGGTGAGATGTAGCCCACTAGATAAAAGCTGTTCGCCAGATCGCGAACGTAGTTGCCCACCTGACCAAAAGTCTCGGTCAAGCTGTCCAAGTTGTCGGCCAACAACCATCCATTGGGCCCAATGCCTGCCAGGGTTTGCGTGTCGATCTCCGTGCCCACACCGATGGCCTGCAAGTTGTAGCGGTTGGGGCTGAGGTCCAAGAAATTCGTCACGTCCTGCAACGCAAAGAGCCCGGCCTGGTCGGTTCCATCGGTGAAGGTCACCAGGGTCAGGGACTGGAACTCCACCACGGACTGACTGCTGATGAGCGCATCGTCCAGGGTGCCCAGACCATCGAGGATCGCACCGTAGAGATTGGTAGAAGTCGAGGTGACTTGAATCAGATCCACGTTCTCTACCGCTTCGGTCAGCAGCGTGGCGTTGTTCGAGAAACCCAGCGGGGTCAAGTCATCCAGCAAGGCCGGCGCGATGTCCTGGCCTCCAAAGAAGAAGCTGATCGCCAGGTAGTTCTCTTCCGCCTGGGTAACCAGCTCGATGAAGCGCAGGGCCGCATCGATCTCCGATTGCTGTCCTTGGGGCGTCTGCGTCACGCTGCCGGAAAGGTCGAGCAGCAGGTGGGAGAAAGAGCGGAAGACGCGCGGACGCGGGAGCAGCTGCTGTTGGCTTTCGGTGCGCGACACGACTTGACCGTCTTCGAATAACTCAAAGTTGTCGTTGGTCAAGCCGGAGACGGGATCACCGAGCTCGTCCAACACTTGAACCAGAACCGACATGCGTCCGGGAAGGTCGATGCGCAGGGGCGTGCCGGATCCGCCAGCATTCAGGATTTCCGCGGGCTGGCCCGAACCGGAATCGGCTCCTGAGTCTCCGCCGAACGGGCTGCCGTGTCCGCAAGAAGAAAGGAAAACCAGGGTCGCGGCTGCGATCCCGGTCAGGGCTGCTTGAAACGTGCGCATTGAAACTCCGCCAATGGGTAGGGGCTTACAAACCACCAAACCCCTCGTTTGGTGTCGCGCTTGCTCCGCCTGGAGGTCGATCCTGCCACACGTCAGGTCAGAAATTCGAGCGGAGCACATCCATTGAACGGGAATCGTCCCTTGTTTCCCGGCAGCGGGTTCGACCGTCCGCTAGAAGGCTATTCCGGCAGGGTCGCGCGTCGCACCAGGTCCTTCTGGAAGTAGCCCGAGCCCATGCCCGCGTCGACCACCAGGCCCTGGGCGTTGATGCCGGAGGAGCGCGGCGAGAGCAGGAAGAGGGCGGTGGACGCCACTTCTTCGGTCTGCACGCCGCGGCCACGCATGGTGGCTTGTTCGCCGTACAGGTAGGCGTCGGCGTAGCCCGGGATGCCCGCGGAGGCACGCGTTTTCAGGAGGCCGGCCCGAACCGAATTGACGCGCACCGAACTCATCTCGCTCAGGGACTGGGCCAGGAACACCACGCTGGAATCCAGGGCGGCTTTGATGGGGGCCATGTAGCCGTAGTTTTCCGCCGCCATGGTCGTGGAGGAGATCGAGATCGTCACCAGGGAGGCGTCATCGGCGAGGCGCGGGCGCAGGGCGTTGGTCAACTCCACGAACGAGAAGCACGAGACCTGCATGGCAGCCAGGAAATCTGCGCGCGGGGTTTCAACGAACGGTTTGAAGCCGTCCTCGTAGTTGGCGAAGGCGATGGAGTGCACCACACCGGCCAGGGGCGCGAAGGGTTTTAGGTCTTCCGCCAGGGTCTGGATCTGTTTTTCGTCGCTGACGTCGCAGATGAAAACAGGGCTGTCGCCGACCAATTTCTGGAGCGAGTCGGCGCGCTCCTGGGTGCGCACGCTGAAGATGGGGATAGCGCCCGCACCCTTTAGTCCCTGGGCTATAAAATACGCCACACTGCGTTTATTGGAGAGGCCCGTGACCAGCACGTGCTTGCCGGCCAAATCGAGGAAATCGTTTGCGGTTGCCATGGAATGATTACGCGAGTGCCAGAACACAGGAAAGGCGCGCTACCAGGCCATCGGGCCCTTGCACTTTGGCCCGCAGGAAGCGTGCGTTGGAGAGCGAGTCGTAGAGTTCCACGCGTGTGGTGAGCTGCATGCCCGGGAGAACCATGCGCCGGAAGCGCGCGTCCTCGACCTTGGTCAGTACCGGCATGCCCCCGGACAGACCCTCCCGGTTTTCGGTGGTATAGATCAGGAGCGCGCCGCTTTGAAAAGTGTGCTCTTGAATCAAAACGCCGGGCAAGATCGGATTGCCGGGGTAGTGTCCGCGGAAAACGTCCATGTCGGGCTTCACGGTCCAGCGCGTCTCGAGCCAAGCGTTTCCGCTTGCGTCGGTACCGCTGCCGATGACCTCATCCACAAACAGGAACGGGTCCCGATGGGGCAACAGTTTTTCGATGGCTTGTCGGTCGAGGGTCAACATGGAAAGTTACAGGCCTCCGGTGACTTCCAAAACGGAACCGGTTATGTAGGACGCATCCTGGGACGTGAGGAACAGTACCGCGTTGGCGACTTCTTCGGGTTGTCCGAAGCGGCGCATGGGCACGGTGGCTTTGTATTGCTTTTTGAGTTCCGGCTCCAAGTCCGCGATTAAATCGGTCTCGATGAAACCGGGACTCACGCAGTTGACCGTAATTTTTTTTCGCGCGACCTCTTTGGCTAGGGAGCGCATCAAACCCACCTGACCGGCTTTTGAGGCGGCGTAGTTGGCCTGGCCGCTGAAACCCATGCGACCCGAGGGCGAGGTTACGAACACAATGCGACCGAAGCGCGCGCGCATCATGTTGAGCACAGCGAACTTGCTCATGAAGAAACCGCCGGAGAGATTGGTGTCGATCACTTTCTGCCAGACCGTCGGATCCATGGTCGCCAGTAAATTGTCAATGCGTAAACCCGCGTTGTTGATCAAGACCGCCACGGGCACGTCTTCGAGGTCGTGCCAGAAGGCTTGGCAAGCGTCATGATCGGAAACGTCGAACTTGCTCAAGAAGAGGCGCTCGCTCGCGTCGCCTACCAATTCGCGAAGCTGCGCCGCAGCCTCATCGTTGCCCGCATAGGTGCAATGAACCCGAGCGCCTTCGTTCAGGTAAGCGAGCACCATGGCGCGGCCCAAGCCGCGGGTGCCGCCGGTGATGACGACGTGTTGATCTTCGAAACGCATGGAGAACTTGGGGAGGGGCTAGGGCAGCAGGGATGCGAGGCGCGTATCCACCTTGTGGGCACAGATAGCACCATAGTTGGCGGCTCCGAGCCAGCCGGACATGATGATTCCTACGGAGCCGGTATGGTACAGGCCTTCGATTTGCTCCGGCAGGGCCATGGAGTACTGCAAGCCTTCGAACTTGGTGCCAAAGGAGGTTCCGCTCGGGTGGTCGGTGTAAAACTGAAACGAAAGCGGTGTTCCAGATTCCACGTGGTCGACCTGGCTCCGGATGTTGGGCAGGTAGCTGGAGAGGGCTTCGAGCGTGTCCTGCTCTAGGCGCTCTTTGTTGCCGGCGTATTGCTCTGCGGTCAGACCGTCCCAATCCTCGAAGCGCGCATTGGTCGACGCCACGATCGAGAAACGGTCGCTACCTGGACGGCCTTTGGGGTAATAAAAGCTGTAGGTGCGGCTCTCCCCATGCAGGTCGCACAAGGCGTGGGAGTCGAAGGTGGGGCGCGTCGAGGTGAAGAACAGGTCGCTCATCCACGGCAGGGTTTCCCCGGCGCGCAGACCCAGGTAAACCTGGCACGAAGACGTGTTGAGGCGCACGCCCTGGGCCTCGGCAGCAAAGTCTGCATCGAAGTGTTCCCAGCCCACAAGGTCGCCCATGGTGGAGAGCAGGTTCGCGTTGGAGATCACGATACCCGCCTTGATGAAGCGCTCGCCGACGCGCACACCCTTGACCTGCTTGTTTTCGACCACGATCTGATCGACGGCAGTACGGCCAAAGAGATCCACACCGCCGGCGCTCAAGCATGCACGCATGTCTTTGATCAACCCATCGGTGCCACCCACGAAGGTGTACACACCCTTGGACATGAAATTCGAAAACACGATGCCGTAGCTGATGGCGGGGTCATCCATAGAAGACCCGTTGGCATAGCTGATGGGCTCCATCAGAAGCCGGTGTACATCGTTGCGTCCAGGGAAGAACTCTTCAAACAACTGGCCGGTGGTGCGCCCGTCATCGTCGTAGTAATTCATGCGCTTTAGGGTCTCGTAAAAACCCTCGACCTTGACCGGGTCACAACCGAGCACGCGGACCAGCTTGTCGGTGAAATCCTCGCGCGTGAAGGTCGTATCGAATTGGAATTGGGGATTATTGAAGCGCACCCCGTCCAGCTGCACGATCTTGTTGGCGATCTCCGGGCTCCAATATTTACGGCAGGTCTTCTTCATGCCCACCGGAAAACCGTGCAGGGAGATATCGAAAATATGCCCGCCCGGCCTTTTGAACCACGTGGCCAAGCCGCCGATGTTGTAGTGCTGCTCGAGCACGCACACCGAGTGTCCCGCCCGGCCCAGAATGTTGGCGGCGGTCAGCCCTCCGAGTCCGGACCCGATGACGATCACGTCGTACTCGTCCTTGGCCTTGCGCAGCGGGTCGGTCGCCTTGGGCTTCTTCCCGGCGCGGTGGCCGGTGAAGTACGTTTTGTCGCGCGGAGATTCCGAGGGGCACATGGCGGCGGTCAGTTATTGGGAGGGGGAGGCTTGCAGGGCGTGCACATTGGCCATTGCGATGCCACTCAGCATAGCGCCGACGATGCCCAGGAACCCCTGATCGGTGCCCATCAGGAACAGATTTTTGAGGTCGGTCGTGCCGTCCGGGCTCTTATGGGGGCTTCCGTACACCACGCCGCGGGTGTGGCCCGTGAAGTGGCGCACCGTGCGGGGTGTGAAGGTGTCCACAAAGACCGTGTGGCCACGGATGTCCGGGGCGAAGGGCAGGATGGCTTCGTGACCCTCTTGCCAGGCACTTTCCTTGGCCGCAGCGTATGTGTCGGCGTCCATTTCGAACCACTTCTGGGGGTGGGCGCGCAGGGTCAAGCGCAGGGCCGGTTCGTGTTGCGGCACTTGATTGTCGTAGTGGTCGGGGCAGCAGATCACGCCGCTCCTGCAATCCACCGCTTGCTCGGGCGCTTCGTACACCAGGCGTTCGGCGCTGTTGAAGAACGTGATGGTCTTGTCGTGGCCCAGGTCTACGAGCGGCTTGTCCAACAGGCTGATGCACTCGACAAAGGTCATTTCTCCAGCGCACTTCTGCTCGCTGAATTTGTCCTGAACATCCCCGCCGCACAGGGCCATGGTCTCCACCAAACCGGCGGAGGAAAGGATACGTTTGGCGCGAATTTCGTGCCCGCTGTCCAGGCGCACGCCGATGGCCTTGCCATTCTCATGCAGTACTTTTGCCACACCCTGTCGCATGTGAAGTTGCCCGCCTAGCTCCTGGAAGCGATCGCGCAGTAGCTTCAAAATAGTACGCACCCCGCCGCGCGGCCGTGCGAAACCTTCCTCGTATAGGCTTTTCCAAAGCACGACGAAGCTGCCCCATTCGATATCGTGGGGCGTGGGTGATCCGTAGTAGAGAATCGGCAGCAACAATAGATCGACCAGTCGCTCGTCGGTCAGATACTCGGCCAGTCGCGTGCGGGCGAAAACCGGAATGCCGCCGCTCGGAAGATCCGGGTATTCGGCCAGATAGGTGCTCAGTCGATCGAAACCGTCGATCTGCTGCGGGAACTTCTCCGCGACCTCATTGCGCAGCAACTGGAAGTCATTGGAGAAGCGTAGTTTTACCCCGGGGAATGCACTTTCGGAAACCCACTGCTGGCCCAATTCCAGGGCGTCGTAAGGGATGCGCAGTTGGCGCAGGATGCGCGTCAGCGGTTTGCCGCGCGTACCCTTGTCCACGTAGTTAGTGAGCGCGTGCAAGCCCACGTCGAAGGGCCGACCGGCCTTCTTATAAAAAGAATTCAGCCCGCCCCAAAGGGCGTGCCGATCTAGTACGACCACGTCTTGGTCATATTGGGCCAAGCGAATCCCCGCGGCCAGGCCACTCATACCCGCTCCGATGATGAGGGTGTCGCAGGTCGAAGGTACGTTCTGGCCCATAGTCCTGAAGCGGGTGCGGAGCGCGTTGCAAGAACCGCGCGCCCCTGGGAGTGGCGTTAGACGCCGATCTTAAACTCTTTTTCTGCCATGAGCGGCTCGAGGTAGTTGGCGCAGCTATTGAGAGTAGCGAGCTCACCGTAACTTTCTTCGGGCACGACCACGCCGTAGCGCTTGCGCAGTTCCATGACGATGTCGAGGAAGTCCATGGAATCCAGCTCGATTTGTTCGCGCAGGGCGTCGGTCTGGTTCAGGCCTTCCAGCTCCTCGTCAGGGGCGATGGTGGCGATGATGTCCTTGATAGCGAGGACGATTTCTTCCTTAGTCATCTCGTTGGGGGGGTAGGGGAGGTTAGGAGAGGGTTAGAAGGTTTGAAGGGGATCAGCTGTTGAAGCGGCCGACGACGACCACCGAGTTGATTCCAATCATGCCGAAGGAGATGTTGAGCAGCGTATTGATGCCCTTGGTTTCCTTCGGTTGGTTGAGCACCAGGCCGCGAATTTCGCAGGCCGGATCCAGGTCTTGTACGTTGATCGATGGATGCACCACCCCGTCGTCAAAGGACGGCAGGTTGCCAGCCAATTCCAGGGCGCCTGCGGCTCCCATGGTGTGGCCGATGTAACTCTTGGTGTTGTTGATATGCGTGTTGGCACAATCGCCAAAGACCGCGCGCACCGCAGCGCACTCCTGGACATCGCCCAGGGGAGTGGAGGTGGCATGGGTGTTGACGATGTCGATGTCCTCGGGGGCAAGACCGGACTCTTTGACAGCCGCTCGCATGCACTCGTTTTGGCGTTCGGGGTTGGGAAGCACGAAATCGGTGGCGTCGGAGTTCACGTGGTGCCCCAGAATCTCGCCATAAATGCGCGCGCCCCGGGCCAGAGCATCTTCGAGCCGCTCTAGCGTATAGATGCAACCCCCTTCGGAAACCACGATGCCATTGCGGTTTTTATCGAAGGGACGCGAGACTTGCGTGGGCTCCTCGTGGGTGCCCAAGGCGCCTTCGGCCTTGAACGACGCGAAGATGCCGAAGGTGTGGATGCTCTCGGAAACACCGCCCGCCAAGGCCATATCTACCTGTCCCAGCTGGAGCATTTGCGCTCCCTGGATGATGCCCAAGTTGCCGCCGGCGCAGGCGCCACCGATGCAGTAGTGGGGGCCGGTGATGTGCAGGTTGAGCGTGACCTCGCCCGCCGGGTTGTTCGCCACGGTGCGCGGGTTGTGATGGTGGGACCAATAGGACAGGTCGAAGCCGTACTGGGAGACCTCGTGGATTTGCTCCTCCGTCTCCACGTTGCCGTGCTCGGTGGTGCCCACGTAGACGCCCACTCGATGGCGGCCGACCTTGTCCAGGTCAATGCCGGAATCGTTGACAGCTTCGTTGGAGCAGTAGATGGCGATGGAGCCCGCGCGCGTGCCGCGGCGCAGGGCTTTGCGCTTCTGGTAGCGTGTGGCTTCGAAGTCGCAGACGCCCGCCACCGTTTTACCAAAGTGCCTAATTTCGTAGGGAACTACACCAGAAACGCCAGACAACAGATTCTTACGGAACTCCGCAAGGTTGTTGCCGTTGGGGCTTGTGAGACCCACGCCGGTGATCACGATGCGCGGCAGGTTAACCAAGTTTGCGATCCTCGCCGGTTACAGGGGCTTCGAGGGTCTCAAGGGTATCAAGGGTTTTGGGGTCCAGCGCATGGGCGGGGATGTCGGACAATTTTTTGCCGTCCATTCCTATACCGAACTTGAGCGCGGCCTGGATCGTGCGACTGAGCATGCTCTGCGGGTCGCCTAGGGCTCCGGAAACGGAGTTGAAAACCAACTGCATGACAGCGTCGGCGATCTCGCAGGTGGAGAGAATCGAGCGTAGGGTCAACACGCGGGGATCCTTGGATCCGAACTTGTTGTTCACGTGCAGCAGGGTGCGCGACATGCCCGCGTGGAAGTGGGTGAAAGCGACTTGTTCGCGGCGGCGCAGGACCGTGGCCACGATCGAGAGCGTGTTGCCCACGGGCGAGTGCACGTGGCAGCGGCGGCCCGTATCGAAGGTGCTCATGACCGCACCCCATTCGATGAGTTGGTTGAGCGTGGTGCTCGCAGCGCCCTGTGAAATACCCAGCTCTTGCAGCACTTCCTTGCTGGAGAGCGGTTGCCCAGAGAGCACCAAGAGTCCCCAGACCCGGCCGTGAACCTGCTTGAATCCGAAGCTCTTAAAGAAGGCTTCGAAGGTGGTCAGCGCTTCCGAAAGCTCGGGATCGAGGCCTTGGAAGGTCTCTTGGGGCAGGGATTCGGACTTGGAGGTCATATCGGGGGGGACGCAGGGAACTACGCGGATTTCAGATTTTCTTGAAACCTGTGGAAAGGGTTATAGGCGGACCGGGAGCCCCTGACCAGCCAAATCGCCTTCGAATCCTCGAAACTGGGCCCCCGCGGGTGCTTTCCCAGCATCATCACCCTCCTAACGGAGTCAAATTTTGGGTAAACGCTGCCCCAGCCAGGCTCCGATGGCGGTGATCTCTTCCTGTACCACGTTGTGTTGCATGGGGTAGGTGTGCCATTCCACCTTATATCCCAGGCCTAACATGCGGTCCCGGGCGGCTTCGCCCATGCCCAGCAGCACCATGGGGTCCTGGGTGCCGTGGGCCTGGAAAATAGGCACCTCGGCATTGGCTTGGCTGCGCTCCTGGTCCAGATCGCCATCGCACGCCATGTATGTGGACAGCAATATGACGCCCGCCAGAGCCTGGGGGTAGCGCAGACCCAGGTGCAATGCGATCGCGCCACCCTGGGAGAATCCAGCCAGCACGATACGCCCGGGGGCGATACCGCTCTCAATCTCACGCTCCACGAGCGCTTGGATGTGCTCCGCTGACCGTCGTACGCCGTCCTCATCCACCTGACGATCAAAATCCATGGCCAAAATGTCATACCAGGCGGGCATTACCATACCGCCATTCACCGTCACGGGGATCGCGGGGGCATGGGGGAACAGAAACCGGATTCCGTGGTCCTTGGGGAGGCCTAACTCGGGGACTACCGGGGGGAAATCATGGCCACTTGCTCCTAAACCATGCATCCAGATGACTGAGGCTGTGGCGTCGGTTTTCGGTTCTAAAACTACACATTCAAGCAAGGGCGTACTCATGGTTGGGAGGGTATGGCATGGGTGTGGGGGGCGCTATCTCTTCCTTGGTTTTGGTTTTGGTTTGGGGGGCCAATGGATGGGGTTGACTGGGAAGGGGCGGGGTGGG
>JBLFXY010000012.1:0-24463 GCA_047611645.1 Glaciecola sp.
CGTCATGAACTCGATCAAGTTCATGAGATGGGCCAAACTTCTAGAACAGGGCAAGCGTGTTAACCACGACTTACTCACCCGCTCGGAGAAGCTTAGGACGAGTCAGGATTTAGAAAAACGCTTCGCGGTGGCCAAAGACCTGGCCGCGAAGCAACTCATGGACCCGGCTCGGCTTCACTTCACTTGGCTTTGGGATGCCAGCCGCAACAACGAGGCTTGGGAGGATCGCCGCTGGCTGGAATTACTCCCGCAAATCGTGGAGCTGTGCAAGCGCGATGGCGTGGCGGATATGGCGTTCCTGCTCAAGAGAACCAAACCAGGACCCGGTTCCAACGGAATGACATTACCTGACTTCGCGCTCTGGAGAGAATGGACCGGGATGTGTGCTGCCTTTGACCAACACAGCCTGATACTAAGTTGGTACGACGACAATCGGGACAAAAACGGTCGGCTCTTTCCAAACGATACCCACTCGATCCCTGGAATTTACATGGTAAGCGAGGTGCTCGCGGCCTTGGAATATTCGGATCGTAGAGAGGATGCGATCAAGCTTGTGGGGAATCCCAAGTGGTTCGCTGAAGCCCTAGTCAAAGTGTACAGGGACTCGTTGAAGGAGCTAGGTCCCGGCGAAGGCGATTTGCACCGTGCAGCCGCCCAACACTTTGCCTCCGAACTAAACCTGTACATGGGCCTCCTTTACGGATCCCTATTGTCCACCGGTAACTTCAACCAAGCGGACTCGATCGCGAAACTCCTGCTCGAAACCTTGGACACAGCCGCGAGCCGATTGGCGCTTGTCACCTACGGCCTACGCGCCACCGAAGCCTCCCATCGCTACTTCTGGCGCCTCCTGCGAGAGGCCGAAGCTGCAGGCGCAAGAGCCCCCAACCTCCGTTCCGTCCTAGAGCAACTCGACCGCGCCAGCGACGAGATGGTCACGCATTAGGTCGGAGTGCTCCGCTCCGGACATCAGGGATCGAATCTCGTTTCACCCGAGCCTAGATTGGCGCCCACACGATGACTGGTCCTCACCAACGCAGCCTCACTCGTCCGCATTCAGCATCGGAGTGAAGTAGCGGTAGTAGATCTCTAGCGAGAGTACGCACATGGCGGTGGTGTAGCTGCGGTCTTCTTCGGTGTCGCCGGCGTAGTTTGCGTAGACGGAGATGGGTGCCCAGGAGCCGTCTTCGGATTGGGCGGGGAGCAGGGTTTGTTTGAGGCCCTCGTTCCAGCGATCCCATTGGTTGCCGCCGGTGCGTAAGAGGGCGAGGCTGGAGTAATACCAGAAGTAGAGGTTGCCTTGGGCTTGGTGAACAAAGGCGTCTTGGCCGTCGTAGCGATAGGTGTCGGGGGTGCGCGTTAATAGGAAGCTGCGGGCGCGGCTAAATTGAGGGTCTTTTAGGTCTTCTCCTAGCAGAGAAAGGGCGAAGAGGGCGGCTGGGGTGGAGGCTGGTAGGGTGGGGTAGCTGGATTGGAGGCGGCTGGGCGCGTGGTTGTAGCGGTAGGCGCCTAAGTTCCGATCCCAAGCGTTGCTCAGGAATGTGTGCGCGTCTTCCATGGTGTCTTTGGGCACGTCGAGGCCTGCGAGGCGCGCTGACTTGAGTGCCATGACTTGCCAAGAGGTTACGGAGACGCGCGGCCAGGAGTCGTAGGTTTCGTCGTCTGCGTAGTAGTAATTCCAACCACCGAAGAAGCGCACATCGCGGGCGTGATTTTGGTTTCCGACAATGTGGGCGACGGCGCGTTGCAGGGGCGCTCGCAATTCTTTGTCGCTTGTGAGCGCGAAGCATTCCGCCAATGCGTAGGTGGCGACGGCATGGCCATAGGCGGCACAATCTCCAAAGTGCCCCGTTTCCTGATCTTGCTCCTGCAGCAGATAACGCGTTGCTTGCCGGACCTGCGAACTGTATTGGCTGTTGGATTGCGTGGTGTGCCCGGCGCCGAGGAATGCGAGCAGGCTCAACCCTGTCTTACCGATTCGAAGGTTGCGGTACTTGTCGTGAACCGTGTCTGTAACTCCCCAAAAACCGGACGGGCCTTGCACGCTTGCGAGATAGGCGAGGCCCGAAGCCACGGCGGCTTCGGTTTCCTTACTGCCACCCAATTCCGTGAGGGCTTTCTCCTTCGCGAGGCCGAAGCGATTGCGATAGGGGGTGCGTTCAAAGGTGGGAACCCCTGCGGCAGCGATGGGGAAACTGGTGGGGGCTTGCGGGGCGGGCAACGGATCCATGCGGGCCAAGGACGCGGCTTTCGCCGGCGCTTGGGGAGTGCGATTGGGCGCATCGAAGCGCATGGGTGCGAGGTTTGATTCCGATCCGACGCGCGCGATGGAAGCGGAAGGTTTGGGCAACTGGATTTTCACGGTTCCAGCCGGTTCTTTGGCTCCTGGCTGAGGCTTGGGCAGACTTTCGTTCGGCGCGTTGAGCGCCAAGCGTTGTGGCGCTTCGCTCGCGGTTCGTTTTGGCTGGAAAGTGGCTGGAGCGGGCAGGGCCGTTTCCATGGACATGGAGCCGGTGGGCAGGGCCGTTCGCGTATTGGCAGAATCTACCAAGCGTTGGCTCGGCGAAGCCGTGGAAGCAAGGTCGCGCTGCGGCTTTGGTGCACTGCGCTGGGTCGGTGCCCATTCACCCTTGGGTAGCGGAGCTGCCAGCTCGGATGCTAGTCCAGACAACAACTCGAAGGAACCGGTCGGGGCCTGAAGCGCTAAGCTAGAGTCCTGTGCGCCGGCAGAGGTGGCGCTGGGTTGCGCCTCGGCGCTCGTGCGCGCTTCGGGCACGGACTCGCCTTCCATGCGCACTAGGGGCTGTGCACTTTGCACCGTTCTGGTTGGCATCGCCGTCGAATTCGGTTGAGGGGTCATGACAACACGCCCCGGTCGACCTGCGCGGGGTCGCTCTGAAATGAGCCCGGCCGGAGTCCTCGTCGCAACGACAGATATCTGCGGAGCTGCGGAGTCGTACAAGGTCTCGCTACTTTGATGCTGCTGCATCGCTTGCGCGGTCAGGCTTGCGGGGGTCTCGGTTGCTTGGGGCATCGATTCCTCTGCCACTTGCGATTCCGGCAGCTCAGATGGCGCTGCTTCGAGGGCCACTACAGAAGTCGATTGGGCGGCATATTTTTGCGCTTGAGTCACTTGCGGCGTGCTTCGTTGGGGAGTTTCTACGGCCTCGTTATCCTGCTGCCGCTCTATCTCTAATTCACCTCCGCGCTCTTGGGAGTTCTCAGAAGCGGCGCGATCGAACGAAGCGAGTCGCACTTGAAACGTGGGGCCTTGCGCGGCCACTTCCCCTGGAGGATTCTCCGGGGTTATGTCACGGAACCAGTACATGAGTAGAGCATGAGCCACGATGGAGACCAGGAAACAGCGGTAGATGACCTCCATTCGAGCCCAACGCTTGGCCAGCCATGCGAGCAGCGCCAGCAGTAAGAGAGCCAGCAGTAGTAGCACATCGGTCAGGCCGATAGGGCGTCCAGGCTTCAGGAATAGCTCGCGTGTTTTCGCGCTGAGTAACTTGCTAGCGGGCACTCCGTCGGAACTCGTACCGTGTTCGGTGAAGACCAGGCTGAAACCATCGGGACTCGGGCTGGGTCCGCGCCTGGAGGCGTTTCCATTTAGCCCATCAATGGGCTTCGGAGGGAGCCATTGGCCTAATGTACGCACACCGCGAAACAGGTCATAAGACCCGCGCACACCCGCGCGATCCGAGGCGAAGAACAATGTGAGCCCGTCGGCTGTGAAGGCTGGGTCGCGCTCGTTGGAATCGGTCGAAAGTGCATGGATGGGCTGAACCCGGTAGCTTCCCGAATTGTTTCCAAGGGCTTCGTACAGGTCGTATCCTGTGCGGCGCGGGGCGGTGGGATCCGGATTGTTGACCCTGCGGTTGGATGCGAACAGTAGGGCCAAGGATCCTTCGATCGGCGCGGGGTCTGTGTCGTCGGCTTTGCTCTGCAGGGCATCCGCCAGGTGTTCGACGGACCCAAAGCGATCGTTTTCGAAGGGGACGCGCCAAATGTCCAAGCCTCCTACGCTGCCCTCACGATTAGACGCGAAGTACAAGGCGCCATGCCCAAACGCCGGAGCGAGCTCGTCTTTATCGCTGTTGAGTTCGGACAGGGGGCGAGCGTTCGTAGCTTTTCCGCCGGTCATCTCCGCGATCCAGAGATTAGTTCCTAGACCGCGTTCTCCCACCGCAAAAACCAACCAGCGCCCGTCGGGGGAGAGGCAAGGGTCGAACTCACGCGAGGCCCCATCCGCCAAGCCCTCCACGGGCAAAACGTCGTCCCAAAGCGCATAACGCAAGGGTTCGGAAGCGATCGCCGCATACTCACGAACGCCATCGGTGAAGCGTCCTTCCGTGCCCAAGTGGGGGCGGAAGCGCAGCCATGCGACCAGGAAACCCGCACTCAGCAGGCAGATCGCGATGACCAGGTTCTTACCGATATTGCCCATGGATTACTTCGTTTCGAGGGTGCCGATCGAGAGGTTGTGCAAGCCAGCGGAGCCGCAGGCATCCATCGCGGAGACGATGTCCTCGTGGTGCACGAAACGATCGCCGCGAATGGTGACGGGGGTTTCCGGATCCTGCTGCGCGGTCTGATTCAGGAGGCGCACGAGTTCATCGTGGGTGAGCTCGCGCTCGGCGATCACCACGGTTCCATTCTCAAGGATATTGATGATGACCTCGTCGTCCTGATCGGTGAGTGTGGATCCCGATTGGGCCTGGGGCAGGTCCACGTCGAGTTCGCGCTCCGGATCTTGGAAGGTCGTAGCGACCATAAAGAAGATCAGCAGTAGGAAAATCACATCGATCATGGGCGTTAGGTTGAGCACCAGCTCTTCCATGCCTTCTTCATTGCGAATTTTCATGCGGAGGCCTTGGCGAAATTCCAAGCGAGCAGATCCTGGTGCGTATCTTCTGCCAAACGCGCGAAGCGATCGACGCGGCTGCGGAAGTAGTAGTAGGCCGCTTGGGTGGGGATCGCGACGGCCAAACCGGCGGCGGTGGTGATCAGTGCTTGGGAGATTCCTCCGGCGAGCATTTCAGGATTGCCGAGGCCATCTTGCAATGCGATGTTCGTGAAGGCGCCGATCATGCCCCAAACCGTGCCGAGCAAGCCCAGCAGGGGCGCGATCATGGCGACCACAACAAGGGGCCGCAGGCCTGCGGACAAACGCTCTACTTCGCGCGAGCCTGCGTCTTCCACCACCTTCTCCATTTCGAGGAAGGGTTGATTGCGGCGCGAGATACTGGCGACCAGGATGCGCGAGAGTGGAGTCTGGCTACTCTCGCAGAGTTGAATGGCCGTTTCGGGACCTTCCTTGTCGAGGATCGTGGTCAAGTCCGCGGCGAAGCGCTTACTGCCGATGGTGGAGGAGCGCAGGTTCGTGGAGCGCTCCACGACGAACGCCAAAGCGATGACCGAGCAGAGGCCGATGGGGATCATCAACGGACCGCCGTCGAGCAGCATTTGAAATAAGGAATCCAGGTCGACAGACTTGTTGACGTTGGAAGCTTCTTGGGTGAGTAAAGCGAGATTCATGGTGATAGGAAGTCGGATGTGATTACTGGCCCAGGACGCGCAGGCGGTCGGCGCAATGCTTGGCGTAGACGGCTCGGGGATGGTCCTTGATCGCTTCGCGGTATTGTCGAATCGCGGCGTCGAGCGAATCTTGGAGTTCGAGGCAATGGCCGGCGAGGAACATGGCTTCCGCCACTTCTTCGTCGTGCGCGTAGAGCAGAGAAACCTTGAGGAATTCGGCGAGGGCGGAGTCGTCGTCCTCTTGGGCTAGGTGCAAGCGGCCGATTTGGATGCGGGCGATGGCGCTCAAGATTCCCTTATCTTTGGCTAAGACGCGGTCGAAGGCTCCGCGTGCTTCGCGGGAGCGCTCTAGATCGACCAGGCATAAACCGCGGTTCAATTCGGCTTCTACCCAGGCTTCAAAGTCAGCGAATTTTCCCACCAATTGAGAGAGGACTTCGAGTCCCTCCTTGGCTTGTCCGGTCTGCTGGAGAGCCAAGCCTAAACGGAACAAGGCTTTGGGAAGGATCGCGTGCTTGGGTTGCGAGCTACGCACTTCCCGGAGGGGAGTGATGGCGGCTTGCAGGTCTCCGGCGCGCATGTGGGCTTCGCCTTGCAGGTAGAGGGATTCGCCGTAGAGCGGACTCGTGGAGTGCTCGGAAGTGAGTCGACCGAAGGCCTTTGCGGCTCCGGTGGGATCGGAGACGCTGAGGCGTGCGAAGCCGAGTTTATAGAGCGCTTGGGCTGCGACGGGGCTACCTTGGGAGCCCGCGGCGTAGCCGTAGAGGGACGTGGCGCGTTCAAAGTCCTTGGCGTCGAAGTGAGCCTCTGCGACGAAGAACGCGGCTTCGCTGACCGTGGCGTCGTTGGCGGCGAGTTCGGTTGCGGCGCGCACCATTTGCTCGGCGTCGAGCGGTTTTCCGGCGTCGAGTGAAATCCAGGCGCTTTCGACCAGGGCCTCAACCGCAAAGTGAGGGGCCGCTGCATCTTCAGCGAAGGGACGCAGCAAGGCCAATGCTTGCTTGGGGCTGGCGTCGGCTTTGTACGCCAACGCGAGTTTCTTGCAGGCAGCGAATTTTCGAGCCGAGCTCAGATCCGTTTTCAGGAGTTGGGTGTAGTGGGTCAAGGCCGATGCCTTGTCACCACTTTCGATCAAACTCCAGGCGAGAAGTTCGCGGGCAGCAGTTTGCATGGGCCGTTCCACGTCCGCGGCCAGCAGCTCCTTCAACATGAGCGAGGCGTCCGTGTAGCGCTCCAGTGAATTCAAGCACCAGCCGAGGCTGTAGCGGGCGGTTGTAGCGTGCTCGCTGTCCGAATGATCCTTGAGAAGTTGCTGGTAGCGCTGCGCGGCACCGGCATTGTCCCCGGCGGCTTCCAACTGACGCGCCCACTCAAAGAGAGCGCTGTGCGCCAAGGGGCTGTTGGGGTTGCGATCCAGCAGATCCTCCAAGGATTGGGTTCCTTGTCCGGCATGGGAGAGCCCCAGCAGGACTGAGTCCATGTGTTCCTGCCCGTCGAAGCGCTCCAAGTATTGGGTCCATAGCGCAGTCGCATGGCTCTTGTCCCCGTCATCCAATGCGCAGCGGCCGGCCATGTACAGCGCTTCTACGGCGAGCGGGGAATCGGAGAAAGTACGTTCCAGAAGTTCAAACAGCTGGCCCGCTTCTTGGGCGTTTTTCTGGGAGTAGCGGCACCATGCCATGCGCGACAGACTCTGACAGCGCAGCCCATCATCAAGGCCTTCGAGATTCCAGAGCTGTTCAAAGGAAGCAAAAGCGTCTGCGGGACGGTTGAGAGCAAAGAGAGCTTCCGCGCGAGTCACCGCGGTCGGAATGCGATAGGTCGAATCCGCAAACTGATTGAGCAAGAGGTCCGCGGACTTCAAAGCATCCGCAGGACGACCCGCAGCCAAATGGGCGCTCGCGGCCGCATGCAATGCGTAATCGGAAGTGGCCGATGCGAACGCGGCGGCGGATTCGTCGTGGCGGCCTAGTTTGTAGAGCAGCTCACCGCGCAAGGAATTAATGCGCTCCAGCAAGGGCCCCTCGGGTTTGGCGGCCAGTGCCCGATCTAGAATCGTGAGGCCAGCCTCCTCCGTTTCCGCTTGGGAAGCTGCCTTCGCCAACCAGAAGAGCAGTTCGGGACCCTTGCCTTGGGAGCCGGGCGTGAGAACTTCCATGGCGGCGCGAGCATCGCCCGCCTCCAACCAGTGGGCTCCGCATTGCAAGCGGGCTTCGGCGGCCAGCGGTGATTTCGGGTAGGCCTCCAATAGGGCCGAAAAAGCACTTGCTGCGCCAGCGTGGTCGCCGAGTGCCGCTCGCGAAAAGGCTTTTCCGCGCAGGCAGGCATCGTGGAACGCGCCTTGCTTGACCTCTCCGAATGCGGTCTGCGCTCCTTGGTGTTTCCCCGCAGCGAGTAGGGTTTGGCCCAGGAGGTAGCGCATCTCATCCGCCAATTCATGCTCACCCTGGCTGGCCTTGAATTCGCTGACCTTGGAAGCGGTAGCCTCGAAATCTCCCAGGCGGAACGCGCACCAGGCTTGGCCGCGCAGGGCGTGCGCCACGGTGCCGGCCTTGGGGTCGAGGTTTACGCTATCGGCGTAGAACGTTCGAGCGGATGAATACTGCTCGTCATCAAAACAGGCTTCGCCGAGTAGGAAAGCCGAGAGCGGCTTCAGGTAGTCCTTTGAACCATTGCGTGCCGTTTGCAACGCGCTCTTGGCGGCTTCCGAGCGGCCTGCTTGCAGCTCGCATTGCCCGAGCCGGAGGTTGCATTCTGCGTGGAATTCAAAGCGGGAAATTTTTGCGAGAGGGCGGAATTGATCCGCGGCTTCCTGCTTTCGATCCAGCTCAAAAAGCGCACTCGCCAAGCGATAACGAGCCAGGTCCGACTTCGCATGCTCGGCGTGCTCGGCCAAGAACGCCTTGGCTTCCTTGACGGTCATGTCCCAGTGCCCTTCGCTGTAGAGCCCGGCTATGAATCGATATTGTTCTTCGGCGTCCTGTTGGGGATGGGCGTGCAAGGCCGGCGACAGGCAACCTGCAAGACAAAGGGCGATGACACTTCGTTTGAAAATCATGGTATAGATTTACCCCAAGGCGGGGTGTGGAAAGGAAGCTGTGGAGTGCTTCGGCGGGGTTGATTCATCCGAATCAACCAAAGAAACTTTGCCGCGAAGAATGAAAATGCGGACGGCTACATTCAGAATTCAAGTAAGACTGAATGCACCAGGGGCCGCGGTGGACCCTGGTGCATGAGGAACCTAACCGCCCCCGATGGAGAGGCGATTTCTTGTGAGGTCGTTAGCGGCTTTGCGTGTTAGTTACGCGTACACGAACCCGATCCACTTCTGCCTGAAGTGCATCGACTTCCAGTAGGACGTCATTGAGCATGCGCTCCAATTCGATCAAGGTCGTGTCCTCGCTGCGGCTTTGAGAGGCAAACGTGTAGTCGCGTACTGCTTCGGGATAAGCCTCGTAGACCGGGGCCTGGAAGGTGGAAATCACCGGAGGGGTCGTATTGGGGTAAACGCGCATGGAAACGCCATCGTCAGCCCTGGTCGTCGTGTCGGTGCGTTCCGTGTCGGCCTTGGGGTCGCAGGTTGCGGGCAAGTATACCGGGCTGGGCGGGGTCTGGCCCGGATAGAAGGTCCTGGTGGGCGCGCTCGGCGCGGATGCTCCGGGAAACAAATGCGTGATCTGGTCGGTGGACGCCTCAGTAGTCTTGAATTCGTGGGTGTCGATATAGACCTGGCCTCCCTGGTTTTGGATCTTGACGACGGAAGTGCCGCAGGTGCCTTTGCAGTGCGCGCAGTCAGAGTTGGAGGGAGCCTTTGCCGGCAAAATATCAGTGCGGCCAGCTGTTGAATCCGAGGTTCTCCAGTGGATGGTCTGGGGGAATTTTGTTTCGGTTTTTAGCCACAATTTTTTTGCCGTGGTAAAGCTTTTGTCGCCGGATACATTGAAGGTTTTCCCGTTCGAATCAACGAAATGGAAGGTGTCGCCACCGAGTACGCCGGCTTTCGATTCAGCAGACCCGCGTAGCCACAATTCAGTGTCTCTAGGTTCATCCTTCGATATTTCGGGGTATACGGTCACGCGCCCATCGACCGTGATACCGGTTTGGTTGAGGATTCTCCCCTTAATGATTGGGGCCGCAGCATCGGCCTCGCCTGAGCGGATGATGACATGTTCACCATTCTCGGTCGTTTCAACGCGAATGGCATTGGACTGACCGTTGCCTTTGAAGATTTTTCCGATCATGGGGACGGAAGGCACGATAGGGACTTCACATTCGGAGTCGTTATCGTCGCAGCAGTCGTCGTCTTCTTCCTCGCAGCAGGTCTCGTCGTTGTCGCAGCAATTGTCATCACATTCTACGACTTTTTCAAAGAAGTGGTTTAGGCCGCGCAGCGCGACGGCGTTTCCGCTCTCGGAAAGCTCGATGAAGCCTTGCAGGTCTCGCAACTCTGCAAAATTACCGAGTTCGGCGAGCTGCTCGAGTACGGCCAAATCCTTCATGTCCTTGAGCTCAAAGAGTTTGGCCAAGTCCTTGTGATCCACCAACTGGTCTAAGCCATTGATGAGCTGGACTCTGAAGGTGTCTTCCCCGCTGGCTTCGTCTAAGTGGATTTCCAATTCCTCGAATGCCTCTTCCTGCTGCTCATACAACTCTTCGAGGACTTCGAGTTCATGCTCGTACGACTCTTCGAGGACTTCGAGTTCATGCTCGTACAACTCTTCGAGGACTTCGAGTTCATGCTCGAGTTTATACTCGAGTTCTTCGAGGTTATTTTCGTTGCTGCTTTCGAGGTGCTCCATGAGCCCTTCGAGATGCCCTTGCAAGGCTCTTAGTTCTTCTTGTGAATCGACGTGGCCCAATTCGCTATCGCTGAGTAATGCACGGAGCTGCACTCTGTAGGTTTTATCCATAGTTTGATCGTGACCTTCCGCGATCCCACGAATCACATGCTCGACTCGGATGGAGTCTTTAGGGAGTCGTTCATGCTGCAGGTCGTTTGCACTGTGCAGAAATTCGACAAGGGCCTCTTTATGGGCTTCGCTTTGCTGGTGTTCGGCCTTGCGTTCTGCCTGTACTGCGATTTCGAATTCGATCTGGTTCTTTGCTGCTCGGGCGGCCCCTTCGGCTTGGAGCTCGGTGTGGCGTTTGTGCACTTTGAGGGCAGCTTTGTTGGCTTTCTCCGCATGCTTGGCATGTTCGGCACTGTTGAGCTCGATTAGGATGCGGCGCTCCCCTATGAGAACGCGTTCGCGTGCGGCCAAGGCTCGTTTTTGGGCTTTCAAGTCGCGCGCTTCCTCCTTAACGATCCAATTTTCCCGCCGCTCGGTGCTCTCTACTTCTCGAGCAGGTTTCCGTCGGTCGGTGCGAGCTACGGCTCCCGCAGGATCCCGTCGATTTTTATCCTGGTCCTGCACCTGATGGCGTTGGGCCTTACCTTGCAGGTTGCTTTGGAGTCGACTGTTCTCTTCTTGGAGGCGTTGAATTTCACCGAGCAAGGCTTCATGCTCAGCGCTCGAGGTGCGCTTGGTTTCCGCAGAGGTGCGCACCACGTGCATCTTTGTGGGGGCTTGGGCGACCGGTGGCTTTAGGAGCTTGGGAGCCGTGCGGCTCCTTGTTTTGGGCAGGCGTTCGATTTTACGAAAACGCAAGGGCTCGGGTGAGGAGGCTTGCGGCAACTCGGGATCCTGCAGGGCTTCGGGAGCCCCAATGGAAAGCAGGGGGAGCGAGCTAGAGGTTTCTGTGGCCGCGGTTTCTTGGTTGGAAACTGTGGTCCAACCAGCCGCGAGAGTCAATGCGAGGAAGAGGGCTTTGAACATGGATTACTCCTGACCCGGGAGGGTCGTTTTAGATTCTTGGGTTGTTGTGTTCTTGTTTTGGGCGGAGCCTTGCAGCAAGGCGGTCATGCGCAGTTGTTTTTTTCTCAGGGCGAGCAACTTGATGCGCAGGCGTAGGAGATCGTCTTCGGTTTCAGCGAGCGCGGCGTTGGCCTCCGCAGTCTCCTGCAGGGCTTCGATTTGCTGCTGCAGCGCGTTCAGGCGTACGCCGAGCTCCTCGACCAAGTTGGCCAGTTGCGGGTAAGCACTGGTTGTGGCCATGGGCGTGAATTGCGGAGAAGTGGCCTTGGGTGACTCGATTTCGTTGGCAACGGGCGACATGACCGAGGGCGGGCCCAGGTCAGGGGCTGCAAGCCGGGGTTGAACCGCGAGCAAGGGGGCTTTTTGCGGAGCGACGGCGGGCAGGGCCATGGCTCCGGTTGCGAATACGCCGAGCGCTAGGGGTAGGCCCCAAGCATTGCGGCGGGCGCAGGCTTCGCGGCTCTCGTCGTCGAGCAAGCGGCGCACGCGATGGCCCAATTGAGAGCCGCGGCCGGCCATGGGGAGCAAAGCCACCATGGGCCTTTCGGCGACCATCCAGCTGGCGACCTCGGTCAGGCAACGCGCCAAACCAATGCCGTCGCCCGTGTGCTTCACAGCCCAATCGTCGCACTGATATTCAGCCAGCTCTTGGATTTCACGTCGCGCAACGCGGTTCAGTGGTTGGAAGAATAGCACGCGCTCGACCAGGCGATAGAGAAAGAACCATTGCGGATCGCGGCGGACCACATGGCCCAACTCATGCCCGAGCATGGCGGCTTGTTGGTCCGGAGAAAGCCCGAACACGGCGCGTTCCGGCACGCAGATTTGAGGGCGTAGAACGCCGAGCGTGGCAGGCGATCCGAGCTTCTTAGAGACCAAGAGTCGCGGCGCCCGGGACAGTCCAGCCTTCGCGCTAATGTCCTGCAGGCAATCAAAGAGCGGTCCTTCGTTCAGTTCGTGGCGTCGGGTGACGTAGTCCACGATGCGGCGCCAGGCGAGGGTCAAGCACAGGAGTCCGATCAGGCCTCCGATGGCCCAGATGCTGAGCAATACTTGGCGCCAGAAGGGCCAGGAGTTGGAGGTGCTAGACACGGCGGGGGTGAAGCTAAGATCCGTGTTGCTGCGATTGAGTTGCGCTGTGGCGGGTTGATCTGAAACTAACGCCAGGGTGCTTGAATCCAACGATCCGGTTACGACATGGTTGTTTGAACCCATGCCCGGTGTGTCGCGCTGGGCGCGGATGTTGTCGTGAGAGGCTGTATTGGCTTCGCGGCGGGAGTGGCCTTCCCGGATAGAAAGCGCGGCTAGGTTACTGGGAGAGGTGCGGGTGGGCTGCGCTGCTTTGTCTGAGTCGAGGACGCCGACGAAAGCGGGTGATTCAGCGCGCAACAAATCGCGTCCTTCGGCCTGGATGTCGGACTCGGGCAGGAACAATTGGCCGCCAAGGGGCTCGTAGGCGAAACCGACCTGCAAGCTTGCGGTCAGGATGGGGCCGAGTAGTGCGCACTTCCAAAGCCGCTCCTGGGCCAGGTTGCTTTCCTTCGGGAGGTAGCGGATGCCCAGCCAAACGAGGCTGATCAGGGCGGTGCTGTGCAGACCATAGGTCAGCAGCCAAGCCACCAGGGTGTGTTGCAAATCGCCCATTAGGATTTTCTCCCCTTCTTGGCGCGGCCTTCTTGCTCAGCGATCAGGCCTTTCAATTGGGCCAACTCGCTGGCGTCGATGCCCTCCTGGGAGATCAAGTGACTTACGAGCGCAGCCACATCGCCCTCAAAAAGTTTCTTGGTGAGCTCGGAAACCATGGTCTCTTTGACCTGGTCTTCGCTGATGGTCGGCTCGTAAATGAACTGCCGGCCCTCGGCCCGGTGCTGCACCACGCCCTTCTTCTCCATTTTCTTGAGCATGGTGGCGATGGTGGTCAGCGCTCGACCGCCGTCTTCCAATAGGGCTCCGTGTACGGTGACTACAGTCGCTTCTCCGGCGGCCCAAAGCACACGCATGATCGCCAACTGCAACTCGCCTAGATGATGGGTTTTGTTCATATCTCTAAAGGGGTGAAAGGGGGTTCTAGCTAGGAACTACCTAGGTAGTACCACCGGGGTAGTAGATCCGTCCAGAACCTATTTCGGGTTTTACGCTCGGTTGACGTGGAGTCCCCTTAAAGCAGCCATAGGGGCCCAGTCCTCGCTTTAAAGCGCGAATTGAGCCCCCCCGTGGATTTGGTGGGATGCGCTGAAGGGTGCGGGCTGGCCTCAAATTCCCAACGGACTGCTAGCCGGACGCGCTTCGTTGAAACGGCAGCGCGTTCAACGGCTGTTGACCCGCGCTCGGGCGATCAGGGAGCGATTCAGCTCTCGATTGTTCTGCCCCAGTCGTCTGGCACCACAAAACCGCGTTCGACCTGCAAGTCCCCGGACAGACCGACGATCAAGGTGGGGCCGGTGCAGTGGTCCGGGCTCCATGGCTGTTGTGCTGAGCTTGCAGGGAAGCCCGATTGATTTACCAGCCAGTTGGGCTTGATCAATTCGAACCAGGACAAATCTGATGTCGCATGGGTCCGTTCGAATTCGCTACGCGTGCACCACCAGGAGCGCTCGTGTTCGGGATGAATTTGCACGAGCGAATCTGCGGCTGCGGGTTGGGTGCCCGACTGTTTGTGCTCGGTGGTGTGGAACAGATGGCCCTTTAGGAAAACGAAAGCGTCCTGCACGTCGATGCTCCTGTCCGCCAGCAACGTACGGGCTACGGGATGCTCCGAACGCCGGGCTTGATTGTCGAGTAGGTGTTGGCTCTTTCTGCCCAAGTCATCTCGACGATTGGGGCCTACCCAAGAACGCAATTCCGCGGCCGGGCCAAGCTCTAGATAGAATTTTGCGGCGACTTCCCAGTGGCTGGTGCGGGCTGTTTGTCGATCGTGAACGATGAGGTCGAGTTCGCCGTAAGTAATTTTGGCATCTCGAATTTGCACGTTACGCGCGAGCAGGTCGAAGTTTGGGCTGGCATCGAGCCAGTAAGCGATCAGGTTCTCGAAGTACTTGCCGAGCTTTGGTGACGCTTGTTTTTCTAGGGCTTGCAAGAGGGGGCGAGGGTCGCGGTCTAACGCCCTGAGCTGCTCGAGAAAGTCCTCAAATTGGTCGGCACACCACTGCGAAGTTGCGCAACGAACGTGCACCGAGGATGTCTGGATCATCGGTGGGCTCAGTATGACCCAAGCCAAATCCCGAACCGCGCGTTCTTGGAACTCTAGTAGTTGATGCATGGTTCCGTGTTCCTGGGTGGAATGGATCGGGGACGTGGAGTTGTGCAAGCCACGGATTCTATGACCCTTGCCCGCCTTTGCGCTTCTTCAAAGCTTGCTTTAGCAGGAACTCGATTTGTGCGTTCAGACTGCGCAAGTCCTGAGCCGCCCACTCGCGCAGTTCTTCGTGCACGGTGGGGTTTAGGCGTAGAAGGAAGGCCTTGCGACCAGGCGCTTTGCCATCCTTCGTGTCGTCGTCTTGGCCTGGGGCGGGCATGATCTATCAGTTGTAGATGCCGCCCGTGTTGATCACGGGGCTCGGGGCGGTGTGGGAGCAGAGCACCACGAGCAGGTTGGAGACCATGGTCGCTTTGCGTTCGTCGTCCAGGTCCAGCACGCCGCGATCGGCGAGGTCTTTGAGCGCGTGTTCGACCATCCCCACGGCGCCATCCACAATCAAGCGGCGGGCGGAGATGATGGCGGCGGCTTGTTGGCGTTGCAGCATGGCCGATGCGATTTCGAGTGCGTAGGCCAAATGACTGATACGAGCTTCGAGCACTTCGACGCCAGCGCGGTCCAGGCGCTTTTGCAATTGCATGGTCAGTTCCTTGGAGATCGCAGCGCTATCGCTGCGCAGCGAGACCGTGTCGGCGTCGAGCGTGATTCCGCCATCGCCGGAGTGTTGCTCGTACGGGTGGGTCTTGGCCAGTTCGCGCAAGGCCGCTTCGATTTGAACGCGCACGTAATGGTCGTAATCTTCCACGTCAAAACAGGCTCTTGCCGTGTCGGTCACGCGCCAAACGACGATAGCGCCAATTTCGATCGGGTTGCCATACAGGTCGTTGACCTTGATCGTGTCGCTGGCCAAGTTGTTGGCGCGCAGGGAAATCTTGGTCCGCTTGGTGAACGGGTGGGACCAGTAGAAGCCCTCTTTTAGCACGGTTCCTCGGTACTTGCCGAAGAAGACCAGGACCTTCGAAGTATTGGGCGCCACCGTATAGAGGCCGAGGGCGGTGATGAACGACGTGATGATGTTCGTGACCAGGATGAAAGCTCCGAATGCCTCGTTGTCGTGCTTAATGAGGTATAGGGCTAGCGCAAACAGGGTCGGGAAGAGGACCAAGAGCGGTCCGAGAACCCGGCTGCCCGGGGTCGGGCGGGTTGCTCTCTCGGTGGTGATCTGGGTTGTGCTTTGATTGTCCATAGTGAGTCCTCTTGTGATATTGAAGTGATATCACAATGCGCAGCCAGTGACTGGATATTCGCGCGAGAAGCAAAAAAATAGCAGTGGGGCTATCTGGAGGCACTTGACCCGGCTGCCAGGGATGGATTACGGGTAAAGTGGGGCGATGGCCTGGGTTTTAGCCCCACCGATGCCTTCCTGAGGGGGCCAATGGACCGTCCGCGTGCCTTTCAGGAGCCCCGGGGAAGGCTAGGAGTGTGTCGGGCATAGAGGATTTCGCCAGAAACCGCCCCTCCATTCCGGCACTGCGTCGGATCTCCCCCCGATAGCGTTCAACGATAGGGGGTGCAATCCGCCTTGTTCCGAAATGGATGGACGATTCCTGGCAAAACCCTCTATGCCCGACACACTTCTAGCCCCAGTAGATCCCGACCTGGGAGCCCCAGAATCTGATCTGATTTCCCCTCGGATCGGGGCGAGCCTTACTCCCAGCCCTTGTAGGTCGCTATGAATCCCAGCGTGTCGATGGCGCCGTGCAGCAAGATAATCGGCCAGAGGCTGCGCTTGAAAACCAGGAACATGGACCCGAAGGCAATGCCGATTGCGCCGGTGATGAAGAAACCACGCATGCCCTGGTAGTAGAAGTGCACGTACCCAAAAAAGAGTGCTGCCAAAAGAACAGCAAAGAATTTCGCGAAGCGAACGTCCTTGAACACATTCAGCAATCGGGTGATCACAAATCCGCGGAAGAACATTTCTTCGCCGAAGGCTGCCGTAGTCCAGGCGATGCCTATCCAAAGCATCAGTTGGGGCAGATTGCCGTGGATGGAGCCGAAGCGGTCCAGTGCACCAGGCGGCGTTTCGTCGCTGAATTCGATGCCCAAGGCCTTGGCACCCAAGAAAACCACGGCCACGCAGCTCGCAAAGGCAACCAGGGTTAGCAGCGCCTTGGGGAGCACCATGAGCTTCTCGCGGGTACTTTCCAGGCGCGGAAGACCCATCGTGCGCCAACTCTCACCGCGCATGCGCATGTACACGGTCATTAGCACCAAAGTTCCGGTCAGTGAGATCGGTCCGGCGAACCGCCAAATATAGGGGTCGAGCAGGGCCTTGGTGATTAGAGCAATAGCCACAAAGGCGATCAGTTCCACAAGGGCGACGACACGGGGGGAGAGATTCATTGGCGTGGATTTAGGTAGCACTTCCGGTTTCAACGCGTTGCTCCACGAGGAGCTTGGTTGTTGGCATAGTGCAGTGTTGAGCCTCGGCCTGCTGGCTTGTCGGCAATCAATTGGGGACGCCCTGTTGTGAATAGAATTCCATGGGCGTTAGCAGGCAGGCTACGGAGGGCGGCATCGGTCATTTCCCGGGTAGCCTGATTTATGGAGATCGCCCAGATGCCCGGCATTGGCGGGGAGCCTGGGTTTGATGGACATTTATGCATTGCCATGGGTGCAGGGGTTGGAGGGGCATTTCGTCGCCAGGTCCGCCCAGATTTCCTGGCAAGGGTGGCCTACCCGCCTTAAGGAGTCTATCCTGCTCCCCCAAAGGGGCAATTCCGGCCCCCGAACCAAGGTATGCCATGTCCGACAAGCCCACAATCCTGTACACCCACACCGACGAGGCTCCTGCTCTCGCCACCCAATCCCTGCTGCCGATCCTGCGCGCCTTCGCGGCCCCCGCAGGCATCGCGTTGGAAACCCGGGATATCTCCCTGGCCGGGCGCATCATCGCGACCTTCGCGGATCGCTTAAAGCCCGAGCAGCGCATTTGCGATGACTTGGCTGAGCTCGGCGCGCTGGCGAAAACACCCGAGGCGAACATCGTCAAGCTGCCCAACGTGAGTGCTTCGGTTCCGCAGCTCAAGGAAGCTATCGCCGAGTTGCAAGGCAAAGGGTACGAGCTTCCGGACTATCCCGAAGAGCCCGAGAACGACGAGCAGCGCGAATCGAAAGCGCGCTATGACCGCCTCAAAGGCAGCGCCGTGAATCCGGTTCTGCGCGAAGGCAACTCCGATCGCCGCGCGCCTTTCGCGGTCAAGGAATACGCGCGCAAGAACCCGCACCGCATGGGCGTGTGGAAATCGGACAACAAGGCCCACGTGGCCAGCATGCCGTCCGGGGACTTTTTCGGGAACGAGCGGTCGGTGTGCATGCAAGACGCGACCCAGGTTTCCATCGAGTTCGAGGGAGCCGATGGCTTCAAGAGGATCCTGAAGGAAGGTTTGGGATTGCTCGCCGGAGAGGTCATCGACGCGACCTGCCTGAGCCGCGAAGCCTTGGTCGCTTTCTTTGAGGAACAAATCGAAGACGCTCGCAAGCACGGCATGCTGTTCTCCCTGCACATGAAAGCCACCATGATGAAGGTCTCCGACCCGATCATCTTTGGGCACGCAGTGCGCGCTTACTTCAAGGACGTGTTCAGCAAGCACGGCGCCACCCTCGACCGCCTCGGTGTCGACGTGACCAACGGCTTCGGCGACTTGGTCTCTAAGATCCAGGAATTACCCGAGGCCGAGCGCGCCACCATCGAAGCGGATATCAAGGCCGCGCTCGCCAACGGCCCCGCACTGGCCATGGTCGATAGCGACCGCGGCATCACCAACCTGCACGTGCCCAGCGACATCATCATCGACGCCTCCATGCCGGTTGTGATCCGTGACTCCGGTTGCATGTGGAACCCCGCAGGCAAACTGCAAGAGACCAAAGCTGTTATTCCTGATCGCAGCTACGCAGGCATCTACCAGGCCATGATGGACTTCTGCCGCGAGAACGGCGCGCTGGATCCGACCACCATGGGCAGCGTTCCGAACGTGGGTTTGATGGCGCAGAAGGCCGAGGAATACGGCAGCCACGACAAGACTTTCGAAATGGAAGCCGCCGGTACTGTGCGCGTCATCGACGCCGCGGGCAAAGTGCTCACGGAGCACGCGGTTGCCGCAGGTGACATCTGGCGCGCTTGCCAGGTTAAGGACGCGCCGATCCGCGATTGGGTGGGCTTGGCCGTGCGTCGTGCCCGCGCCACAAAAGTGCCCGCGATCTTCTGGCTGGACAAGTCGCGCGCCCACGATGCGCAGCTCATCAAGAAGGTCGAGCTTTACCTCAAGGACCACGACACCCAGGACCTCGAGTTCCACATCCTGCCCCCGGTCGAAGCCACGCTCTTTAGCCTGAAGCGCATCGTCAAGGGTCTGGACACGATCTCCGTCAGCGGCAACGTGCTGCGCGACTACCTGACCGACCTGTTCCCGATCCTCGAGGTCGGCACCAGCGCCAAGATGCTCTCGATCGTTCCCCTGATGAATGGGGGAGGCCTTTTCGAAACCGGTGCCGGCGGCTCCGCGCCCAAGCACGTGCAGCAGCTCGAAAAAGAAAACCACCTGCGCTGGGACTCGCTCGGCGAATTCCTGGCATTGGCCGCTTCCTTTGAGCACATGTCCGAAACCACAGGCAACGCTTCGGCCCACGTGCTCGGCGAAACCTTGGACTTGGCCACCACCAAGTACCTGCTAGAAAACCGCTCCCCCTCCCGCAAGTGCGGCGAGTTGGACAACCGCGGCAGCCACTTCTACCTGGCCCTCTACTGGGCCCAAGCCCTCGCCGCGCAAAGCGAAGATTCCCGCCTAGCCGAGTACTTCGCCCCGCTAGCCAAGGACCTCAGCGCCAACGAAGCAGCCATCGTCAAAGAGCTCAACGGAGCCCAAGGCCCCGCCATGGACCTGGGCGGCTACTACCAACCCAACCCCGCCCTCGTAGCCAAAGCCATGCGCCCCAGCGCCACGCTCAACGGCATCATCGACGGGCTTGTGGTCGCGTAAACAGCGGCCATGTTTCCGGATGGCCTGAAGTAAGGTTACCCCGAACGAAAGCGGCCCCTGCCCGCGTGTGCTGGCAGGGGCCGCTCGTGTTTAGCGCTTAGGCTCGAACGCGTTAGCGTTCCTGTGCAACCAGGGGTGGCCTAAGGGCTAACTGGCTCAGCGCTTCATTTTGCGCCGTTCTTCTTTGAGGTCCTTGATCGCCTTGGTGATCAAGTCTTTCGTGTACTCGTCATCGTTGCTCTTCTGCAGCTGCTCGAGTTTCTTGATGATTTTTTCGGCATCCTTCATCTTCTTGCGTTCCGTGAGAAGGAGGTCTGCGAGTCTCCCCTGCGTGCTGAGGATCTTCTTCAGACTCTTGTCAGCGGAGATGCTTTTCATCAGGGTTTTGAGGACAACCTCTTCGGGTAAACCTTTGAGGCCCTTGACCAGTGCTTTGGCTGCTACTTGGGCTCCGAGGACATCGCCGAGCTCGAGGTCGGCTTGGATACCGCTGACGCGCTTGGCGACCATTCCGCGTAACATCGCGGCGATTTCGGTGCCGAGATCTTCCTTGGCAGCAAGTTTGTCAGCCTCAGAAATTGCTTTAGCGAGGTTGCCTTTCAAGAAAGCACTTTTGATGCTCTTGGCAGAACCGCTCCACTCGTAGATCGGAGTCGAGATGGCGCCTTTGATGGCTTTTTCGATGAGCTCTTTGTTCACGCTCGAGGGGTGCCCTTACCAAATGATTTTGCCGGAGGCGTCGATCAATACGGCGGCGGGGATACCACTGATGCCCAAAGCACGACTCAGCTTTCCACCGCTGTCATAGGCATAGGGATACTTAGCACCCTTGTCCTCAATCCACTTCTGGGTGGGACTTTCGCCTTCGCTGGTGAGAGCTAGGACCGAAAGACCTTGCGGGCCAAACTCTTCGCTCAATTCGTTGAGGTGCGGAACTGCACCTGCGCACGGGCCTCACCAATAGGCGAAGAACTCGATGAGGATGGCGCGTCCGGTCAGCTCATCGAGGGAGGTAGCCGGCGACTGCGTAAAGCCTTCGATTTGCGATTCCGGTAGGGGCTTGCCGATGTTGTCGGCAAGGGCGGTGGTGCTTAGGCCAAAGGCCATGACACCCGCGATGAGCAAGTTGCGAATCATTATGAGTGGAGGTTGCGTATAAAACTCGGTCGACGGGTATGAGAGACTGCCCGTTAGGACACCAATCTATCATTCTCCATTGAGAATGGGCGAGATAGGGCCTGTTCCTGGGAGTCTTTTGTGTTTCTTACGTGTGAGCCCGTGTTGAAGGGGGAACAAATCGAGCTTTAGCGCTGGGTGCGCTTGAGCTGTACCTGGGTGGATTCGCCGGCTCGGACCGTTGCTGTTCCTTCGAGGGCCGGGCTACCGAAGTCTTGAATGCGTACCGTGTAGTCTCCGGGAGGGAGAGGTCCGATGCGCTTGCGCGAGTCGTGTTCGCCTTCGGCAACGTATTTTTCGGCGTCAAAAGTGAGCAGCGTGCTTGAGAAGTCAAAGCCCTGGGAGCCCACGACCCAGATCCGTGCCTGTTGCGGATGTGCGAATTCAGGGAATTGGAAATCGAGATGTCCACCGGGAATCGCCTGCAGCGTGACCACCTGCTTTTTGTCCTCGTTGATGAGCGTTGCGGCAGAGCCTTTTGAAACCCACTGCTTGTGCTGTGCGAAGAAGCGATAGCTTTCCAGATCGAGCTTGCGCAGCTTGATTTGGCCGCCTGTATTTGTTGCGGCGCTGACCAAAGGATGATTGTGCACCACGCCATCCATATCGATTGCGTAGACATGGGCACCTTCAAGGGGGCGGCCTTCGGGATCGACAACGCGGACGATGACATTTCCCTTGCCTCCGATCAGTAGTTTGATGTCGGTGACTTCCGAATCCATTCCAACTTCGAGATCTTGAACTGCGGAGCCGCGATTTTTGTAGCCACTGACTTCAACGCGATACATTCCGGGAGTGAGGTTTTCGAATCGAAATCGCCCGTCGGGTTCACATAGCAGGCTTCGGGTGAGGGAGCGGGTCATGGCGGGGGCGAACCCCTCAGGCATGCAGCGAACTTGGATCTTCTTTTTGCTTTTGGCTGGCGCAACGCCGGACACGACTTGGCCTGCTAGGACGCCATTCGGTGCGTGGATGTCGAATTCCTGGAGAGGGCCTTGACCCACTTCGATGGGAACCAGGGCGTATTGCTGCTGGCCGAAAATGACCAGAAAGTGGCCAGGACCGGGGCCTGGAAAGCTCAGCTCGTAGGTGCCACGGTCATCGGTGGCAACGGCCTTGCCCTGCGAGAAAGTGGTTGGGTCGTTCAAGCCACCCCAAACTCGAAAATCGGGCGCGGGCACGCCACCAACGAATACTGTGCCGGAGAGAAGGACTTCGTCCTTGTTCACACCACCGAGCACGACTTCGGTGGTTTCACCAGCCTCGATTTCCACAACCTTGCGCACGGTCATGCTGGCCCGAGACGCTTCCGCGTCCTTGCTGACACCCGCCCAGTAGGTACCCGGGGTCAAGTGCTCGAATGCGAAACGTCCCGCTTCATTGGCCTGGATGTTGGAATCCTGCATCATCCAATTCATGCCGTGTAAGTACACCCAATGGCGAGATTGGACTTTTCCCTCAACGCTTTGAACGCTTCCAATCAGGCGGCCACCTTCGGTCAAGAGTAACTCAACGTGCCGTTTTTCACCCGCTCGCAAATCTCCACGGATCTCTGCGCTGGCCGCAAAATTATCACCGACTCCAATGCAGGCAAAAGGACCCGGTGAAATCACCAATCGGAATTCCCCTGAGTCGTTCGTAGAATGATTTTCCGTTCGTGATCCAGTCTTGAGAACGAGCTTGGCGTTTGCCAGTCCGACCCCCGCAGGGTCGACGACGCTTCCTGAAAGAACCGCACCGCGCTGCAATTGAATCACGATGGGTTCACCCTTGTAGGGCAAGCGTGCTCGCGTGGGCTTTGCCGGCAGGAAGTCCGGATGTGTTACAAAAATTCGCCAGGCGCCTTTGTTTAAGTCCCGGAGGACAAACTGCCCGCCGCTATGTTGGCCCAAGTCGCGCTCTTCCCATTTGGATTCCAGGGCATTGCGGTAGGTCCCCCGGAGCTCAAAATTATCGACGGGCTGTCCGGTTTCATCGACGACTCTTCCTGTGAGGGTCTCGCCGATCACCGGGTCGGGGGCGGTGCTCTCCGAAGCCACGCCTTGCCGCGCAGGAGCCTCGATCGAGTTCGCTTCAAGGGTTTGAGTTTGAGCGTCAGGATCTCCGGCGTGGCCCAGCGAAGTCGGCGGTGCGGTTAGACCCGCGGCGTTCTGTTCCTGCTTTTGTTGAAGCGGCTCGGTGGTACTCAGTTTGGCCCTTAGGACAACGAACACGATTACGATGAGTGGTGCGAGGATGGCACCGACAATGAAGGCTTTGGAACGGAAAATGGACTTCAAGAGGCAGGTGGTGAGGGGCGGGGCAGGGGCTGGCACCCCTACGGGACTCTCGTACGACTATTGCTCGCAAAGTCAGTCAAGTGCTTCACTCACAGAATCTAAACACATTACCTGTCGTGGGTCGCTATAGCCGGTGGAGTTGGTGGAGCGAGGTATGCCAGCACCCCGAACCATCTTGGCATGACGTAAGGTCCGGCGAGGCTATTACCGCACTATGTGCGTGTTCAACGATGTTCCGCCAAACGCGCCAGCAATTTCTGAGGATCTTGGGCGGACCGCGACCAATCACCTTGACGCAGGTAAGCCAGGCCACGAATCCCGCGCCGGGTAGAGCGCCTCTCTGGGGCGAAGCTTGTTCAAGCGCTCGCGACGTTCGCTTGTTCCAGGCTAAGCTGGGTGTTTTCCTGTATGAAGGGCAAGGGAACTCGTAGTGCGGACGCGCAACCGGGGTTTGGGTGGAAGTCGCGCTAGGGCACCACGGACAGGGCTGCGGAGGACAGTTGAACCTGTGGCTCGTTCCAGGGCTATGACCATTCGACTCTTCCCGATTCCCCGTGACTTGCGTCCTGCATCCGTATCGGTCGCAGTTGTCAGATTCTGGTTGGATGACGAAGATGATGCGGCGAGCGCACTCGCCTGCAGTGCCTACACCATGAAGAAATGGGCGAAGGGACGCCAGGCTCGGCGCTGGTGTGGACCAGAACTGGAATTGATCGGAGCGCTCTTCATGCAGGGTCGATCAGCGGTTGGCAATCAGGCAACCCTCCATGCCATGCTTATTGCGGGCAACAAGGAGATGCGTTGCATGCTGTGCTAGCCGCTGGTCGCTGGTCGTGCCCACTGCACTTGGGAAAGTGGAGGAAAGTGACTGACGCGGTACGTCAAAACCAAGCAAGATAAACCCATGAAGCAAACCATTCGCTTTCACCCCAAGGACCGTCCTTTGCGCCGCGATGTCGGACGACTCGGCGCAGTGCTGGGTCGTCTTCTGCGCGAGCTCGCGCCGCCCGGCGTCTTCGAGACGGTCGAATCGGCTCGGCTCGCATCGCGTCGCAGGCGCAAGGGAGAGCCTGCCGCGGGAGTCGAACTCGAAACGATCCTGCAGTCGTTGCCCCATGCCCATGCTCTCGAGGTGGTGCGAGCCTTCAGCGCCTACTTCGGTGCCATCAACATGGCGGAGCAGGTCCATCGCTTGCGTCGCCGAATCGAATACTCGCGTGATGGGATCGCGCAACCAGGAAGTCTACGCGCAACCGCGCACGAACTCGTGCGCCGCGGCACCACCATGGAAGAGGTCAGCGCCGCCTTGCAGTCGATCGTCGTAGAGCCGGTCTTCACTGCACACCCGACCGAATCTGTGCGTCGTAGCCTTTT
>JBLFXY010000013.1:0-23448 GCA_047611645.1 Glaciecola sp.
TGGCCTTGTGGATCTATCCGCATCTGCGGTTCGAGAATCCGGCAATCTGGCGTTCATCGCCGTGCCGACTGGAACCGCGCTGGAGCGCCAGACTTTGGCGGAGCTCGGACCCCGTTTCGTTGCGGTTGTACTAGCACCCGAGTCAGGGGCGGCTCAAAGCATGCCCCGAGAGGGTGGAGCACTCGCGGCCTTTGATGAGTTTGGTTTCCTGAATCAAGCCGCGTGGGCGGAGGCCTTTGTGCCCCTGCAGCTTGCGGATTGGTTTGTGGAGGATGATCCGGCTTCCCAGGCGCAAAGAGCCTGCCAAGTCATTCGAGAGTGGAGTCAGCAGGCCCTGCAGGATGGAAACCTAAGCCATCGCGATGTGGTATTGGCCGCGCCGGATGAAGAAGTGCGACCCTTCTTGGAGCGTCACTTGCAACGCGTTGGTTTGGTGGCCCGTGATGCAGCGGGATCTGCGCTTGAAGAAAGCCCGCCGGCCCAGCTTCTGCAGGCTCTCTCGCGCATGCTGCCCGATCAACGCTTTACGGATGTGGCGCGTGTCTTGCGGCACACGGATGTTGAATGGGCCATGCAGCAGCACGCAACAGCAGCTGGGATCGAGTGGCCGGAGGTGGTCGGTTGCCTCGATGCATATCACGAGGGGCACCTACCTAGACACTTTCGCGATGCCTTGAATTCCGGGTACAGCAACTCGGTATCCATGCAGGTCGTTTGGAATGGTTTACTGCAAGGCTTGGGTGACTTGGTCGCTGGGCAGGAACGATCTTTGGCCGGTTGGTGTGGGCCCCTGCGGGAGCTACTCCATTGGGTTTATGCGGACCGCCAATTCTCGGATACCCATGTCCAGGGTCGTGTCTCAGCGGCAGGCTTGCGGGCTTTGAGCGAGGTCTTGGATACCTGGGAAGCAGGGCACAAACCTTGGCTCCCCAGCACGTCGGCCTCTGGAGCGTTGACCCTCTGGGTCGCGGAATTGGCGGGCCAGAATCTTCCTCCGCTCGGTCAGGGTGATGGACGAGAACTGGAGATGCTCGGCTGGCACGAGTTGCTATGGGATGACTCGGCCGCCCTACTCTTGACCGGTTTCAATGAGGGGAGAGTGCCGGAGAGCGTGCCGATCGACATGTTGCTTCCGAGTCCCATTCGCCGCTCACTCGGCTTGCATGATGAGGCCTTGCTAGCTGCACGGGATGTGTATCTGACCACGGCACTGATTCACACCAAGGAGCGATTCGCTTTGGTTGGGGGGCGGCATTCCTTGATCGGCGATCCGCTACGCCCTTCCCGTTTAGCGTTTCACCGGCCTGATGGCGGGATACCCGACGCCTTGCAGCACGCTTTCCCTGCGGAGGTGGAAGCCATGCCCGAGGCTCCGCAAGGGGAGGCTGCCGAGGCCCGACGATTGCCCATGTTGTCGAACGCCCCGGAGTTGCAACGCATTTCAGCTACCGATTTCAAGGCGTACATTGCGTCGCCGTACCTGTACTACGTCGAGCGCTTGCTGAAACTGGGCACAGTGTCCGATCGGGAGCGGGAACTGAATCCTGCCAACTTTGGAAACCTGGTGCACTACGTGCTCGAACAGTTTGGTCAAGGCGACCTCAAAAACAGTACCGATGCTTCGGCGATCCAGGGGGAATTAGAGCGCATCCTTATGGCACGATCCAATCGGCTGTTTGGGGCGGCGGCCATACCTTCGGTTCACCTGCAAGTGCAAGGCCTGAAGAGACGGTTGCTATGGTTTGCAATCGTGCAGGCCGAGCGCGCAGCTGAGGGCTGGCGCATCGAATACGTGGAATGGAAACCTGAGTCGGGTGGGGTTCGATTCGGATCTGAAGGAGAGGAGGTCGACTTGATCGGCATCATCGATCGTATCGATCACCACCCTCTGCACGGTTTTGCCATTTTGGATTACAAAACCGGGGACAAGTCGGACAAGCCGGGGCCCGCACATTGCAACAGGAAGGGTGTGTGGAGCAATTTACAGCTCCCCATGTACGCGTTGCTGGCCAAGGAACTCACCGGGGAGGAGCCGGTTCGGCTCGGCTATTTCAACGTGGGCAAGGAGCCAGATAAAGTGCATGTGGAAATGGCGAGTTGGGATTCCGACGCATTGAATGCGGCCTACAAGGTGGGCCGAGAGGTGATCGGGGGGATTCGGGCTGCGCGCTTCGAGCACAAGGCCAAAGCACCCACGTACTCGCCCGTTATGGCTGCATTGGTTGGGGATACGCTGGTCGGCGACACTTCACTCGGCGCGGAAACCCTGGAAGAAGGAGCTGAGCAATGAGCGAACTACAAAGCAGTGACCGGCTACTTCTGGCATCGGCCGGCACGGGAAAAACTTATCGCCTCAGCGCACATTTCGTGGGCCTTTTGCTGCAGGGCGTAGCCCCTGAGCGCATTTTGGCGACGACCTTCACGCGCAAGGCAGCGGGTGAAATTTTGGATCGTGTTTTGCAGCGCTTGGTTTCTGTCGCACTGAATGAAAAGGACGCTGAGGAGCTGTCCAAGGTCCTGGGGTTTCCAGTGGATTGCGCAAGCGCCATGGGGATCCTACCGGGGTTGGCGCGATCGATTCATCGCTTTCAGGTGCGCACCTTGGACGCCCATGCGATTCACTTGGCTCGCTTGTTCGAGTCGGAACTGGGTTTGCCTCCGGGCTGGGCTATCGCGGATGAAATCGCCGACGAGGATTTGCGCGACGAGGCCCTGACGGTTGCGCTTGCTGAGGCTCGAGAAGAGGAGTTCATGACGCTGTTGCGCGGATTGGACCCCACCGGCGAGCGTCGAACAGTTTTCGGACAACTGAGCGGGACGATTGCGAACCTGCTGCAGGTCTTCCGCGAAGGCACGGACGAAGCTTGGGAATGTGTTGGCATTCCGGATGGGTTGGAATCTGGAGTGCTCGATACAGTGTTGTCCGCCATGGGAAAAGTTGAGCTTCCCCAGACGGCTAAGAAACAACCAGACGCTCGCTGGAAAAAAGCCTTGGAAAAAATTCGGGGTTTCGCTGCGGAAGGTAAATGGGAAGCGTTGCTTTTGGATGGATTTGTTGGGAAGTACTCCGCGGGAGACCCCTACTACAAAAAGCCGTTTTCGGATGAAATCGCGGAGCTTCTTGATCAATTGATTTCGGAAGGCTGTCATCGCTTCCTCACCGATCTCAATACGCGCAACGTGGCCACCCGCGTTTTGCTCAAGCGCTTCCAGCAATGCTACACCGAGCTGAAAATGCAGAGCGGCGAGCTGCGCTTTGAGGACATTCCGTACATGCTCGATCCGATGGGTGCCAGCAGCCCCTTTGCCGAGGATGATGGGAGCGCCATGCAGGAGCTTTGGATGCGATTAGATGCGCGCATCGATCACCTGATGCTGGATGAGTTTCAAGACACCTCTTCGATTCAATGGCGCACACTGCGGCCGTTGGCCGAAGAGATCACAGCGACACACGGAGGCAGTGCGGCGGAGGCTCGCACTTTCTTCTGCGTTGGCGATCCGAAGCAGTCCATTTACCGCTGGCGCCAGGGCGAGCCGCGCATCCTGACCGGGTTGGAAGAGGAGTTCCCGTCTTTGGCGGTCGAGAAGCTGCACCTCAATTACCGCAGCTCTTCGGTCATCATGGAAGCCACCAACCGCATCTTTGAGAGCCTCATCGCGAGCGGGTTGTTCTCCGGCGATGATCGCCATGCCGCAGCCCAGGCGGCCTTGGCGTTTGAAAAGACGTTTCCTGCCCACGAATCTGCCCGTGTGGAAATGGGCGGCGTGGTTCAGGTCTGGCAGACCCAGGAGATTCAGCTCGACAACGTGGAGGAAGGCGAGCCCGAAACTCGACAGGAGGAAACCCTAGAGCTCGCAGCGCGACGCGTTGCCGAAATTCATCGCGAGGCTCCGGGAGCGACGATCGCGGTGCTGTTCAGGACCAACAAGAATATCCCGAAGTTCCTGCACCGCTTGACCGATCAATTCGGGCTCCGCGCCAGTGGACACGGGGGCAATCCCCTGGTGGACGCGGAGGCTGTATCCGTAACCATGTCCTTGTTGACCCTTGCGGATCATCCCAGAAATACGGCTGCTGCATTGCATGTGGCCACGAGCCAGATCGGGCATCACCTCGGATTCACCGAGTCTGAATTTACAAGCGAGAAGGGAGGGGTGGGGCGCGACAAAAAATTCTTGGCGGCCTGCGCTAGCTTGGCCAGACAGGTTCGCAGGGATGTTCTAGAGCAGGGCTACGGCGCTTGGCTGCATGCCCTGAGGGCCACGGTTCAAGAGCACTTTGGGGAATGGGACCGCGTGCGTTTTGATCAGCTCATCGATCGGGCGGATACTTTTTCGAAGCAAGCCGGTCTGCGTCCTTCTCAATTCGCACGGATCGTTTTCCAAGCCAGGGTGCCTGCGCCCTGGACCGCTCGAATTCAGGCCATGACGGTTCACAGCTCGAAGGGGCTCGAGTTCGATGTCGTTCTTCTACCTGAATTGGATGCGAAGATTGTCGGAGGCCGCCCGATTCCTGTGGGCTCTTCCCGTCCCGATCCGGCGGGTTGGTACGAGAGCATTTCGCATCTTCCCAAGAAGGCCCTCTGTGAATTCAGTGGAACCTTGCAGGAGCTGGTCGAGGTGGAGAACCGCGCCAATGCCCAGGAAGCGCTCAACCTGTTTTACGTGGCGATCACCCGTGCTCGGCGCCGCCTTGAGTTTTGCATTCCGCCCTATAAGGCCGCTAGCAAGGGAGGCCCGGATGGACTCACATTCGCGAACCTACTGCGCTTGACCTGTGACGTTCCCAAGGAGCAGGACCCCGATAGCGAGGGCCTGCTCAAGGAGTGGTGTACGGAAGCATTGCCTTGGTGGACTGGATCTCTGGACGCGGAGATCTGCGGCGACGCGGACTCCGTCATCGGCAGCGGACCGATTCTTCTAGCCCCCTCGGAGCCGGGACTCTTGCATCGCGCTCCTTCCATGGTCGCCGGCCCCGCGAGTGGTTTGTTGGGCAAGGACTTGGTCCAAAACCGCTCCACAGGAAGCGCCCGAGGTGTTCTTCTGCATAGGCTCCTTGAGCAAGTGCGCTGGTCTGAGCCTGGCCAAACCCCGAGCGTGGACCCCGAAAAAGTGTTAAGTGTTTTGGAATCGGATCCCAAGTTGCGAGCCGCGGCACAAGCGGATTTCGAGCGAGTGCTTCGCGACCCTGCAATGGCTGACTTGTTTGCACAACCGGACGAATCCGCCCAGGTGTGGTGTGAGCGACGATTCCATTTGTTGGAGCAGGTTGCGGAAGAGCAGGTGCTTTGGAGCGGCTCTATCGATCGTCTGGTCGTGATATACCAGGGCGACAAGCCGAGTTCTGCCCACGTGATCGACTTCAAGACCGGTGGAATGCATGCCACAGCGGAAGCCGTAGTTGAGACCTATGGGCAGCAGTTGCGCGTGTACGGCAGGGCGGTGTCCAAGCAATTCGATTTGCCGCAAGCCTTGATCCGGCTGTCCTTGGCCATGCTTGATCGCGGCGAGGTTTTGGATCTCGAGAGCTGAGCCAGTGGGTGGCGCAGTTCTCGATTGTGGAATGCCTCGGAGAGGCTTGATTCCTCTGGGCTAGGTTTGTCCTGTCCCGGAGGGGGAGATCGTCCGTATCCTCGATCCACATGGTTCACTCATTGCTATCAAATCATTTGGGGGTCTAATCCTTGGTGCGCTCCTCCAAAACAATACAGACGGTCCTCATCACAGGGGCGAGCACCGGTTTAGGTTGGGCGATCGCCCAGGAATTACTTGCGAAGACCGCACACCGGCTGATCTTGACCGCCCGTCCGTCTTCCATCCCGCGCTTTAAGGAACTCGGCATCGAGGATGGCGAGCGCATTTGGGTAAGGCCCTTGGACGTGACGGATGAAGCCCAGCGCGACCGTGTGGTGACCGAGATCGAAGCGGAGTTTGGCGCGGTGGACGTGCTGATCAACAACGCGGGATTGTCCTTTCGCTCGGTTGTGGAGCACGTGGCCGACGACGAACTCCGCGCCCAAATGGATGTGAATTTCCTCTCTCCCATGGAATTGACCCGTCGCGTTTTGCCCGCCATGCGCAATCAGCGCTATGGCAGAATTATAACGATCTCTTCGGTGGGCGGCATGATGGCCATGCCGACCATGTCGGTGTACAGCGCCTCGAAATTCGCATTGGAAGGATGCTGTGAGGCTCTCTGGTATGAAGTGAGACCTTGGGGGATTCAGGTCAGCCTCGTGCAGCCTGGATTCATTCGTAGCGATGGTTTCACGAAAGTTCATCTCACGCGGCAGAGTCAATTCGGAGCCGACAACGAAACGGATCCGTACCACGAACACTACGCAAGCATGGGTCCTTTCATTGCAAAGACGATGCAGCGCACCAGCTCGAGTCCCCAAAGCGTGGCCCGCACGGTGCGGCGTACCCTGCAAAAGAAGCGTCCTTGTCTGCGAGTACCAGCCACCTGGGATGCACGCTTCTTCTCATTTCTACGCCGCATCATGCCGCGCTTTATTTATCACCGTTTCCTCTACAGCCGACTTCCCAACGTCAAGCGTTGGGGGCCCGGTGGTAATCCAAACTAAAGCGGCCCGGTCGGTGCTCCATTAAGTAGATGCACACACCGAGCAGGCAGATGTTCTTCACGAAGTTGCTGCGTTGGAACATGTCCCAGATCCAATAGCTGGATTCGTCCACTTCGGGAGGCCTCTCGAGCAAGCCCGGAAGGTGCACGCTCAGGGTCACAGCGATCAGGAACAAGGCCAAGGCCTGCGCGCCGCGGCGTATGTGATAGCCGAGCAGAATAGTGGCCGAACCAGCGAGCAAGAACACACCGCATCCGATAGAAACGGCGCGTGGGAAAGGCACCCAATCGGGCATCAAAAGCTGCAGGAGCTTGTCCGAGAAGATGTGTTCTCCACCAAGGCCCACGAAGATCGAGGAGAACAGAACGCGGAAGGCAAGGTCGCTCAGCCCGTAGCGGGTGGTGTGAACGGCGTCCTGGAGTAGGGGGCGGCTTTCCATGGCTCTGGGCTGAAAAGATCAGCCTGAAAGCAAAATGGCGGAGGGGGAGGGATTTGAACCCCCGGTGAGTTGCCCCACGTCGGTTTTCAAAACCGGTGCATTAAGCCGCTCTGCCACCCCTCCGCAGGTTGAGGATTCTAGGGTTCGGGGGGGCCCTTGGCTACTGCCCGCTGCGAAGGTCGTACAGGGTGAGTGCCGGTCCTGGCCTTTCCACGGTCCAGAGGTCACGAAGGGGGAAATCCATGACCAATGGCAGTCGGCTGGAGTCCGGGGCGGAGGCTCCCCGGCCCGCATGGACTTGGAGTATTGGCTCGGAAGGCAGTTGGAGCGGATCCAGCTTGGGCAGGGAGCCACTGCCACCCTCGGAATCGATATGCATGCCCGTCGCCTTATTGGGGGCCAGGGTGTCCAAGATTAGGGGGGTACGAGGATTGCCCGGCGTGATGTCCACTAGCAGAATGTGGGTGATGCCAAGATCTTCGAGGGCCGCATTCAGGTCCGCGCCGTGTTTTTTGGCCACTTTGGCGGTTAGCTGGGAGGAGTGATGGCGAAGATCCAGTTCCACCAGGTTGAAAAGTGGCAGGGCTCGAAGGGTGGGGGTCTCCATGAGGCCGGCCTGCAAGCGCTCCAGGCGATTGCGCTCCCGCGAGTAGAGTTCGCGCAGGCCTTCAATCCGCTGCAGGCTTTCCGCGTCCAGGGGCAGGAGGGGACCGCCGAAACCGACCGCCAAATCCGAGCCTTCCGGCAGGTCTAGCAGGGCGCTCTCGATAACGTGGCGCGTATCGTCCTGCCGCAAAACAAAGTCGAGTCGTGCGGCTTGCACGAGGACCAGTGCCGCCAGGGAAAGAAGCAGGATACGCCCCGCTTTGAATTTGTGGAGTTGTTCGGCTGCGAAGCCAGAGCACCAAGCCAGACCGGCGGCCAGGGGCAGCAGGTAGCGCACATGGTCATTCACATTGGTGAGGAAAAAGGCTCCCCAAATCGTCGCGAAGAGCACCATGGGTCGCGCAGCTTTGTTGGCCAGGGCCATCAGGAAACCCAAGCACCCGAGCAAGATAATCGCGGGGTCGTAGCCGAGAAAAACCGAACTCAAATGCTTCAACGTTTCGAGCCGGAACCCGAACACTACGGATTGCCCCACAAGGCTGAAGTGGCTTTTGTCCTTGATCATGTCTTCCATGATCACCGCGCTGGGGTCGGTCTGTCCGTGTACCAACAGATGGGGGTAGCCGATGAGCAGCGCGATCAGAATGAAAGCGCCAGCGCAGGCATGGCCCCAAAAGAGGCGTGATTTGAGGGCTTCACCTTTCCATGGTTTGTCGACCACACACCACGCGATGGCCGGAATCAGTGCGGCGCCGAGTCCACCCGGATGCATGGCAACGGCCAATCCGGCAAGCAAGCCAGAGGTCACCAGGTAGGAATAGCGCTTGCTGTCCACGAAAGCTGCAGCAGCCCAACCGGTAGCGCACATGGCGGCGGTCAATGGCGCCCAAGGCCTTTCTTGTCCGGAGTAGTGCACGTGTAGCAAGCACGTGGCCATGAAGAATCCGCCCCAAAGGGCTCCGACACCTAAGCCGCAGCGTCGCAGTCCATAGAAAACGAAACACGGGGCCATGGCCGCGAGCAGCGCGCACAAGATGCGGGCAGGTAAGTGGGCCCGCCAGGGGTGCTCCATTAGGGTTGCGCCGTATTCTCCCACGCCTCCCCATTCTCCGGTCACTCGCCCGATGGCGTACTGCGCGCCATAAACGGGCAACAGCATGTAGGGGATCGCATTGGGGTAACTGGAGTACTGATCCGCTTGGGGAACGAGGTTCTTGTCCTTCGCCATGCCCAGTGCATTGCGCACCACATGCGTGTCCGGAAGAAAACTGTCGGGTTGGCCGTGTTGGATGGGGGCCAAGCGCAGGAGCAAGGGCAGAACCACGAGCATGAGCCATCCCCACCTGCCGAGACCCTTGGGTAGCAAGGCGCTAGCTTTCATCGCGACGGAGTTCTTCCAGCAGGTCGTCCGGTGCGCAAATTTTGGCGCCCGCGCGCAATCCAATCGCCAAGGCGTCGCTGGCCCTAGAGTCCACTTTCACCAAGCTCCCATCCGCCTTCTCCAGGACCAAGTGTGCAAAGAAGGTGTTGCGCTTGAGACCGGTGATTTCCACGGTGACGAGTTTGGCGTCCAGGCCTTGGATGATCCCTAGCGCTAGTTGGTGGGTGAGGGGGCGTTCCAGCCTTTCCTCCTGCAGGACGCGCCGAATCTCCATGGCCTCGCTGGCACCGATCACAATCGGGAAGCCGCGCGCTTCGGTTCCTTCTGCAACCGGGTCTTCGGCTAAGTAGACCCATTGCTGGTCCACGCCTTCGCGCAATATGACCCGGCGCACAGCCAGGTTCACCCATTGGGGCTCGTTTTCGGGGTCGGACTCCATGGCCGGATTGTAACCCTGCTCCACTAAATTTCCGCGTTGGACTTTCAAATCATGTATCCGGGGGCATGCCGGGCATTGGGGCTCCGCTTGCGCTAGACTGCCCATCATGAAGTCGGAACAGGCCTTTTTAGATAATCCGATCCTGGCGCGGATTCAGCGTGGGAGTTGGGTGGAGTCGGTACATCGGGGTGCTTGGGTAGTAGCCGATAGTCAGGGGCAGGTTCTGCAGGGATCAGGAGGTTACGGGAACCCCGTATTTGCGCGCAGCGCAGTGAAGGCCCTGCAAGCATTGCCTTTGGTGGAGAGCGGCGCTGCGGAGCACTTCCGTTACAGCGAAGCCGATTTGGCGCTGGCGCTTTCATCGCACAATGGGGAAACGCAGCACACGGACCGTGTGGCTGAAATTCTCCAACGGGTGGGCTTGACCCAGTCGGCTTTGCTCTGCGGCACGACCCAGCCAGGTGATCGAGGCGCCCGCGAAGCGTTGCGCGCGTCCAAAAGCGCGGCCTCTGCCTTGCATCACTACTGCTCGGGCAAGCACGCGGGTTTTTTGGCCTTGGCGACCCATATGGCGGTTCCTCCGGAACAGTACTTGGAAGGGGATTGCGCCAGCCAAGTGGTGGTGCGCGAGGCCGTGCTCGAAATGACCGGAATCGCCAATGAGGAACTCACCATGGCGATCGATGGATGCAGCGCTCCAACCTTCCGCCTGCCGCTCGTGGCCCTAGCCCGCGCCTTCGCCGCATTCACATCGCCACAAGGGCTTTCCAGCACGCGCCGCGCAACCTGCGAGCGCCTAGTAGCGGCCGTGCGTGACCATCCTGAGCTGATCGCAGGCAGCAAGGGTCGGCTGTGCACCGACCTGAGCAAAGTTTCCAACGGCATGCTCTTTCCCAAGGTTGGTGCGGAAGGCGTCTATGTCGTAGGTCGAGTTGGGCACGATCAGGCATTAGCGGTCAAAATGGACGACGGCGGACTGCGTGGTTTACAGGCGGTCACCGTTGAACTTATGGCACATCTGAATTGGTTGGACCCGGAGGCCATCGATACATTATCCAAGTATCGAGCGCACTTGCAGCGCAATGATGCTGGCCTAGAAACTGGAGCCCTTGAGGTGGAACTTTGAACGATAGAGAATTTTCGGAAGCACAGTTTCCCTATGCACAGGCGATTGGAGCGAAGGCCCCTCCCGCATTTCCGGTCAACGCCTACAAGGGCATGGTCGGAAGGGTACTGTTTCTTGCGGGAAGCCCTGAGATGCCCGGCGCCGCGCAACTCACCTTGCGGGCTGCCCAGCGCGGCGGAGCTGGCTTGGTTGTTTTGGCCATTTTCCAAACGGAGATGGTGGATCGCATCACGTCGATGGTTCCAGAGGCGGTCTTCTTGGATGTTTCGCGAACGCGTGATCTCTACGCGGGGCGTTTGCCTAGCGAAATCGGAGAATATCCCTGCCATGCTCGCGTGGCGGGCCCGGGCCTAAACAGTAGTGGTCGCACCAGGGAACTGGTCCGACGCGTGGTCGAGGATGACTACAAGGGGCCGCTCATTCTGGACGCGGATGCACTCTATGTCCTAGCCGGCGTGCCTGAGCTTCTCACTATGTCCCAATCCAAAGTGATTATGACTCCCCACCCGGGCGAAGCGGAGCGACTTCTCGATCGACCGGTTCCCGACGACCGCGAGGGTCGTATTGAGTTTGCAGTGGAGCTCTCTTTACGCTCCGGATCCATTTGCGTTTTGAAAGGCAATGGAACGGTCGTTACCGATGGCCATTGCGTGTACGTGAACGCTTCGGGCGGACCCGCCTTGGCGACAGCGGGCACCGGTGACGTGCTTGCGGGCCTTTTGGGCGCCTATGCCGCTTGGTCCGAATGCTTACAGGGCGAAGGATTCTCCTTGTTTGATGCCGCGGTCAGCGCGGTGTACACCCATGGTTTGGCCGGGGATATGGCCGTGGCCGATTTGGGCGAGCGGGCGGTCATCGCGTCCGACCTCCTCAACTATTTGGGTCCGGCCCAGCTGCAATTGGTACGTTCCACTAGGGATGCGAGCTAGCCCGAGACACTGTGCTTGGCCTGCTTCATTTTTCGTTTGCCCTAGGGCTCTTCGCGCTGGGTTGGGGCTCGATACAAGACGCCGATGCCTTTCCTATCGTTCCAAGGAAACCAGCCCCTTTGCAGTCGGGAGGCAGCGAGGATTGGTTTCGAAGCGTGGCCTTGGATCCGGCGGGCACGGTCCGACGGTGGGAGCCGAAATTAGCCTCCGCCGATTGGCTCCAAGTCTATGACGTGTTTGACGCTATGCAGCGTGGCCCGGAAGCTGCGCGTTGGTTTTGCGAGCATCGCAAGTCCGATCTGCGCGCGGGTTTGAAGCATTCTCGGTCCTCCGTGCGCGCGGCGGCTTGGCGCATCGTCCGCATGGGTCAGGGCTTGGGCGCGGACTGCGTGGATTGGTCGATTCCGATCGACCGGGAAATCGGAGACGAGGCCAAGGCCTGGCGCAATGCAGCCCTTTCTGAATCGTGGTTGGATGCGGGGGAGCGAGGCGCGGCGGCCTACCGTTTGGTGCTACAGGATCTTGCCCGGGGCGGTTCGGAGACCCACGGAATTCTTCCGGAGGCCTACCGTGCGATTGCAATTCACGTGGGGGTCGCCAGGCAAGAAACCGGCCCTTCGCTGTGGATCGAAGGCCACGGCGAAAGCAAGAAACTGCGACCGATCCATTCCTGGCTCCTCCGGCCCATGGCCCATTCGAAGGCCATTGAAGAGTTGAGGGCGCAGACGCGAGAGACCTTTGAGGAGCACGGTTTTCTCGTGGAGGCCATGGCTCTGGCCCAGGCAGCTTCGGCAGGGATTCTAAGCGGGTTAGATGCTTCCCGCGACTGGACTTGGCTCGAGCGTGGCCTGCGCATGCCGCCGGTGGAGAGTGGCAAGCTCTACGCGTGGAATCAGGTACTGAAGGAGCTTTCACGTCTTGGGTCAGGATACTTGACCGAATCTTTTTGGCAGCTCGGTTTGAACGCCGATGTACGGCTCACCCAAGAGACTCTTCGAATCCTCGGCGGATTGGACGAAGCCCGAAATTTCTACATCCGACGGGCGGTAGAAAGTGGACCCGTTAACGTATTGGCGTGGGCGAGATCAGAGAATCGGGCCACTATTGAAATCGTGTGGATCGCGCTGGAGGGGGACTGGCGCCCTATTCCTCTGGCCAGCCTAGCGCCGTGGATTCGCGGAGAGCACGGGGCTGAGTTCCAGGTGTTGGCCGTGTCCCGGCTGTGCGAGGCTCCGGTCAGCGCAGAGCGGCGAACGCTTCTACTAGAGGTGGTAGAATCCTGCGACGGCGAAGCTTTGCGCTTGGCCTTCAGAACCCTGGCCCAAGGATCTGACTCGCAGGGTGTCCAGCAGCGTTTGCATCGAATTTGGCGCGCTGAGGAATCGGACTCTCGCCAAACTCTATTGCGCGAATTGCCCAATTCAAGCGACTGGGAGGCTTTTGGGGGGGATTGGTTAGAGCAAGTTCGCGAGCCCGGGCCCTGTGATCTACTCGCGCTGGAGCACCTGTCTTACCTGGCCACCGACTCCCGCTGGCGTGCACTGTTCGAACGGGATTTCGGGGAAGCCTTGGAGGCTCGTTTTGCAGGGTGGCGCGCCGGCAAGGAGCCTGTGAGCCGTGACCTGGCGCGGCGGGCCGCAGCCTTGCGCCGCGTGCAAACCGCGGGCGACGACGAATCGGAAACAACGCTCTCCGAAAATGTGCTGGTGGAAGGACTCCGCCGTCGCGTCGATTGGATTCTTGGCTTGCCGGCGGATATCCCAGCCAAGGTCCGATTTGACTTTTCCAAGGCTTGCATTGCGCTGATCGCGAATGATCCGGAATTCACCGCTTGGGTGCAGAACAACTTGGGCGCCATCCAGAAATGGCCGCGCCGATTGCGCGTGGAAGTGGCCTTGCGTCTTCCGGCCGCGTCCACTTCCGATGCGAATTCCGCCCTGCACAAATTCGTCGCGCGGGTGGGGGAGGAGGACTATGCACGCCTGGGCGAGGTCCTCAAGGAGCGTTGGTTGGCTGATGCACATCGGGCGGGCGCCTTGCTGATGCAAGAAGCCACGAATCGGCGCGCTTCCTCCAATCTACGTCAGGTGGCCATGGCCGGCTTGACGGCGTTGGGCGAGGTCGACGCCCTCCTGCAAATTTTGGACGAGGACTCAGGGGTAACCGGACCCCAGCTCGCCATGGAAAGCCTGCAGCCCCTGGTGGACGATCGCATCGACCCCGCGCTCCGTGCGCGTTGGATGCGGGCTCGGGCAGCGGCAAAAGGCGACGCCGCCAATCAGGAAATCGAAGCCCACCTAGCGACGGAATTGCTTCTTGTTTTGGTGCGGCGTGGGGCCTTGGAGCCGGGAGAGACTTCTAGCATTTTAGAAGGGCCTTTCATGGGCAGCGCGGATCAATGGCGGGAGCGCATCGGGGGAGTCCCCGCATCGGAGGATTGGCGCTCCCAGCGCCGCATCGTTCACCAGGTCGCCGTGCAAGGGCAGCTGGCTGCGCTGCTGGATCAAAACCCGGGTTGGCGGGCTCTGGATGGCCGGCTTCTGGTCAAACTCGCCCAGGACGCTAGGTCCGCTGGGGACTCGGAATCGGCTCACCTACTGGCCCGTTGGGCCGAAGTGGCCCTGGCCGGAGAGCCCGACCAGAATCAGTGGCGAGACGCCATGGGCGAGGTTCAGGTCCTGCGCTTTCGGTTGGCCCGTGCCCGCGGAGATCTGGCCAACACCGCTTGGTACTGCGATCGTTTTGTGGAAGGCATGCTGGCCGGTGGAATTCCTTTAGAGTCCCTGACAGGTGGTTTCGATGTGCGCGAGGGCCGCCACCCCCTAGCCCGTCTGAGTGCACTTCGGCTCCAGAGCCTGGCCATGTTGGCGGCCTCCAATGACGATGCCGACCGGGCGCAGGAGCTCCTAGGACTGGCCAAACGCTTCTGCGGCATCTCCACCAGGGCCCTGGATCAACAGGACCGGGCGGCGGATTGGGTCCGGCGTAAATAGGTCCCTTGCAGCCTCTCAGAGGGCAAAGCGCAAGAAGCCGCGCACATTCCTTGGGCGGTCTTTGGGGATTGCCTGGGATTGGTTTAGACTGCCCTTAGAGGGGGCGCTGGAACGTCTGGCGGGCCCCTGGACACTCCCGGTCCCCATGGGAATCTGACGATGAACCTCACCGACGTATCCGCCCCCGAAGGCGCGCAATTTACCCTGGACGATGGCACCGGATTCGTGGCCTTGATGGATCGTATGCAGCAGGACCCGGCCCTGAAAGTGGTCAACTCCGCGCGCATTTCCTACGACAAGCAGAAGAAGGATTTCACCGCAGGGGATTCCAAACTGACGCGTTTCCTTTGGGAGCACGGCCACACCTCGCCGTTCCGTCACAGCTTCTATACGTTCCATTGGAAGGCTCCGCTGTTCGTCTTCCGCCAAGCCTTCAAGTATCAAGTTGGTTCCGGTTGGCGCGAGTACGAAGTGGACGGGCACAACGTTTCGCTCGAGGTGTTCGACGTTATGTTCGACACGGACAAGGGTTGCTCATGGAATGAGGTATCCGGCCGCTACGTGCAATGGGAACCGGAGTTTTATGTGCCCAAGGTGATGCGTGCGAATCCTCCCCATGGCAACAAGCAAGCCTCGGTAGATTTGCCGGATGACTATGATCATGTGGGTGCTAGGGAGGCCATGTTGGCGGATTGCCAGGCTTCTTTCGAGCGCTATCAGGAGCGCGTGGAGGGTGGCTTGGCCAAGGAAATCGCTCGCATGCTGTTGCCGCAAAACCTGTACACCCAGGCTTACTGGACGGTTTCACTGCAAGGCGTGTTGCACTTCCTCTCGCAGCGCTTGAAGCCCGATGCCCAATACGAGATTCGCCGCTTCGCCCAAGGGGTACAGAAGCTGGTCGAACCCGATCTCAAGAGCTTGGGCTTGGATCCCTCCGAGTGGAGCTAATCGATCACCTAGCAGCCCGTTAGAAATCGGCGGTTGGATGGCATATGCCCTCCGCCGCCGATCTTCGTTTGCAGGTTGTGAACCTGCGGCCACTTGGCCCGTTAGAAGCGCCAAGGAGCCTGTCCAGCTGGATCAACCGGCGGTTACACTGCACTCTATGAAGATCCAAACCACATGGGCCTGGGGCCTGGGCGTCGCTTTGATGGTCCTTTCGGCGGGTTGGCCCGCGGCCCAAGAGCCTTCCGAACCGGAGCAGCCGGTCGTGGAGATCCACCTGGCGCAGGATCGCACTTGGCTGAGCCTTCCAGTGAACTTGGAGGTTACCGGCGACTACTTGGAGTACTTGCTCGTGAATCCCCATGGATCCATGCACGAATCCTTGCTGTCGACTCAAGTCGGAGCCGAGCGGCTGAACGCCATGCTTCTGGTGCTCGGGCTGCAGCCCGGAAAGAACGCCGAATGGAAGAGTGTGGTTGCTGCTGACCCGTCCACGCCGGCTGGTGGGGCGCGCAACCAACCGGCGCGGGAGACCTATGAAGTGATCGCTCCCAGCGGGGACAGCGCGTACATATACGTGGCTTGGATGGAAGGCGAAGAGCGCTACTTCTTCCGGCTGGAGGATTTAATACGCGATCTGGATCGCGGGCGCACCATGCGCCGCCATCCCCTGGTCTATTTGGGATCCTTCATGGCGGAGGGCCACAAGGGCCCCGCTTTTGCGGCTACGAAAGAAGGCAACTTGATCAACGCTGCGCTGATGCGCAATGGCGCCACTCTCTTTACCACTGGTTTGGTGGAGTGCGACAAACAGTCGAATTGGTTGGCGAACTCGTGGTTGTTGCCCCAGCGCGGCAGTGAACTCGCCTTTGTGGTTTCCACTCAAATTTTGCATAGCGCTCCTGCCGAGTTGCTGCCTCGCTTGCCCCAGGCAAACTCAGGGGACGAGGATTGAGCTCGAATCCCCGACCCTCCTTGACGAGCCGCGTGGGGCTCGCACGAAGAGCGCGGTTGCACGCGCGTTGGGGGGAAGGATTGATCCTGGCGGCGGCTGCCGCATTGTTCCTGCTGTATCTGGCGTTGCACAGTGGCTCGCAGGGTTTGGAGTTTCACGCCTTGATCATCTCCGGAATTGGGGGACTCATGATCGGCGTCCTTTGGTTGCTAGAGACTCGTCAACCCGAGTTTGATTGGGCTTGCAGAGTGGACCGTAGCCTGGGGTTGAATGGGCGATTGCTGGCGGCGATGAATGTGGAGCGTTCCGCTGAAACGTCTTCTATGGGGCAGCTTTTGCTCGACGGTCTTCGTCCGCGTGTTTCGCGCAAGGTGATTTTGCGCCGCGCGGTGCCAGTGTCGCTTTGGCTGTTGGTGCTTCCGTTCGTGAGTGGTTCGCTCTTGATGCAAGGCTTGCAGGCGCAACGCAATCAAGTCGTTCGTTGGACGCGTTCCGCGCCACAGTTTCGGCAGCTGCAGGACCGCTTGGCAGAGGCTCAGCAGCGCGTCCAGGTTTTAGCGGGTGAAGAGTCCCTTCATCAGGATCTGCAAGCCATGCAGGAAGCGGCCCGCCGGGGAGGTCTTGAGAGTGAGCTAGGCAAAGGGGACTCCGAGGAGTGGAGTTCCGAACTGGACGGGTTGGCTCTCGATATAGCCCAAGTGAGTCAGGCTTTGAGGGGGGACGCGGAATGGGATCGCACCATGGATCAGGCCCAAGCGTTGGTGACAGAGCTTCAAGATCGAGTGGGCAAGTCTCCTAACGAAACCACGAGCCGCAATGAGGCCGATTCGGGGAAGGCCCCGGGCGGCTCCAACAGCCAGGCCGAAACGGTGGCCCAGAGCGGGGCCACCTCGGCCCAGCCAGGGGGAGGGCCCGGAGGTAAGGGTGGGCAAGATTCAATGGGCCAGGGTGCTCCTGGCGCCCAGAATAGCCCTTCAGGGCCTGATTCTGGTGAAAAGGCTCGTCCAGAGCGCCCTGGGATAAACCCTAATTGGGGTCCCGAGAGCCAACGCCTGTTAGCCATTCCACAGGTTCCGCGCCCCTATCGTAGCTTGGTTCAGAGTTTTCTGGCGGCTGGGCAATAGCCCTTCGGAAATGCTCACGCAACAAATTCCGGTCTGTGCCTGCTTGCGGTTGCAACCCGGGCCTCACCCGGCAGAATGGCCGGCCTGAAAGGTCCCTGACCCATGACTTCTAAGCCCAATCGATCCCAAAACACTTCCCCTTCCTCGGCCCAAAAAACAGGTCTGTGGCTGATCGGCGCCCGGGGCGCGATCAGCACGACGCTGGCTTATGGTCTGGCGGCTATGCAGAAAGGGATCTTGCCTCCCACGGGCATCATCACCGCGACATCCGCCTACGCCGGTATCGACTGGGCGTCCTGGGATTCCTGGGTGCTTGGAGGCCATGACGTTTGCTTGCGTCCGATCCAGGAATCCGCGCGCGAGTTGATCCGTGCCAGTATTTTGCCCCACGAGTGGCTCGATACTTTGGACCCCGAGGCTCAAGCTTTTGATGGCCGCATTCGACCGGGAATCTTGGATGGCAGTGGTTCGCTATATGAAGGCGCGGATCCGCGTGCAGCCGAGCTGGGTCATCTGTCTCCGCGCGAGCAAATCGCGGCCCTGCAAAAAGATTGGGACGAGTTTGAGGCGGCTTCCAACCTGGCGCGCACGGTGGTGGTTTATGCGGCAAGCACCGAAGCGGTTCGCGAAGCTCAAGCGGCTTGGTCTTCAATCGCGGACTTGGAGGCGGCGCTCGACCGAGGCGTATCGCAACCCGCATCCCTGGTCTACGCCTACGCCGCGCTCTCGTCGGGACGACCGTTCGTGAACTTCACGCCGTCGTTGGGTAGTCAATCCGAGGCTCTCCAGGAACTGGCGATTCAGCGGGGCGTGCCCCACTGCGGAAATGACGGAAAGACCGGAGAAACTCTGCTTAAGACCGCTTTGGCCCCCATGTTCCATGCGCGGGCTTTGAAGGTTTTGAGCTGGCAGGGCTACAACATGCTGGGGAACCGCGATGGCGAGATTCTCAAGCAGGAGGCGCACAAGGCAGCCAAGTTGACCAATAAGGATGAAGCCTTGCGCTCGATTTTGGAGCAGGATGTTCCGGCGGAGGATCGGGACTTGCACAGCCACGTGGCTATCGATTTCGTTCCGAGCTTGGGCGATTGGAAGACCGCCTGGGACTTCGTGCACTTCGAAGGTTTCCTCGGAACTCGCATGAGCTTGCAGTTCACCTGGGCGGGAAGTGACTCCGCTTTGGCCGCGCCCCTGGTCCTCGATCTGGCGCGCTTGGCCGAACTTTCCGCACGCCGCGGGGAAGCCGGAGTCATGGCCCATACGGCCTGCTTCTTTAAGGCGCCGTTGGCGGGGGGCACCCACGACTTCCACATCCAGTACCGGGAGCTGCTCGAATACATAGAGCGCATCCAGTAGGAATGAGTCCGCAGTAGAGCATCGAATATCCCATGACACATATCACTTTCTGCAAGTCGGCCGACCAGCTTAAAACGGCGATTCAGAATGGATTGCGAGCGAGCAGGCGCAATTTGGATAGTTTCCTCGCACTGCCCGCTGACGCCGCGCCAGAAGATGTACTGACGGCGTTCAACCACATTGGGAGTCCGCTCAACGGCTGGGCGCAGCAGGCTTCTATCTTTCAGCAGGTGCACCCGGACACATCCATGCAGGAGTTGGGAGCCATCCTTGAACAAGATGTTCACGCCTTCCACTCGTTACTGTCTCTCAATCGTGAAGTTTTCGACCGTCTCAAGAAAATGACGCTGCCCGAGGATGCACGCTTCCAGCAGCGGCGTTTTCTAGAGCATAGCCTGCGCGATTTTCGTCGTAGCGGTGTCGACAAGGATGAAGCGGGCCGTGAGCAGGTGCGCAAGCTTGAGGAGGAGTTGCTGGGGATCGGACAGGAGTTCGATAAGAACATCATCTTGGCGACCACGAGTATGCAGATTGCGGGTGGGCACAAGAAATTGGCCGGTATGCCCCAGGATTTCCTGGACAGTCATCCCGAGGATGAAAAGGGCGAGGTTAAACTGAATACCGACCCCACGGACTACGTGCCGATCATGATGTACTGCGATTCCGCTGCGGTTCGCGAAGCGATGGTGCGCATGTACAACACTCGGGCTTATCCGACGAATATCGTGCTGCTCGATCGCATGTTGGCGAAGCGTCAGGAACTCGCGAAGCTGCTCGGCTTTGATAGTTGGGCTGACTACGTCACCGGCGATAAAATGATCGGTAGCGGGCAGGCGGTTGCGGACTTCCTGGACAAGGTCGTTGGACGCGCTAAAGGATTGGCTCAAGAGGAATACGATCAGTTGCTGGCCGCTAAACGGAAAATTGAACCCTCTGCAGAAAAGGTTCATGCCTTCGATTCCTCCTATCTAACCGAGTGTGTCAAGCGCGATGAGTTCGCCTTCGACTCCCAAGCGGTGCGCCCTTACTTGGCTTACGAGCGCGTGCAGGAAGGCGTGCTCAAGACAGCCGCGGATATGTACGGCATTCGCTTTGCGGCGCGCCCGGATCTGGTTTCATGGCACGCGGATGTGCGTCCGTTCGATGTGGTCGACGGTGAGAATACGATCGGTCGCTTTTACTTGGACATGTTCCCGAGGGAGGGTAAGTTCAAACACGCGGCGGTCATGGACTTGCGCGATGGTTTGGCGGAAGGCCATGGGCACACGGAGATTCTTCCCGAAGCCGCCCTCGTTTGTAACTTCACCAAACCGACAGACGCCGACTCCGGCCTGATGCTGCATGAGGAGGTGACCACGTTCTTCCACGAGTTCGGGCACCTGATGCACCACATGCTCTCCGGCCGCCAGTCGTTCTTTGGCTTTGGAGGCTTCGGTGTGGAGTGGGACTTCGTTGAAGTGCCCAGCCAACTCTTTGAGGAGTGGGCTTGGGATGCAAAAGTTCTTGCGACCTTTGCCCTGCACGAAACAACCGGGGAGCCGATCCCCGGCGAGCTGGTCGAGCTTCTGCGCAAGGCCGAGGAATACGGCAAGGGCCTCAGCGTCCTGCGCCAGATGCACCTCGCCAAACTCTCCCTCGAATTCCATCGTCAGGATGCGGCCAGCTTGGACACCACGGAAATGGTGCACCGCCTGCGCCCGGAAATGACCCTGATCGAGGAACTGGACAACACCTACTTTCAGGCTTCGTTCGGTCACATCAACGACTACTCGGCCATGTACTACACCTACATGTGGTCATTGGTCATCTCCAAGGACATGTGGAGCGCCTTCGAAAGCGACCCCATGGATAAGGACGTCGCAAGCCGTTACCGCACCCAGGTTCTCCAGCGCGGGGGCGGCCTGGACGCCAAAGATCAAGTCTCCGATTTCCTGGGCCGTGACTACAGTTTTGACGCCTGGGAGGCCTGGTTGCGGGCGTAAGCCTCTTCCAGGAAACAGATTAGGGGAGGCCTGGGATAGCGGTTCCAGGCCTCCCTAATTTGTGGGGGCTAGTCACAGGTGATTTTCAAGGCGACTCTTGCACTGGAAAACGGTAGACGGCCCTTAAGGGCGGGGTAGTGAAGGCTGAAAGTAAGTTTTTTTCATTTACCTCCACATGACGGGCCATTGCGTTCGTCAAACGTGTGTCTTGAAGAGCAAAGCACCCACCGAAACAGCCCTCATCGTCGAAACAGCACCCTCCTGGGTGCCGTGGGCCGTGATGGGCATCCTTGGGCTAGCCGCAATGGCCACCTTGGGTCTACGGACTTCCCACGAGGCCTTGGCCCGCGATGCCGTCCTGGGCGGTGCCCAGGAGCGTATGGTGCCCAGTGAACGGCAGGCCGCCGAAATGAGCAAATCCCTGGTTGGAGCGGAAGCCGGCTTGCCGGACCAGGAGGATCGCTCGTAATTAGGAGCGAGCGAATCGAATCACATTGGCTCCCGAGAGGGGGCTTTTTTTATGGCTACGAACGCCCCCTTGTTCGCAGCTCTAAAGACTCTCGACCCACTTCACCGTGCGCTGCACCAGGTCGTCCTGGACTTCTTCGTCGCTCAAATTCAACTTCTTGAGAACGCGGAATCCGTGGTCAGCGCCTTCGATGATCTCGAGTGTGCTTTGGCCGCCGTAGGTTTCGAGGGCGGGTTTGAGCAATTCCAAGTCGCACAGGGTATCGCGTGTGCCCTGCAGGAATAGGGCGGGTTGCGCGATGGTCGGGAAGTGCTCGGAGCGTAGTTTTTCGGGCTTGCCTGGGGGGTACAGCGGGTAGCCGAAACAACAGAGGGCTGCAGCGTCGACTCCCTCCGCTGTCAGGTAACTAGCCATGCGTCCGCCCATGGACTTGCCCGCCAAAACCACCCGGGCGTCGGGGTAACGACGGCGGAGGAATTCCAAGGCACCGCGATGCACCGCTTCGAGCATGGGGCGCCGATCGGGCGGTCGGCGGTTGCCACCGCGGTCCATACGCTCGGAGTAGGCGTAGTTGAAGCGCATGACCGGAAAACCGGCGGCGGCCAAGCCTTGCGCGATGTAAGCCATGAAGTCGCTCGACATGTCCAGTCCAGCCCCATGGGCCAGCAGGAACACGAAGTCGGACTTTTCCGTCTCGGGCAAGTCCCAGAACCCTGAGACCCAATCGACCGGAGCCCCACGCACGGGGATTTGGATGGCTTCTTGCAAGATGGAGTCAGCTTAGCGTGATGGGGGCAGGTGGGACAACAGGACGGGCTCAATCGGTGGGTTGGGGGGGGGCCGTTGTGCAGGAGTCGGCTGTAGGTGGACCCAAACACACCCGAGTTGCTCCGACGCACCGCCGGCTCCATGCGCTAAACTGCCCGCGATATGCACCGCCGACCCGACCAAGCCCAGCCCAAGCTGCAAACTTCGACCCTCTGGTATCACCCCTCCCAGCAATACGGAGAGGTGCCCATGGGCACGCCCAGCTACGAGGGCGCCACCCCCGCCTACGTGATTTGGAACCTGATCGAGCGCTATACGCGCGAGGGCGACCTGGTGGTGGACCCCTTCTGCGGAGGCGGCACGACCCTCGACGTGGCGCGCAGCATGGAGCGCCGCGCCCTGGGCTACGACCTGCGGCCCATCCGCGAAGACATCTTCCGCGCCGACGCGCGCAAGCTTCCGCTCGAGGATGGCAAGGCCGACTTCGTCTTCATGGATCCGCCCTATTCCACGCACATCGACTACTCCGAAGACCCCAACTGCATCGGAAAACTCTCCGCCTTCGATGACTCGTACTTCGAAGCCATGAACGCGGCCTTCAACGAAGCCGACCGCATCCTCAAGGATCGCCGCTACTTCGCCATCTACGTCAGCGACTCCTTCAAAAAGAAACAGGGCTTCATCCCGATCGCCTCGCGCCTCAGCGCCATGCTCGAATCCCGCTTCCGCCCGATCGACCACGTGGCCGTCGTGCGCGGCAACCGCAAACTAGAAAAGCCCGGCTTCCACAAAGCCGCCGCCGAAGGCAACTTCTTCTTGCGGGGCTTCAACCACCTGATGATCTTCAAAAAGGAAAAGTGAGCGCGAAAGGACTCTTCCCATTGCTTGAGTACCCCGATTGATTGGCACCCATTATAAACCATTAGCCAAGCGAGCACGTGGGCCGGAGTGAAGTTGGGATGGATCGGTTTGATGCTTGTTCGCTACGGGACGCCTCTTTGGTTTTCCAGTCAGGCTGGAGAGCGAGGTAAGGAGCAGCAGGTGTTGCGGGCGGATGGCACTGCGCGCGCCGAATGTAAAGTCCAGCCCTAGCGGACATTGTGGACGTTCTGCAGGTAGGGGCGTCCCCAGAAATTAGGAAGACTGTTCCCGACAAAGCCCTCACCATTTTGGATTGTCAAACATCCATATTTCTGAGCCGGTCGTGTTCGAAGTGTTGTAGATCGAATGCATGGATGGCAATGACAAGGCCGGAGAAGCGGTTTCGGTGACTTGGAGTTCGGGGCAGGGTTCTTTTCAATGGAACGGACTTACCCCGAATAGTAAGTCCGACAAAAAAGGCGCGGACTCCG
>JBLFXY010000014.1:0-22948 GCA_047611645.1 Glaciecola sp.
GCCATGGAAGGCGTGAGTTTGGCGATTGAAGGCTTCCAAGAGACCGTTCTATTTGGGGCAGGGGATGGAGCCATTCAAAGCCGTGAACGGCCCGCGCGCGCTCGATTCCTAGCGTTCGAAGCCGACCGTTTGGGCGACTTCGGCTTGATCACCTTGCAGGCCGGGCGCAGTTTGCAAACCGAAGGAGCCATGGAGGTCCTACTCGGTTGGCGCATTGCGGAGGAGTTGGCCATGGATCCGGGCGACACCCTTTGGATGTCGCGTCCGCCGCGCTTGAGCCGCAAGGTTTGCCAGGATGGCCAATTGGTTGCGGTGGGGCAGCCGGTGTTGGATGCGCCCGTGCGTTTTCCGTTCGAAGTGGTGGGGGTGTTGGCGCGCACTGGATTGGGGCGCACGGCCAATGGCAGCGTTTTGGTCACCGGCCACGCCGTGGGACAACGCATGTTTGAAGGCCAGCGCGTTCGCTCGACCTTTTGGGCCAAGCAGGACCCAACCGCAGACAGTGAAAAGTTGGAAGCACGCTTGGCTTCACTCTATGCCATGCAGGTCAACCGCGGCGCCGTTCTGGGTCAAGCCGCCGACGAGCGCGCCTTTCGAACCGGCGTACGCGTGGCGGGTTTGTTCGCCCTTGTGCTGGGCCTGTTCGTGATCTTTCACACGCTGTCCATGTCGTTGACCGAGCGCGTGGTTGAAGTGGGCACCATGCACGCCCTGGGAGCCACGCGCGGCCAGATCTCGCGCGTCTTCCTGACCGAGGCTCTGCTACAGGCCTTGCTAGGCGCTTTGCTGGGCGTGGTTTTGGGCTTGCTGTTGGCCAAGGTCCTGCTGCTCGCCGGCTTGACGACCCTGGGTGCGGGCAAGCACATCTCACAGTTTGTGATCCCTTGGGGCGTGGTCTGGGGCCTGGCATCCGCCGGCTTTTTTGTGGCCTTGGGCGGTTCGGTTTATCCCTTGATGCTGCTCGGCCGAGCTGATCCTGGAGCCGCCTTGCGTGGGGACAAGGAAGTCACGGGCCGCAGCGGAAGCCGCGGATTCGCGGTGTTCTACGCAGCGTTGATGGGCATTTTGCTGCCGGGTTTGTTCTTCACGTTGGTGCCCTCGGTGGGCGGTTCCGGAGATAGCCTGGCGATGGTCGTATTGGGGGCGGTGGGCGTATTGGTTGCCGTCCTCGCTTTGGCCTTGGTAGCCCCGCGCTTCATCGCCCAAGGCGCAGCGTGGGTCGTGAAACCCCTGATCCTCATCGCACCCTTTTCGGCGCGCTTGGCACGCTCGGGCATGGTTCGTTCGCCGGGTCGAATCGGAGCCAGCGCTAGCGCGATCGCATTGGTCGCCGCGGGTTACATGGGACTCAGCGGATTGACGAATAGCCTGCGCGGTGAGATCAGCGTCTGGGCGGATGAAGCGGCCGTCGGCAAAGTGTGGGTGAAGGGCCTGCCCGACACTTCGTTCGATGAGGTCGCTGCCGCCCTGCTCAACGACCCGGTTGTGCTCGGAGTCGAGATGGGGCAGGCGCACTTGAACGCGCCCTTCCTGATCACCGGAGTGGATTCGAATTCGGTCAAGGGCTATGGCCCGTTGAGCGAGAAGCCCGAGATCTTGCAGCTGATGCAGCGCGGCCACGGCATGATTTTGAGTCGGCGCCTGGCCCAGGACGGCGAGTATAAAATCGGTGATTCGATCTACCTGGACAAGTCCGGCGGCGAGGTTCAGAAATTTGTGGTGGCCGAGATCAGCGATGCCTACGGTCATTGGTCGCATCCCGACGAGCGCATGTACGGCATTGTCGACCGCAGCTATCTGGACAAGGAGTTTTGCATCGACACCGAACGCGTGAATCGCTTGGCGATCAAACTCGATGGTGGCGAGGACGTGGAGCGCGTGCGCGAGTTGTTGATGGGTTACTACGCCGGGCTGCCCGGTGGGGGCCGAGGCGTGGATCCGGAGACCTGGGGCCTCGAGACCGGGAGTCAGGTTTTGGCCTTCCACCGCTTCGATTTGGAACGCGACTTCAAGCTCTTCGACATCCTGGTTCTGCTTTCGGCGGGCTTGGCGGCCTTGGGCGTGTTGAATGGCCAGTTGCTGGCCACCATGGAACGGGCCCGCGAGATCGGCATCGTGAAGGCCTTGGGTGCCAGTCACGGTCAGGTGGCTTCGATGGTCTGGATCGAGGCCTTGGGCCTGGCCCTGGTGGGCGGATTGTTGGGTGTGGCGGTTGGCTTGGGCATCGTTCCTCCGGTCATTGCGGCAGTGGAATCCCTATCTGGGCTCGACCTTCCGGCCGCGATGAACCCATGGATTCCGGCCAAGGCCCTGCTCGGATGCCTTGCCGTGGGGCTGATCGCGTCCCTATATCCCATCTACCGGCTAGGCCGATTCGATACCCTGCGCGCGGTTCGAACGGGCTGAGCGGCTCTCTAAATGGGCTTCAGAAATTAGGCATATTCGTTCGAACAAACCCTGGACAGGAGAAAGGCGCAAGCTATACTCCGCATCCCCAACGCGGGGGCGTAGCTCAATTGGTTAGAGTGCCGGCCTGTCACGCCGGAGGTTGCGGGTTCAAGTCCCGTCGCCCTCGCCATTCCTCTGGGATGGCCAAACAAGGGGCCAATTTATTTGGCACCAGGCGCTGCCACCCGAATGGGTGGAGCGCCTCAAGCTCCCACCTGGGAGCTTTTTTTGTGTCCCAATGTCCCGGCGCCTGCCGCCGGCGACGGATCGGACTTCTCGCACCCTGACAACGCCCCCCTTACCAACCTGCCCCACCCCATGAGCCAGCCCGAACTTAAGCCGCCCACCCGGGTCGAAGATGACAAGTCCATGGAGCGCATGCTCGATGTGCTGCAGGATGAAAAGGTCATCGCGGTCGATACGGAAGCCGATGGCTTTCACAGCTATCGCGAGCAGGTTTGCTTGGTCCAGGTGACCGGCGCCGGTGAGGACTTCATCGTCGACCCCTTCGCCGATTTCGACATGGGCGGCCTGGGAGATGTGTTGGCCGATCCGAAGCGCATCAAGCTCTTCCACGATTCCGAGTTCGACATTCTGATCCTCAAGCGTGACTACGGATTCGACTTCGCGAACCTGTTCGATACGCGCGTGGCCGCGGCAGTTCTGGGATCCAAGGCTCCGGGTCTGGCATCCGTGCTGCTCGATCACTTCGACGTGGAGCTGGACAAGTCCATGCAGCGCAGTGATTGGTCACGGCGCCCGTTGACCGATCAGCAAGTCGCATACGCGCGGCTTGACACCCATTATCTGGTGGACCTCTACTACGAGCAGCATGCAGCGCTAGCGAAAGAGGATTTGATGATGGTGCTCGACACCGAGTGCCGTCGGCTTGAGAAGACCATTCCCCCGCCCCACGTGTTCCGTCCGGGCGACTTTGCCAAGGTCAAGGGTGGCAAGGATCTGCGTCCCATGGCGCGCACGATTTTGAGGGAACTGTTCATCCTGCGCGACGCACTGGCGAAAGAGAAAAACGTGCCGCCTTTCCGCATCCTGGGCAATCACGTGCTGTTGGCCCTGGCCGAGGAACGCCCGCGTTCGGTGCAGTCATTGGGCAATGTTAAAGGTTGCTCGAGCCTAGTCCGAGGTCGTTACGGCAACGATATTATCGATGTCATCGAAGACGCGCTCGACATGGACCCGATCGAGCAATGGCCGCGCGCCCCGCGCAAGGCCAATGCCGAGGACTTCACGGAAGAGGAGCAGGAGCTCAACGATCGGCTCAAAACCGTGCGCAAGAAAGCTTGCGATCGCCACGACATCGAAGCCGCCTACCTCATGCACCGCAGCGCTCTCGCAAACATAGCTCGCGCCCTGCCCAGGAACTTGGATCAACTCGAAGAAGCCTCTGGATTCGAACCCTGGCAAACCGACTGGTTCGGAGACGACCTGCTCGATTGCGTGGAGAAATTCGAAGCGGACCTCAAAGCTGGTACCGCCCTGAAGAAAGGCTCCAAGCGCTGGAATCGCAGCTAGAGCGAGTGCCGAGACCGGATAACTTTCATCGTTCTTCGGTCCCGGTGCTCCCGGCACGTTTCTAGTGCTCGCTGGGTGCGCACAGTCGCAAACAGGTTCGTGGAAGGTGCGCTTTCCAATAGCACCGGCAGGGTTGTTTGCGATTGGGTGATCAGGACTCCCAGGATCACGGCCAACAGGATGAGTTTGGTGTACACCATCCAGTCTTCAAGCTTGCCCATGCCTTTAACGCTCTACAGGTTGACACCCGCGAACGACGCCAGAACCCCTGCATCTCTGTAGTAAACGGTCCATTGCACGTACGAGTAAGGTGCATGGCGGCAACGCTTGCGCCCCAGGCAATGGCCATCGGTTTCCAAGGTCCGATCATGTCGACCGACAAGCCGAGGATCGTGACCATTGCGCCTCCAACCATGCCGCTCAGAGCCACAGCAATGAGTTCGAGTACGCCCATATCTTTGGGGGGGCGAAGGCGGTTACGGGTTCAGCGGCAATGCGAGCGAGCGTGAACAGAATGGTGGTGGAGACGAAGGGACTTGAACCCTCGACCTTCGCGTTGCGAACGCGACGCTCTACCAGCTGAGCTACGTCCCCGTGGTGGAAGGGGCTTGGTGGGCCCACTAATCCGATGCGACGATTGTAGGTTGGTGGGTGGGGCTTGCAAGCGCATCGGGCCTGTTGATGGGGGATTTGTGGGGTGGTTTGGCGGGATTGTGCGTCAATAGTCACCGCGTTCGCCTGGTGGGGGTACCTTTAAGAGGCCCCTGCCGCATTGGGGCTTCCCCCCCGGTCCCTGTCCCGAATCGATGACTCCGATCTCCCCCAAATTTCGACGGATTCCCCGTCTGAGGCTATGCGCCATGCTTTGGGTATTGATGCCCATAGTGTGGAGCGGTGTCACCGCTCGGCCCGCGTTAGCGCAGGTTATGGGGGTGGAAGAGCAGGTTGTTTCCCGGGGAGACGCGATCGAGCTCGGAGGCGGGCACGAGGAGCGACTGCTGTGGAAGGGCGGCCGCTGGATTGCCGAGGGGCCCTTGGAATGGGGTCCTGCGAATTGGGCACCCGGGGATGTGATCACCGGCGACTCGGTACAGAATTTCGAAGGGGGTCGCGTTCAAAACTTGGTGCCGGGCAGCGTGGTCTTGTATCGCTGCAAGAACGGTGTCTGGGGATATGTGAAAGCGCTCGGCGGCGACGATGATTGGCTACGGTTGGAGCGCGTCACTCTTCAGGGCCCCAATAGCGCGCTGATCGTGCCCGAGGATTCCTTGCACGTGGCCGCGGAGCCGGAGGGCTATCGACTGTCGTGGGTGGCGGGCAAGGACATCGAATATCGAGTCATGCGATCGGTGGTCGGCGGTCCCACCATTGCGCGCGAGATCGCGCGGATTCAAGCGGGAACGTACCTGGACGTGGATGGACCCAAAGGTGTTCTACTGGAGTACAGCGTGCAAATGGTGGACCTCTCCGAGGTGCCCGAAGTGCCGCGACGCACCCGCATTGTGCGCCAGGAGCAGCCCGGTGATTGGGCCGTGGAAATGCGCGTGGGCATGGGCATTGATCTGCTGACCGGAGCCCTGGATGGACCGAATTCCCAGGTGGAAGTTCACCAGGTGTTGGGCAATCAAATTCTCTTGCGAGCGGACGACCGAGCGCCGATCGCCCTGCAGACCAAATACCAGAAGGGTGAGGAATGGCAAGCGCCCGAGTACGGTCCGCGCGCCTATTTGCCTCGCATACGCTCGGTCGAAATGGACTCGGGCTGTTTCTTCTACCTGCCTGAAAGTGGCGTATATGGGCGTTTGAGCTTTCGATTGGATGCCAACAATCGTTGTTGGATGACGCGCAATCTAAACCTGTTTGGCACGCGGCAGTTGCCTCTTCCTCCGCCCGCGCCGTCGGTGCAGTACGACGGCTCCGCAGTTTTCGTCTCTTGGATCCCCCCCTCAATCAATGATGTGAAGGACCTGGATGCCCTGCTGTGCGACGTGGCCTACGAAACACCCGCGGGCAGTGGGGATTGGATTGTGATCCCGCATGGATTGGCTTCCGATTCGAGCCTGAGTTTTACCGCCAATGTGGAGGGAGCCTTGCCCTTGAGCCACGTGCGCTTGCAGTACCGCTATGCCAACGGAGTACGCTCGGCCCACGGGGAGAGCTCTGCGGTTTTGTGGGTGGATCCGTCTGATGAGGCGGCGGTCGACCGCGTGCTGGCCGATGCGTTGCAGGCTCTAGAGAGCGAGAGTTATGACCGACGATACTTGGGCAAGCAGGTATTGGCCCATCTAGGGGAGCGCGCTTGGCCGAGTCTGCTGGACTTGATTTCCGAAGGTCGCGGAGCAGCCAGCGACATGGCGCGCGAGGTTCTTCTGGGTGAAGCTGCCCTCGAAGCAGGCATGCTGGAGGCCATTTTAGTTCGAGCCGCAGGCACCCGTGGGTTGAGTGGTTCCCCGCCCAAGAGTTGGTACAGCCCGGACGGCGATCGGCGCTTGCAGGCATTGCTGGTGGACTACGGCACACCCGAGCTCGATGGGTGGTATCGCCTGATGGCGCGCCTGGATCCGGATCCGCGGGTGCGCGATTTGGCGGTGCTCTTGGACTCGGCTCCGGTCCGACCGCGGCCGGCAGGGCAAGCGGATACGGCGGGCCTTTGGTCCCAGGAAAGGCCGGATCAGCGCAGCGCAGAGGCTTGGCCGGATTGGACCGTCGAAATGCACGGCGTGGATGCCATGGACGGAGCCGCCACGATTCGGGCGGTGATCGATGGGGCTAATGTTGAGGAGGCGCAGTGCCTCTTCGCCCTCGCGCGCTTGATGGAAGCTTCACCGTCCGTGGGCCGGGATCCCTTCCGATCGATTCGTCTCGGGTTGGACTTGATCGAGCAATATCGCCTGCTGCGCAAGTCGGTCTTACTGGAGGCCGTGCGCGAGGGAGTGCTCGACAGCGGGTCCACTTTGATGGGCTGGCGCGATCTGCTGGACTTGCGTTTGGCGGGCGGTCCTGAAACGCCTCCTGTGCAACGTGCGATTATTCGGCTTCCCGAAGCGAGTTTGGCCGCTTTGCAACAGGCTCTGGCGGATTTGGAAGCGGCCGGCCAATCCTATGTGGACTTGATTTTGCCCGCTGGCGTTTATGGAGCCCAGTCCGGTCTGGAACATTGGGTGGACATCAAAGTGGATGGCGTGGCTTTGATCGGCGAACCCGGTGTGCAGTTTGAGGTGGGTGTTCGATCGACGCGCGTGCGCGATGTGATCCTGTGCAACCTAGAGATTCGCAACAATGGGGGCAGCGCGGTTTCATTTACCGGTGCCACCGGGAGCCTGCGCAATTTGACGTTGAGCGCTGCTCAAACACCTCTTTCGTTGCAGGACTCGGTTGTGGAGCTCGATGGCTGCCACTTGGTGCAGGGTGGGGGCAAAGCCTCGGTCTATGGCGTGCGCATGATTGGACCCAGCATCATGTTGGCGCGCGCTTGTCATTTCGAGGCAGGCACACTGCTGCTGGGTACCGTGGGCCAAGCGTACTTGGATCGCTGCTTGCTCGACGGCGGGTCGCGGCCGGTGGTCCAGGGGCAAAACGGAGGCAACGTGATTTTACGCGACAGTGTGATCTTGGGTGGGACCATGGGCTTCCAGGGCCTGAACTCCGTGTTGCTTGAGGGGGTGCTCTCCACCCTGCGATACCAAACGTTCTCCACCCGGGAAGGTGTGGTTCGAATTTGCCCCGAGCACAACCGGACCTGGCAAGCTTGGCAAGGGTCCAGCGCGGTGCGGGCTTTCGATATCTGTCCTCTGACGGCACCGCGCTAGCAGTCGGGCTCTGGTGGGTAGCTCGGGCGCGGTCAACGTTCGGTTGAATTGCAAACTTCTTAGTGGGCGCGCGGCCGGTCATTATTGATCTGCCCGGGCTTTAGCTCCGAGGTGACTCGTTTTGAAAGCATATTGGAGTTCCCAATGGTGGCTTTACGTTGAGGGTGGTGCAGCCTGGGTTGTTTAGCTCAGCTCGAGAAGCACCGAAATGATTTCCAGGTAGTCCGTTCACCGCCTACCCACAATCGCCATGCAAATCGAACCTACAATCCTAATCGCGACTTCTCAGGAGTCGATCCGTTCCAAGCTATCCCAAGCGCTACAAGGCACAGGCCTCCTAGTCGCCTCGGTAGAGGATCTGGATGCTTGCTTGCAGTCCATGCAGGAAGCAAAACCCTGGTACTTGATCCTCGATTCCCAGTTACTTGGGGATTGCAGCGATGGTGTTCCGGAAGAGTTGGCGTACATGACGGAGTCTCTGGACGGCCGGTGCATGGCAGTTTACGACCCGAGTGAGAGTTTTGAATTCGATCAAGCGCGCCAGGCGGGCATCACGAACTTCGTGGCCTATCCGGCCCCCGGAGAGTTGGTGGTCGGACTGATTCCGGCCTTCGATGCGAGCGTTTTCGAAACCCAGGAAGCCCCGATCGCAGACGAGACCGGTGTATTCATGGCCTTGGATGAATTTCAAAGCCACTTAGATGACTGTATTGCCAATGCACGCAGCCAGGATAAGAAAACCGCGGTCATTTGCCTGTCCATGTTGGCACCCTTTGGCTCCAAAGATGTTCCCGACCCGTCCGACCTCGTCAAGCTAAGGGGATTGGAGACTTGGTTCAGCGAAACGTTGACCGGTCATTTCGAGCACTTCCTAAAAGTTCACTCGAATCTTGGCATTGTCGCGCAGAACTTGCGCTGGTCTTGGGCTAGCCCCGACAAAGCCCTGCTGGTCATTCCGGACCTGAAGCGCATCCAAGATGTGGCTAAAATCGGAGCGTGTGTGATCGATGCCATCGGCGATGCGCCGGCAGGCATACAAATCGAATATATGACGAGCATCTTTACCGGAGTGGCGGTTTGCCCCGGAGATGCTTCGACGGCAACTGTTCTGATCGACCGAGCGATTACAGCGGGCAACCGCGCGCTCGGAGAAGGCAGCATGGCTTTGACTTTCTACACGGACTCGATGGGACAATGGGCTTTTGAGCGTTTGACCCTGGAGGAAAGTTTGCAGGGGGCCTTGCTCAACAACGAATTCCGCGTTCACTATCAACCGCGCCTCAACGCCCAAACGCGTGAAATATTGGGCGTCGAAGCTCTGATTCGGTGGGTGCATCCGCAACTTGGCATGGTTTCCCCGGTCCAGTTCATTCCCCTCGCTGAGGAAACAGGCTTGATCGAACCCATTGGCGAGTGGATCCTGCGTGAAGCGTGCCGCCAAAACCAGGCATGGCGTGATGCCGGGTTTGATCCGATTCGCGTCTCGGTCAACTTATCACCGATACAGTTCCGCAACTCAGCCCTACCCGAGGTGGTAGCGAAGGCACTTTCGGACTCGCAGCTTGCCACCGATGGCCTCGAATTGGAGGTCACGGAGAGCATGCTGATGAACAACCCGGATGAGACGATTCGGACCCTTAAGATGTTCAAGGAGATGGGTCTGAAGATCTCAATCGACGACTTCGGCACCGGCTACTCGAGTCTGAGCTACTTGAAGCAGTTCCCGATCGACTCCTTGAAGGTCGACCGATCCTTCATCCAAAACGTGACCACCAACCCTGACGATGCCGCAATAACGACGGCCGTGATCCTGATGGGTCACAGCCTCAAGCTCAACGTGGTCGCCGAGGGTGTGGAGACCGAAAGCCAGTTGGCCTTCCTGCAAGTCTTGCAGTGCAACGAAGTGCAGGGGTTCTTGTTCAGCCCGCCGGTTCCCGCCGACCGCATGGAGACCATGTTGTCGAGGGAAGGCGTTAGGCAGCCTGGTTAAGGTTTTGACCAGGCTCAGCGAGCTTCACGTGGAATGTGAAGCTCGTACCCTGGGGGGCAACCGCTTCGTACTGCAGGTCACCGCCAAGGGTATGGACGAGCTGCTTCGCCAGAGCTAGGCCAATTCCAAAACTGTCGCTATCCTCGTTCGCCGTGCACGCTTCATAGATGTTTCCGAGCGTGCCCTCAGCGAGCCCCGGTCCGCTGTCGCTCACTCGCACATAGAGGGTGGGGCTGGCCCAATCCTCGCCGCACTCCAACCATGCTTTGGTTTTGATGTCGGCTTTTTCGGAGTGGCGCAAGGAATTGTCCACCAGAAGTTGCACCAGGCGCTGAATTGACGTTCCGTCCGTCAGATAGGTTTTATCTACACCGGCTGCTAACTCGAGTTCCAGTTTGCACCCCTGCTCAGTCGCTCGGGGTTGGAATGCTTTCATTGTGGCTCGTAGAGAATCGCCCAAGGCCACGTCCGCTGCTTTGGAGAGGAACTTGCCCTGCTCCAAGGAAGTGAAAGTAAGAACTCCATCCACCGTGTTGAGCAAGGTTCGGTTTTTTTCCAGGTCGGGGCTGAGCTCCTGCTTGTGAGGCCAAACTTTGTCGACGGTTTCGATCAGGGCACCTAGATCGGATGAGACCTGCTCGGAGAGCTTGCGCAGGAACGTTCCCCGCCTTTGGCTATCCTTGTCGGCCGCAGCTTTACTGGTGCGCAGGGCTTGGTTTACGGTTTCGAGCGAAGCTGCATAAGCACTAGCTTTTCCTTCCGCTTCCACCAGCTGCTGGGTCATCTTCGATTGGGCTTTATTCACGCTCCACTTGGTTGTGAGCGTAGAGGCCAGTTGACGCGCTTCCACCGGGTCGAAGGGCTTCTTAAGGATCAGGAGTTTGTCTGACTGCCCCAGTTCCTTGGCCATTTCGGACCAGCTGTAGTCGGAGAAGGCGGTGCAGATGACGCACTCCAAAGCCGGATCGGCTTTCCACATTTCCTTGATCGTTTGCACGCCATCCCAGCCGGGGGGCATGCGCACGTCCACGAAGGCCATCGCGTAGGGTTTCCCCTCTTTCGCCGCGGCCAGTAATAACTCGAGGGCTTGTTGTCCCTGAAAGGCCGAATCAAGTTGGTATTCGGCGGTGGCTTCTACAGCTGGGGCTTCTCCGAAGAACGCGGACCGCGCGTCGCTCAAAGGAGCATTGCTACCACCTTGCGGAGCCAAGATTTTCTTGAAGTCTTCGTGGATAGCCGGGTTGTCATCGACGAGCAGGATACGGTGGATGCTGGCGGAATTCATGACGTAGCGGAGGTTGCTGTGGGTGCGAAAGTGGCGGGGAACTCGAGAGTGAAGGTGGAGCCTGTGCCCGGGCCGTCGGAAGCTGCGGTGAGCTTTCCTTGGACCTCGGTCGCGGCGTTGGCGGAGCTGTGCAGCCCGTAGCCCATGCCCGTGGGCTTGGTGGTGTATCCCGCGTGGAAGACTTGAGTGTGCTGTTCTTCGGAGAGGCCCTTGCCCGTGTCCTTGACTTGAATGCAGACCAACTCTTCCTTGCGGCAGAGACTGAGAATCAAATGACGGTTTTCGAGTCCCTCCATGGCTTGACGCGCGTTGGTTACCAGATTGACCAAGATCTCAAGCACGCGGTGGCGATCCACCGCGATGTCGGGAAGGTCTTCGTAACAGCGCTCGATCGTAAGGCCGGGATCCTCGAACAAAGCTTGCTCTGAGATGCGCGAGGCATCGTTGATCAACTTAGCCAGGTCCGTGGGCTCAAGCAGGTCTTTAGTCACGGCGTAACTCTGCTGGGACTTGACAAGATCACAGATATGCTCGACTCCGCGGGATAGGCTTTCGACCTCTTCGAGGGCCGCATTGCGTTGAGTCGTCAACTCCGTCGAAAGGGCGGAGAGGAAAGGCTGTAGGTGCTGCCCACGGGCATCGTCCCGCACGAAGCTGGCCAGGTCGCCGGCATGTTCGTCCAGGATCTCCGTCAGTTTTTTCAGATCGCCTACCGACATATCGGTGAGCTTTTGGTTGACCAAATCTGCCGCCACGTTCACGCTGCTCAGCACGTTGCCCACATTGTGCAAAATGCCCGTGGCCACCTGTGACATGCCGGCTGCGCGCGCGGTCTCCACGTAAGCGGATCGAGCTTCTTCTAGTTGGCCCATCATGTCGTCGAATTCTCCGGCCAGTACGCCGATTTCATCCGTTCGATGCATGTCGATTTTGGCGCGAAAATCTTCGTTGGATCCGATCCATTGGGTGTGCTTGGTCAAGCGTGACAGAGGACCGAGCACGATGTGCTTCATAAGGCCCAGGAGAACTAGCAGCAGAACCGCGCCCCCGGTAATGGTGGAGAGCAGGCCGGAACTCAGGGCTACGGAGCCCGTTGCGTAGACATCGCGGGGGACCTGAGCATGCAAGATGATCTCGGGCCGCTCGCGAATGTCATTGAACGCCGCATAGATGTCCAGAGTGCTGGCGTTTTCCGGGCGGAGCACAGGCTCAGTGGAAGAAGCGATCGTCGGCAGTAGGGCTGCGATGTCTTGCGGAAGTTCGCTTCGACCGTCTGCCTGGTAGGCGGAGAAAGGAACCCCCGTTTGGGTGGAGAGTGTCTTGGACAGGGAGCTGTCTAGGAAGCGGCCCATAATCACGGCGCCGTGGCCTTCTCCATCTCCGTTGCTGCGGCGAATAGGGTGTGAAGCCACGATGATCGGCCGGTAGTCGGTCATCAAAACGCCGGCACGGCTCACGCTGTCGGACGCTGTAGCAGCCAGTGGGTGACCGGGTGCAAAGGACCCCCGGGGGAAGAGCTTGATCTCGACCGTTTCATCCATTGTGTTGCCCTGGATCCGGCTCCAAAGAACTGGCAGGAAACCTTGCAAGCTGGTCAATGCCCCAGCTTCATCTCCCTCCGTAGCGAGGATGTCACCTTGAGTGGGACCTACGATGAAGAGCAGGTCGATGCCTTGCCCGGAAAGGCGCGCAGCGGACAGGTTCTGGAGTACAAATTCGGGGTCGGAGTCTTCTACAAAGTTGTAGAGCGCGTCCCACTCCGCCCAGCCACGAGTCATGCTGCGCATGTCGTCGACCTCCTCGCGGATGGCCTCCTTCACGCGCTTGATGTCAGCCTTGGCAAGGCCCTCTTCTAACTGTTCGAAGCGTTCAAAGAACACCATTTGCTGGATGCGATGATTGGCCAATGCGAAGAGGCCAATCACACCTAGCAGAACCAGAGTAATTTTTGTTATGAGTGACATGGGGATTGTCAGCGGGTGCGGGAAATAGTGCTGGCTGGCGACTTGGAATTTGCGCGGGTCGTCAGATAGCGCAGAATGCGGCTTGCATCGTTTCTAACGATCGGGCTGCGGTGGTGGACAAGACCCTTGAGTAGGGGAGTAAGGTCCGTCAGAGGAGGTCGCAGAGACTCCAGCGTGGCCAAGGCGAGCCGCACCACTTCCGGGCGCGGGTCATCTAACATGGCCATCACGTGCGGGGCGAGTTCTCGGCGAAACAGGCGCTTCCCTGAGAGTTCGCGGAGCGTGCGGGCTACGTCTTTTTGAGTGGAATCTTTGAGTGATCGCAACGTGTCGCGCGAGTCTTCAAGCCACCACTGGGTTTCTTCATCGAACCAAGTCCGCCACCGATCGGGGTGGCCTTCGATGGTCATGGCCGTGATGCGGTGCAGAGCTTTGAGGGTTTCGTTGCGAACGGAGTCCGAAGGGTCGTTGAGTAGCTGGATCAGTCGGCGGATGCTCTGCGTATCGTCTGCATAACCGAGTGCGCGTGCAGCGGACTGGCGGGTGTAAGCGACAGCATTACTTAGCATGGGCCGCACCGCGCCTAGACCGAATTCCGAGATGTGTAGGTGTGGCTTGCGCAGGGCTCCAGCGATTTGGGTGAGCACGATGCCATCTAAAGTGTGCCTCTTGCCCAAGCAGCGGGCTAGGGTGTCAGGGGTGCTCAGTGCATCGCAATCGCCGAGAATACGTAGCAGTTGCGAATCCAAGGTTCTGGTTTGATTGCCATAGGTGCGCTGAATCACTCGCAGGGTGGCCTCGTCCCGCTCACAGGCTTGCAGTAGGCTTTGTTTTAAGGGGCTTTGGAACGCCCTCGAATCGTAGAGACTCTGCTCCACGCCCCTTGGCGGCGACAATAGGCCGAGCAGGTTGCGTGCTTCGGGAGATTCGCCAATCAGTGCTAAGATCTCCATGGAGATGCGGCAGTGCTTAGCCCAGATTGCAGGCTCAAGCGGGGTTCTAGCGTGTTGTTCGAATGCAAATGCAGAGACTTCTTGGAGTTTGGACTCGAGACGGGTCAAGAGATCGTGCTCTTCATCCTCACGGAAGACCAGCATCAGAGTGGGGGTTGTACCTAGAGGCTGCTTCGACAGTACCTCTAGCCACTTCTCCGCGGTTTCGACTTGCCCTTCCCGCATGCCATCGATCAGATCCTTGAGCGGATCGCTATCCACAATGGCACGCGCCTGCCCGGCCCCAGTGAGGGCGAGCAGGATCAGCATGAAGAGCTTGTGGAGGTTGGGGAATGCAGGGGACATTTGGACGGAGTGACTGTTACAGGCCCGGTGAGATTAAGTCGACGCTGCCCACTTTCTTGTTGACGGTTTCGATGATGACTTTGGGGAAACTCTCGGGTAGGTAAGTCCCACCGTCCTTCCACTGAACCCCATAGACTTCCTTGACGTTGAGCCAAGGAATTCCAGCTTCATGACCCTCGTAGAGGGTCTCTAAACCGCTTGTGGAGATGTACTTCATGCGCAGTGTATCCTCGGCCTGACTGGTGGCACTGGGCTTGGTTAAGAGGGAGTTCAATCGGATTCTGAAGTCGACCGTGCCAACGCCCTTCGTCAATATCGAGTCTGGAGTTTCAACAATCTGCCAGGCGACGATCTTCGGAGACATTTCAATTCCAAATCCAGCCTTCTCCAGCTGGGGGGTGAAAGAAACGTGTGCGTTGGCTCCAATGTCGAGGGATTCGGCAAGCACCGATCCGGCGACTCGAAGGTTTCCAGGAATGCTTACTAGCGACTTGGGCGCTACGATCATCCCGAAGAAGACACCTGATCCGAGCAGGGACACCGTTGATTTTTCTGTTCTTTCCGGCGTGAGTGCAAAGAGGGAACATTGAGTCGGGTCCTGCCCCACGTTGCTAAGCAAGGAGTGGGGTTCGAATCGGGTGGCGCCGGTTGTATAGATTCCAACGGGCCCATTCGATGTGTCGATGTGCAGTTTTCCACCGCCGGAAACAGCCAAATTCGTAGTGCGAACTCGCATGGGGCCCATGAGAATCACTTGCTTACCGGTCGGAATGAAGATGTTGTCGTACACAACATCCGAGCTCAGCACGATGGTATTGGAACCCACGGAGAACTCCATGTTTCCTTGATTGGTACCTAGACGGGGAATCTTGAAGCTGGGCAGCGTGATGCCCCGGCTCGACGAGGCTGTCGTTCCGCTGACAATCACACCCGGATCTATGTCCGCGATGCCATTGGGACCCGGGCGAATGTGGCCGTCGATGTTTGTCGTGATACGACCTTTGTCCGGCGCGTATACGGTGATATCTCCATTACTGCGGATTTGTGTCGGCTTGGACGTCCCATTAAAAGCGGCTCTCGTGAGCTTCGCGCTTGCTTCGACTTCCCAGGTGTCGAGCTGTGCCCCTTCGCCGATGGTGACATCCTTCAGACCGCACATGCCCAACGCTCCCACTTCATTGACGGAGCGGCGCAATACCATGGCTAGAGTGAAACGCCCATGCCCCACAAGGCCGGTGGATTTGAGTTCTACCTGGTCATCCTCTAGCTCTTTGGTCTCTACAAAGTAGTACCCATCGCCGAATTCAGCAGGTTCCTCCGGGCTTCCTAGGGTCCCGCTGCGGCCTTGCGCAACAGCTAGATAGGCTTCCGAGAGGCCAGCCTCGGCAATGTACAAAGCTCGAGTCGTATCGATGCTAGTGATCTGCTTGCGCGTACTGACCGAGCTGACCTGAACCAAACCAGCCCCCAAGCCGGCCACGATCGTGACGAGGACGAGGGAGGCAATGATTGCCGTACCGCTTTGGCTGTTGCGTTTCTTGTGTCTTGCTATCATGTGATTAATTGCGGCAGGTGATGTTTACTTGCCGGTTGGCCGGTACGAGTTGCCCTGAAGCATTTGTTTTGGTGACTGTCAGTGTTATGAAGATCTGCATGGCTTCATCGGTTGCGTGATTCATGTGAAAGGAAAGCCCTGGTTCGTCCACGAGTCCGTTGAAGTTGTCGTCGCCCAAGTTGATGACCTCTTTGTTTTGCAGGGAGGGAACGCTACGAGACCACTGAATCTTGCGTTCGTTAGGAAGGCCGGCGGCCTGGGTCCAAATCACTCGGCCCGAGTCGTTCTCGGTCGGGATCCACTCGATCCGTTCGGGATCGCCCATAACGTGTACGCCGCCTTGCACTCCTAAGCTGGTGCTGAATTCAATGCGTTCGTTCGACGCGGGGGCGGATACCTGGGGATAGACGTTGTCGGCGGAGGCTGACATGAGAGCCAGCTTGATACGGTCAAGCGTCAGATCGAGTTCACTATCGAGTAACTCATACATGATCCCGTTGGCGGTCGCTTGAGAGCCCGCGCGTGTCACCATGGCTATGTTGACCGAGATAAGCGCTAAGATCACCGAGGCGATTAGCACCTCGATTAGGGTGAATCCAGAGCGACTGTTGACCTTCATTACAGTTGCTTTTGCACGGCAGAGAACATGGAAGACATCTTGAGATGCCCGGATCCGGAAGCACCGCCCCACTCGACGAGAATCTGTACAGGCAGCACTTTGTAGTCGGTCGCGTGATCCTCGGAGTCGACGACGAGATCGCCGTTGAGGTCACGGGGCAGGCTCAATCCGGGCATGTTGAGGTTCTCCCGCAGCTGGCCTTCCAGCATGGGCAGAATGACGAAGCCTACAGCCTGTGCTCCTTCTCGCGGACTGAGTCCCTTTATAGAAAACGTCGGCCCGGGTGCGGTTCCGGGGCCCTTCGGATCATCGTCGGGGTCGTCGTTGTAGAGCGCGACCAGCTCTTCGAAAGGCACGGCTCGCATGTGCTCGAGCACATTCATGGCCGATTCGACGGACAGTGTGCGCTCCTTTCGGGCTGAGGAATGCACCATGGTCGCGGTGATGGTGCTGGACAGCATGTAGACCGCGACGGAGATTACCGTCAGGGCGATCATGACTTCAACTAGGGTGATGCCCTGGTTTTTTTGACGAGTGTTTCCTGTGTGGGCGAGGCGCATAGCAGTGGAAGCCCCCGGTAGAAGGGGGCCAACTCTGCTTTTCGGAGGCGCGCAAGTCGGATCTAAAGAGATTAGGAGTTCTGCGTGCACCCGAACCTTCTCTGGGGCCTCAACGGTTCGTTTCTCTTAGGCTTGCCTCTGAATGGGGCGCAGCACCTCCGGCCCGATCTCCAAATGGGGCAGCGGTTGAAGTTTCGCCGGTGGCACTTATCAGGCTCCGCAACGGGTCTGATATTGCTCAGGATTGAAGGAATCCACCTGAATTAGATCGTGCATGTTTTCCAATGCCTCACGCAAAATGAGCGTCTCCGCTTCGGTCAATACACCCTTTTCCTGGGCCAGCTGTAACAGCTCGAGCTCTGACCCGCGAGGTAGCACTTTGGCGCGCACAGCTTTGGCCAGCTTGCGGCGAACCGGGCCTAGGCGTTGAATGCGCTTGGCACCCGCATGCAGGGCGCCCAATCCCGGGCTGTCACTGGCCGGGATGTGCGCGTCCGGGCATAGGCGCGAACGAACAAGCTCATCCTGTACCAGTTGGTTGCAGAGCGCATGGGTCGTGATGTCCAGGGGCTTCTTATAGCTGCGTCCCCAAGGGAAGATCACGCGGCGTACCACACCCGCAGCGAAGCGGTTCGGCAGGTTGTCGAGCAGCTCCATCAAAGCCTCTTGGGCTCGATACAAGCACTCTTCGCCGGCCCAACGCAGGAAGACTTCGTCCTCGCCACGCGCCCCTTCGCGAACGAAGCGGTGCAGGCTGGCCGAGCCGAAGTACATCCAGGCGAGGGCGTCCGCCAAACGTCCGGACAGTTCTTCACGGCGTTTGAGTTCGCCACCCACTGTGGCCATGGCGACTTCCGTGCATAGGGCGAATCCGGTGGAGAGTCGCGTGAGTCCGCCCACCAACCAGGCGCTGGCTGCAGGGCCTTTGGCGGGACCGGGGGGGCCGCCGAGTAAACCATGCACCTGCGCGCGAATTGCCGCGGATACTCCGAAGCTGACGTGTCCGGCGAAAGCTTTGTCGAAGGCTTTCACATTACCGGACTGAACCGCGCGCACTTCGTCGAAGGCGAAGCGGTGGCAACGCAGCATGCCTTGACCGAAGATGATCAGCGTGCGCGTGAGAATATTGGCACCTTCCACAGTGATACCGATCGGGATCGCCTGGAAGTAGCGCGCGAGCACGTTGCGCTCGCCGCGGCAAATGCCTGCGCCGGCCAAAACGTCCATGCCGTCGTTGACCACATCACGCATGCCTTCGGTGCAGTAGGCCTTCATAATGGCCGAGATGACCGATGGCTTTTCACCGTGCGCCACGGAGCTCGCGGTTAATTCGCGGGCCGCGTTCATCATCCAGGTCTGACCTGCGATGCGACCGATGGGCGTGGCGACGCCTTCAAACTTGTAGAGCGGCGTGTTGAACTGCTCGCGCAACACGGAATACGCAGCCACAGTGTGTGCCGTGCCTTGCGCGGCGCCGCAGGCCAAACCCGGAAGGGAAAGTGCGCGTCCGGCGGACAGGCAATCCATCAGCATACGCCAACCCATACCCAGGCCTTCTTTCTCGCCAATCACCAAATGGAGCGGGATGAAGACATCTTTTCCCTGGGTGGGGCCATTGACAAATTTGACGCCAAGCGGGTCGTGGCGATCACCGGTGCGGATGCCATCCAAGTAAGTCGGAACCAAGGCGCAGGTGATGCCCCAGTTCTTTTTGTCGCTCAGTAACCCGTCAGGGTCCTTGGCGACGAAGGCCAAGCCGAGGAGATTGCAGATGGGGGCCAGGGTGATGTAGCGTTTGTCCCAGTTCAGTCGCAGACCGAGCACTTCTTCGCCTTCCCACATGTCCCGGCAAAAGATTCCCTCGCTCTGGATCGAACCCGCATCGGAACCCGCGTGGGGTTCGGTGAGGGCGAAAGCGGGAACGTCCGTGCCGTCGGCTAGGCGCGGCAGAAAGTGATCGCGTTGGGCTTGGGATCCGTAATGCAGTAGCAATTCCGCCGGGCCTAAGGAGGCGGGCAGCATGACGGTGACGGCCAAGGTCACATTGTGACTCGAGACCTTGGTGATGATGGCGGAGACCGCTTCGGCTGAGAAGTCCAAGCCGCCGTAGGACTCGGGGATGATCAAAGCCATGAAGCCGTTGTCTTTCAGGTACTGCCAGACTTCAGGATTCAGGTCGCCTTCGCGATCGACCTGCTCGTTGTTGACCATACGGCAGACGGTTTCGACGGGGCCGTCGAGGAAGGCTTGTTCCTTTTCGGTCAGTCCCTTGGCCTTGAAGGCCAGCAATTTGTCCCAATCGGGCTTGCCGGAGAACAGGTCCGCATCCCACCAGACCGTGCCCGCTTCCAGGGCTTCCAATTCCGTGGCGCTGATGCGTGGCAGCATGGGGGCGAGGAGCTTGAGCACTCTAGAGGTGACCAGGCTCTTGCGCAGGCTGGGGACCAGAAGCACGGAGCCGATGACTCCGAAGAGTACCGTCCATACCCAGATTTCCGTGGGGGAGCCACCCTGGGTGCAGCGGTTCGAGATGAACAGCAGAGAGGCGGCGATGGCGCCGATGCCGGGCCTTCCCAAGTAACCGAGTACAAGGAAGATCAGGGCACAGACGATGAGAGTTGCGAGGAGAGTCATTGGATTGAAGATAAGCAGCCACCCCAATCATCGACCTGTTTGAGTAGAGGCTTGATTAGGGTCTTCCTGCAGACTGAAACGGCAGTAGTTTTTCCCGAGGTCGGAACGAGCGGGGTTTGGAGGTTTGGGCTGGCGTGGTCCTAACAGCTCAATCTTGGTCCAACCCGCTCGCAAATACTTAGGAAACCTGCCCGCAATTCGATTCCCTGATGGATGCTAAAGGCCGAATTCCCGGTGCACCCAGAAGGGTCGCGAAAACTCCCAATTGCGCTCCGCCATCCCGCAAACCAGCAGGGGATACAGGCGTTCGATTGCGCTGGCTCTTTCGGGAGGGATCGCCATGGACTGGCAGTAGTCGTCGAGGATCGATCCTTCGGCATCTGAAAGTTGACGATCCCGAAGGCGGTGCCATTGCCAGCGCGCAGAACTGTGCCGCAGATGGGCGAAAATGTGTAGCAGGTCCGCGTAGGGCAGGAAGAAGTCCTCGTAGGCGCCCCAGTCGAGAATGCCGTGAATGGAGCCATCCGGTGCGTTTTGCACGTGCTTCGGGCGCAAGTCCGCGTGGTAGAGGACCGGTTGAAATTCCCAGCCGACCAGGCTTTCACGACCTTCGTCGAGCATGGACATGATGGCTCGCGACGTTTCCAAGCGGCCGGTCAGGCGGCTGATGCGCCGGGCGCGTTCCCCGAGCAGGCGGTCGTAGAGCTGCTCGGTGAGCACCTGGGGTTCGCCGGTTTTCAGGTGTAGCAGCGCATCCGAAACCTGGCGCAGCATGTTCATCTGTTCGGGGGAATCCTCTACCAGGTGCGCGCCGCTGCGGTCAGGAAGGCGCCGCTCGCAAATCAGCCACAGGCCATCGATTTTGCCCATATAGAGAGGTTCGGGCACGGGCACATTCGGGTGGAGCTTGCGTACCTGCTGCAAGCCTTTGAAGTGGGACTTCGAGAGCCGAAACTTTACGTTGCCGAAAGGAATGTGAATCGTCCAGCGACCCTGGGGTAGGCGGGGGTCGGAGTCCTCACCCAAGGTTGTTTGAACAACGCACACATTGCCGCGCGTCGAAATGATGTTTTCGGCCACGGGCAGCGGCTCTCCGGTGTGATCGCTCAAGCCCTGGAGCACGCGTTGCAGGCGAGCTTCGCCGAGCCCACCTTTTTTCTGGCCGAGGAATACAAAGGATGGCGTGAACACAGGGAAAGCGCCCAGTTTATGACCCAATACTTTGAACTTGTTGCGACGCTCTTTCGGGCCCACGGTCAAGCGCGGTAGGCCTCCATGCAGGTCCACGATATGGCTGCATTCCAAGCGATGGGGGTAGAGTGCGTAACTCTGAACCGATTGGAATTCGCGTCCCAATCGGCGTTTCAAAGCGGCATGGCGGCCTTCCCCCGGTTTGGGGAACAGGGTGTTGCGCACCAAAGCCCAAGGCCGGGTGATCTCAAATTTCCCGCGGCGCCCGAGCGCTCGCTTGTACGCCATGGAGTTGTCCGCGATCCAAACGAAGGCGTCGCGCGTGAGCGGGAATAAGGCTTCCACATCACGGCCCCAAAGAGGCGCTTCGCCGTGGGGGCCAAGCTCGGCCACTACCAGATCAAAAGACCCGGGCTCGAACGGAAACGGGCCTCCCTCAGGAACTTGTCGATAGCGCACCATGCCCGGCGAGTACTCCGCGTCACGCAATCGGGCGAAGTCCAAGCGCAACTCATCGTGATCGCAAACCGTGGTCGTGTAGCCGCCGTGGGCTAGGGCGGTGATCGTGCCGCTCAGCGCGTCGCCCAGGAAGAGGGCACGGCCGCCCGCCAGCCCGAGCATGGTCAGGAAGGATCCACGCCCTTCCTGGCCGATCATCAGGAACTCGTCGGCCAGCTCGGGCCGCATCTCTTTCAGTAGGGCCTCCATGTTGGCCTTGAACGGCTGTAGGAATCGACCCCGGGCGATGCCACGCTTCAGGGCGCCGTGGAGATCCAGAACGGGCTGGACATCCATGGGCGCCAGGTCGTGGGGATTGTGTGAATTCGGCTTGGGCAAGGCAGGCGGGGGGTGGGGCGGCTATGATGCCAAACCATGAGAGTGTGCTGCATTGCTTTGAACTGTCAGGCCCAAGATTGGAAGGCCAATTTGAGATCCGCCCTGGAACGCCTGCGAGAGGCGGCCCGGGCCGGGGCCCAACTGTGCGTCTTGCCCGAGATGTGGCCCACGTCCTTTTGCCAGGAGTTTGACCCAGCCGCCGAGGCATTCACCCGCACCAGCCTGGAGCAGGTGGCCGCCCTGAGCGGCGAGCTAGGCATCATGGTGGCCGGATCCGCCTACGGCCCGGTCCTCGACGGCCGGCCCACCAACCGCATGCACCTGTTCGCCGACGGCGAGCTGGTCTGGTTCTATGACAAGGGCCACCTGTTCAGCCCCACCGGCGAGCACCTCTCGTTCGCCCCGGGCCCCCAACCCCCGACCGCGATCGAGACCCGCCTCGGCCCCATGTCCGGCATTGTCTGTTACGACCTGCGCTTCCCCGCCTGGGTGCGCCCCCCGATCCTGGCCGGAGCTCAAGTCCTACTCGTCTGCGCCCAATGGCCCATCTCCCGCACCAGCCACTGGCGCGCCCTGCTCATGGGCCGAGCCGTCGAAGGCCAATGCTTTGTGGTCGCCTGCAACCGCAGCGGCACCGCCCTCATCGGCCGCCGCCGCATGGAACTCAACTTCCCCGGCAGCTCACTCATCATAGACCCCGAAGGCAACGTGCTCGCCGAAGGCGATGAAAGCACGCCCATGATCTTCGCCGACTTGGATCTAACACTCGTAGAAGAGCAACGCCGAATCCTCCCCGTGCAAAAAGACGAACGCACGCCTTAACTGATGATTCATATGCGACGTCTATCGAGCAATATACATCCCTTGATTGTCTGGGGGTGGCACTCGCATTTGGCTTTATTAGTGGGTTTGAAATCCATAGCTTGACAGAAGGAGCTTCATATTTTCGTGGTGGAAATTCAGCAGTTGCGGTCGCCTTGTCCATTGCGGGAACTGTGGTCGTAACTGTTTGCTTGCAGCGGTTTGGCGCACAATTTTTTAGCAGTAGGGGCCTTGTGAACGAGGTGTTGGATTCGGGAGGGCACTTGGTTGTTAGGAGGGGGAGTCTCACGGACTAAATTCCTATTGATGAAATTCGGAAAGTAGTCTTTTCGGCATGGGATCCTTCTTGTCTATTGGTGTGCTTAAAGAAAGGCTCACGGTTCGGCCGAGAATTTCGTTTCAT
>JBLFXY010000015.1:0-22388 GCA_047611645.1 Glaciecola sp.
CATTGGGGCCAAGTCCCCAAAGCGACGCAACTTTGAAGCGGGCATCCTGACCGACGATGCCGATACGATCGCACAGCTCATGGATGAATTGGATGAGTTGTACCTGGGGCGCCACTGCGGGGATTGCGGGCGCCGGGAGTATTGTCCCGACCCGATCGTTTGATCAAGTTGGGCTGCGAGGGGCCCGCAACTCAAAACGGAAGGCAGGGCACAGCGCGCTGCGACCTGCCCTCGTTGTTGGGATTCCGCTAGAGGTCTTTTAGAAAGACCATCCGAGCACCAAAGCCAGTCGGTTGTAGTCGAAGTCGGACTTGGAGCCTCCCGGGAAGTCAGCCTCCGTTCCTCGAACCATCCTGAAGTCCAGTCCGATTTCCATGTGGTTGCCCATGGGCATGGTCAGTCCGGCGTGTCCGTAGAGTCCGATGGAGCCTTCGTTCTCGTCATAGCCCGGGCGCTCCAACTTGGCTCCGATGAGGGTGCCGCCGACTCCGAGATAGGGATGGGGTCCGCGGCGACCCGCGTTGGCGGTGTAGCGCAAACCCGCAAAAAGCTCCGCGGCGCTGAGTTCTTCGTCGAGGATGGTGGAGTCCCCCCAGAGCTGGAATCCGACCTCGGCGCCCAAGCCGCCTGCTTGCGGGGAAGATGCGTAATCCATGCCAAAGAACCAGGGCTCGTCCAAGCCTTGCCAGTACACATCGTCGCGCAGTTGTCCCGCTCCGATGGTTATGTGGAAGGTCTCGACGTCGTGGTTGTACGAGTCGCGCTGCGCCTGCCGAGGAGCATTCGGTCGACGCGCTTGTTCGTGGTAAGGATCCCGGTTGCTGTAGTGCGCGGCGTCGTCGCTGGAGGATTCCATGGCCTCCAGACGCGTTCCGTAGGGGCCCTGATCAGGGCGATCGGGTTGGGAGAGACAAGCGGTCAGGGGGAGGCTTAGCAGCGCCACCAAAGCCGGAGAAACGAAGAGTTTCATGGGTAGAGACAAGATGTGTTGTTGCGGTGCCCGGGGTTTGCCTCAATCCAGCAAGCGACCCGAACGTGGCGGCCCAACGAACCCTAGTTCGCCTTCAAACGCTTTCCTTTCCTACTAATCCTCTACTTTTTACGGTCGCGTTTTGTCGTGACTTTCGGGCCGTAAAAAATGTCCCACCCAGGGTGCAAGTGACCTACGGGTGGGACCTATTGGGTACCTGGTTAAATTTACGGACACTTCGTGCGCCGGGCCGCGCTGGGTTGCAGCGCCAGACTCTACACGTGCGGGCAGGCGACCATCTGGCCATCGCCCACGTCGCGCATTTCCGGAACCTCGTCGGCGCAGGAGTCCTTGGCGATAGGGCAGCGCGTGCGGAAGCCGCAACCCGTAGGCTTTGCCATGGGGGTCGGGATGTCGCCCTGCAGGATGGTGCGGTCCTTGTTGGAGGAGCGCGGATCGGGCTTGGGCACGGCGGACAGCAGGGCCTTGGAGTAAGGGTGCTTGGGGTTCTTGTAGACCTGCTCGGCGCTGCCGATCTCCATGATGTTGCCCAGGTACATGACCGCGATGCGATCGCAGATGTGGTAGACGACGGAAAGATCGTGGGCGATGAAGATGTACGTCAGCCCGAATTCCTTCTGCAGATCCATCATCAGGTTGATGACCTGGGCCTGGATCGAAACGTCCAGGGCGCTGACGGGCTCGTCGGCGATGATCAGGTCCGGGTTGGTGGCCAGGGCGCGAGCGATGCCGACCCGTTGGCGTTGGCCGCCTGAGAATTCGTGGGGGTAGCGTTGTGCGTAGGCGCCCTGCAGCCCCACACGTTCCAGCAGCTCTTGCACGCGCTCCTTGCGCTCGGCGGCGGTCATGTCCAGGTGCACCTTCATGGGGCCCTCGATGAGACCCTGCACGGTGAGGCGCGGGTTCAGGGAGGAGAAGGGATCCTGGAAGATCATCTGGATGCGTTCACGCAGGGGCAGCATCTCGTCGCGCGGGATGCCATTGGTGTCCATGTATCCCGCTTCGGTGAGGAATAGGGATTCGCCGGCAAGTTCCACGTCGGGAAACATGGGTTTGTGAAGGTTGATGATGGCGCGGCCCACGGTGGTTTTACCGGAACCGGATTCGCCCACCACGCCCAGGGTCTCCCCGCGCTTGACGGTGAAGCTGATGCCGTCCACGGCTTTGACCGTGCCGACCTTGTGGCGCAAGATGCCGCCGTAGACCGGGAAGTGCACCTTCAGGCCTCGAACGTCGAGCAGGGTTTCGTTTGCTTTGTAGTTGTCCATGGCGAATCTCAGGCTTTGTCGTCCATTAGGTGGCAGCGCACACTGTGTCCCGGAGCGATTTCTTGCAGCTCGGGCAACTCGGTTTTGCAGCGGTCGGTCACATGGGTGCAACGCGTGTTGAAGCGACAGCCCGTGGGGAACTCAAAAATGCTGGGCACCATGCCCTGGATGGCGTCGAGCGGTTTGCCCTTGTCGTCCGCGTGCGGGATGCTGCCCAAGAGGCCCTGGGTGTAGGGATGGCTGGGGTTGTCGAAGAGGTCCATGACTGGCGCGATCTCCTGGATCATGCCGCCGTACATGACGATGACGCGGTCGCAGGTTTCCGCGATGACCGCCATGTCGTGGGTGATGAGCAGGATCGAGGCGCGGTCGCGCTTGGACTGCAAATCTTTCATCAGATCCAGGATCTGGGCCTGAATGGTCACGTCCAGGGCCGTGGTCGGCTCGTCCGCGATCAGCAAGGCGGGCTCGCAAATGAGCGCCATCGCGATCATCACGCGCTGCCGCATACCACCGGAGAACTGATGCGGGTAGTGATTGAGGCGTGTGCGTGGGGCGGGGATACCCACCTGTTCGAGCACTTCCACCGTGCGTTCCAGCGCATCGGACTTGCTCATTTTTTCGTGGTGGATCAAAGCCTCCGCAACCTGGCGACCGATGGTGAACACCGGGTTCAGCGAGGTCATGGGTTCCTGGAAAATCATGGCGATGTCCTTGCCCCGCACCTTGCGCATTTCCTTATAGGATAGCTTCAAAAGGTCGCGGCCGCCGAACAGCACCTCACCGCTAGCGATCTTGCCGGGAGGGTCCGGGATCAGGCGCATGAGCGACAACGCCGTAACCGACTTTCCGGAACCCGACTCGCCTACGATACCGAGCATTTCGTTCGGCATGATGTCGAAGGAGACACCGCTCACCGCATGCGCTTCGCGCTTCTCCACGAAGAACATGGTGTGCAGGTTCTTGACCTGCAACAGGGGCTCCACGGCGCCCTTTTGATCGTTGTTGGTCATGGAGATTAGCGTAGGCGGGAGAAGACTTTGGGGTCGAACGCTTCACGGATCGCTTCGCCGATGAACACGATCATGATCAGGGTGGCGAAGAGAGCGGAGAGCGGGAAAACGATCAGGTGCCACTTGGAGATATTCTCCAGGCCTTGGCTGACCATTTCTCCCCAGCTCGGGGTCGGCGCTTGCAGTCCGAATCCGAGGAAGTCGAGAGAGACCAGGGAGGAGATCGCGCCCACGATGGCGAACGGAGCAAACGAAATGATCGGGGTCAGTGAGTTGGGCAGGATGTGCCCGAACATGATCGAGCGGTTGCTGTCGCCTTGGGCGATGGCGGCAGCCACGTAGTCCTTGGACTTCTCACGGTAGAACTCACCGCGCATGTACATCGCGATACCCATCCAGCCGAAGACCGCTAGAATAAGGATCAAGATGCTAAGGCTCGGTTGAATGATCGAGCTGACGATGATGACGGTGTAGAGGAAGGGCATGCCCGACCAGATCTCCACGAAGCGCTGTCCGATGATGTCGACCTTGCCGCCAAAAAAGCCCAGCGTAGCTCCCACGGCCATTCCGACGATGTAGGAGAGCAGCACCACGCCCAGGGCAAAGGTGATGGAGATGCGGAACCCATAGGCAAGCCGCGCCAGCACATCCCGACCTCGGTTGTCCGTGCCGAGCCAGTGGCCCGCGGTGGGGCTGTGGGGCGGGCGACCTTCCAAGCTCGGTTCCGAAAGCAGGTTTTCGTTGGGATGGAACGGGTAGATCGGCATGAGCACGAAGTTGCCTTCGTCGGCCGATTCAAAGCGCTTATCCAGGGCGCGATAGTCGGCCTCGCCGATGACTTCGTCATCCTGGCCGAAGACTTCAGCGTCTTGGTACCCGGAGAAGACCGGGAAGAAGTACTGGCCGTCGTACTTGACGACGAGGGCTCGGTTGTTGATGAGCACCGGCAGGCAGAGACTCAGCAAGTACAGGCTAGACATGATGATCAGGCTGTACCATCCGCGTTTCAGGGTCCGGAATTTGCGCCATCGGCGGCGCAGTACGGATACGGGCTTCGTGGGGGATGCGGACATGGCGATCTAGGAGAAGCGGATGCGGGGGTCTACGAGCACGTACAAGATGTCGCTCAGAATGTTGCCGATGAGCATCAGCAAGGTGTTGATAACCAATACGCCCATCACCACAGTGTAGTCACGGCCAATGATGGATTCGAACCCGAGCAGACCCAGGCCGTTGATGTTGAAGACCTTTTCGATCAGGTAGGAGCCGGCCATCACGAGCCCTAAGGCATGCCCCAATCCCGTGCAGATCGGAATCAATGAGTTGCGCAGAGCGTGCACCATGATGACCCGTCGCTCGGACAAACCCTTCGCGAAAGCGGTGCGCACGTAGTCCTGGCCCAGGTTCTCCATGAGGGAGTTTTTCATGAGCACGGTCAGCACAGCGAAGCTGCCGATGGAATAGGCGATCACCGGGAGAACCATGTGATGGATGCTCTCCTTTAGTTTTTCGAGCGCGCTCAGGTTGTCGTAGTTGCTGCTGTGGATGTCGCCGAGGGGGAAAACATCCCAGAAGGAACCGCCTCCAAAGGTCACGAGCAGGACCGCGCCGAGGGCCCATCCGGGTACCGAGTAGCCGATGAAAATCAAGGTGCTCGAGACGAGGTCGAAGCGACTGGAATGCCGCACGGCCTTGATGATGCCGAGCGGGATGCAGATCAGGTAGGCCAGGAGGAACCCGGTGAGGCCGAAACGCAAGGAGATCGGGAAGCGAGCCACAATCAATTCAGTGACAGGGACTTCGAATTTGTAGGACGTACCTAGGTCGCCGGCCAAGATGCCCGCGCTCTTTTTCGTCCAAAGGTCGGGCACGAGGAATGTGGAGACTTCGGGGGCGCCAGCCACTTGGTATTCGAAGAGGGGGGCATCCACTTGGAGCTTGTCACCGCCCTTGGCCAGCCAACGCACGAGGCGTCCGGCCTCCGGCATGTAGATTCTCTCTGAGACTACCGTGGCTGAGGGGGCGTCCTTTTCCGTGGATTGAATGCCGGTCATGCGCATGCGTAGGACGGAGTCTCCCTCTTCTAGCTCCTTGTCGGGGTCGGCCTCCCAAGTGATGAGCTCAGCTTCGGTGATGGTGTCTCCGAAGACGCCGCGTTCCCCAAGGTTGAGGGGCCCCAGGAACTGCAGGTACTGTTTCCACTCCGGCCAGTCGAAGTGGTAGTACTTCTTGAGACTGTTGAGAGCCCTGGGGTCCATGTTGGAACCGCCATGGCCGCTTGCTTTACCGCCCCCGCCTTCACCGGATGAGGAGCCCATTTGGGCGCTTAGCTCGGCTTGGTCCATGGGACCACCGGGCACGAAACGAGTGACCCCGAATACAAGCATCGTGATTCCCAGGAAAGTTGGAATCAGGAGAAGTAGACGGCGAGCGAAGTAGGCGGCCATAGGCGGGGTGCTACGGGGAAGGGGTGGGTGCGGGAAGAAGTGCGGCGGAGAGCGGGAGGCTACTGAGCCTGTGCTTTACCCCAGGCCTTCCAGAAGTAATCCTTCTCGGGCACGGTCGTCAGGGTCTTGCTGGAATCCTCGCGGGCTTCTTTAAGCGCCTTTTCCATCTCGGGATCGACCCACCAGGAAAACATCATGTCGCTGGTGTCTCGCGTACGCCAAATGCCGAACTTAGGCATCTTGAACTTGTTCTGGTAGATGACGCGTTGGGCGGGTCCATACCAACCTAGGGCGTAAGGGTGGGCAGCGTAGACGATACTGTCGATCTTGCGGATGATCTCATTGCGTTTGCCTTGGTCGTACTCACTGTCATATTCAACAAGCAGGGCATCCACGGCCTCGGAGGCGAAGCCGGTAATGTTGTTGTTGTCCATTTCCTTGGCTAGCTTGCTGCTCCAGGAGGAAACGGGGTTGGGAGTGACCAGGGCGCCCCACGCCGTGGAAACGATGTCGTATTCGCGCTGACGCATGTTCTTCCAAGCGGTCGCGGGATCCAGCAGGTTCAGCTGAATGTCGACGCCGATTTTGCGGCAGTCCTCTTCGAAAATCGTGAGCGAACTCTCCGAAGTTTTTGTGCGATAGGTGAGCTCGAGGGTCAAAGTTTGGCCGTCCTTGACACGGAAGCCATCCGAGTTTTTTTCCGTCCAGCCCGCTTCCTTCAACAGCTTTACAGCCGCAAACAGGTCGAAAGGCATGACGCCGTTTTCGGGGTTTCTGAAGTCGCCATATTGCCAGTAGCTGTCGAGCTCTTGGTACTCGTTGAAGTAGAGTTGGTCGATGAACAGGGGGCGGTTGTAGGCCAGGGTCAGGGCTTTACGGATGCGAACATCGTCGAGCGGGGCCCGTGTCATGTTGAAGCCCAGTCCGCTGGTACCCGTGGGGGCATCGTTGAAGAACTTGCGCTTTTGAATGATGCCGCGCTTGATGTGGTCCACTTTCTCGGGGACCAGATCTTCCACCCACCATTGCGCGCGGGGGACGGTGTAGTAATCCAGCTCGCCTTTCTTGGCCATCTCGAAGGCCAGCGTGTGGTCTAGGACGATTTTGAAGTTGTAAGCATCGAAGTTGAAGATGCCCGTGTAGGCGGGGTTGTCCTTGGCCCACCAGTCGTCGCGGCGGCGCAGGGTGAGCGAGCGGTTGAGGTCCACGTCCTCATCGGCCAGGGTGTAGGGACCTGAAACGGCGGTGTAGCGGTTCTGGTATTCCTTGAGGTATTCGTCACCGGGGATGGAGATCTGGTGGGCCGGGAAGAGGGCCATCTCGCCGAAGTACATCAGGTTGCGCCAGCTTTCCTGCTTTACTTGGACCTGGACGATGTACTTGGAGAGGGCCACCGGAGTTTCAAACTTGCCGTAGGTCTCCAGGTTGGAGGGGACCATGAGGCGGTCGTCCATCATCATGTTGAACGTGGCAAGCACGTCAGCGGATGTGATCTCTTTGCCGTCGTTCCAGCGCGCTTCCGGGTTGATCCGGAAGGTGTACGTGTTCTTGTCTTCAGAGATTTTCCAGTGGGTGGCCAGGCCCGGAATGAACTCACCGGTGAAAGGGTGTTTGACGATCAGGGATTCCTGGCACAGCAGGATCGCCATGTAATTGAAAGACGTGTTGAAGTCCTTGCCCTGCATGCGCAGGTTGACCGGCCAACTGGGCAGGTACATGTGGAACGTGCCGCCTTTGACCGCTTCGGCCGAACCGAGGGCGGGGAAGGTCAGATTCGTGGTCCAACCCGTTCCGGTGAATCCGGGGCCGCCATCCTCTGCGGAGACGCTCTTATCACCGGCCTGGGGGTCCCAGGCATAGGTGACCATTTCGAGGTTGGTGTCGTACGCCGACAGGTCCACGCCTTCCAAGGGGTCCTTTGTCGCGGAGGCCGTCGAGCTCGGCTTTTCGGCTCCCGTTGTTGCCTCTCCAGCGCCTGTTTCAGCGCCTGTTTCACCGCCTGTTTCACCGCCACCTCCCGGTTCTTTCTCATTGCCTCCGCAGCTGATTATCAGGAAGCAGAGTCCTACACCGAGGGTCTTGGTGAGGGAGTTTTGGAGAAGGCGAGGGGTCATGGGTGACTCCTGTATGGGGGGTGGAGGGGGCCAGGCTGAAATTGATGGGCGCATGCTAACCGATCCGGGCCGGATTCTTTCCCCTCTTGCTGGCGCAGAGGCGGGAATTCTGTCCTGGAAAGGGGTGCGGCGACGGGTGCGCGGGTCGCTTAGGTGGAGAATCGGGTCATGGGGGCCGCAGGGGAGCGGCAATCGGGTGGTCGGGAAGCGGGCTGGGCTTTTGGGAGTGGCCGGCCATAGTTTGCCGATCGTCAAGGCCTCAAACCGGCCGGATCCAGGCCGGCTCCAGGGCCCATACTCGAGGTTCTCGCTGCAAGGGGACGACGGAGCGGATGATCCGCCGCGCCGGCGCTTCGATATCGAGATCAAGTTCTAAGCGGGAGAGCCCGCGGAACCCGTTGATACAAAAATAAGCAGGGCGGACCGTTGGGGTCCGCCCTGCGCGCGTTTTGCTTTCAGGTTAAGGCAGCAGGTCGCCCGCCGGGTTGATGGGCGTGCGCAGTCGCTTGAGGAAGGTGAGCAGTTCCGTGCGTTCGGCGGTGTTGAGCTGAGCGAAGTTGTCGCGCGCGGTTTGCGCCTCGCCACCGTGTAGCAGAATGGCGTCCGTCAAAGTCGTGGCCCGACCATCGTGCAGGTAGGGTGCCGTATCGGCGACGCCCCATAGGCGTGCGGTGATGTATTGGGAGTCCAGCGCGCTTCCAAAAGTCTCGGCTAGGCCCGGTCCCATGTCGTGGCGCTTCAAGTCACTGAAGAGACGCACGGTCAAGCCGCCGTTTGTGTTGCTCGCAAACCCCGCAGGCGAGGTGCTCAGATCAGCGCGCATGAATTCGTTGGCGAGCGGCGACGTCTCCACCTCGGGAAAGCGGTAGATCAATTCTTTGGAGCGAGTGTCGATGCTCGGCACATGGCACTCGGCGCAGCCCATGCTTTGGAAGCGTGCGAAGCCATTGCGAGCAGCGGTATTCCAATCGCGAATCTCCGGGCGCTCCAGGTTCGTGTTGAACACATGCAAGGCCGAAATTTCGCCGGTAAGGATTTCGTCGATCACTCCGTCCTGGTCGTCGTCGACCCCCTGGCCGACCGCTTCGATGGGCTGCATCCCCATGTGAAATTGCATGGCGTCCACGTCAAAGGCGCGCACCGTTGCGAATTCACCCTTGCGGCCAAAGGGCCTGACGACCAGGTCCTGGTCGATGCCCTGCAAGTTCGAAAAGTCCAGGGTTCCAGCGGCGCTATCAAATTTCAGAGCGCCAAATGATACGCCGTGGGTGATGAGATCAAAGTCCACGCCGGGAACGTTTTGGGCCAGAGCTTTGAAGCGCTGCAGGTCCAGGGTCATTTCAGCGGCGATCAACTCCACGCCTCCAGAGCCGAACAGGAAGGGCGGATTGATGAAGCGTCCATCGAACGCCGCGAAGCCGGAACCTGATTCATCATCCACGTCGATGTTCTTCGGCTGGAAGAGCACGTTGTTGTTGGCGCCGCCCACGCCCCCCACGGCGAAGGTGAACGGAATGGTCGCCGCGCTGCCCACGGAGTGGCATTCCATGCAGGTCTGAGCGTCGAGGCCGTTGACGCGCAAGAACGTGCCGTTGTTCTGCAAGCTGGGCCGTCCGCCGGGCGAGGTCGGATCGATTGTGTTCAACGCTCCGTCGCCATAACCATCCAAACGGTTGTAGGGCGTGGCAAAGATCTTGAGGCCTTCGGCTCGCACCTCATCGAGCGTGTGAGTTCCATCCTGTATGTCGCCCTGCGTCATGCGCTGCGTGCCCAGCATCGGACCGTCATCCTGCGCGGCCGCATTCGCCTGTAGGAGAGCCAGCGATAGGGGGAGTAAGGAAAATGCCAGGGAGCGTGCGAGGCGATGGGACATGTCGTGGATTGTGAGGGATTTGCTTACAGGAGCGCGAACGGTGCGGAGTCACGCCATTGTACAGGGGCCAAGGGGTAAGCGGAGAGTCGCTAGGGTCGCAGGCTAACATTGCGTCCATCGACGTTGATGGCTGTGTGAAGGTGCTGTCTCAAACAGGGTCTACCGTGAGCGGTAGGTCCATAGCCCGTCCTTGTACCGTGGCGCTCTAGCCCCCGATGGATAAACAGCTCTGCCCCGGCGGCCCGCCGGGCAACCGACAGGCTGCTAGAGCCAGGACAAAAAGAAAACCGGCGCCGCAGGGAAGTGCGGCGCCGGTTTGGCTTTGCAGAGAGGTCGGGTCAGGCGCTTTCGCGTTCCTGGGGCGCATCGTCGGCGTCGGCGGTGGTCAATCCACGGGCCAAGTTCTCTTCGCCGCGCACGACGTCCTCGTTGACCTCAAAGACGTCCGTGTCCTTGCGATTGGGCAGCTCGTACATGAGGTCGAGCAGAATCTCTTCCAGAATGGAGCGCAGGGCACGCACGCCCGTTTCGCGTTCGATGGCCACGTCGGCGATTGCGAGCAAGGCCCCATCCGTGAAGTGAAGTTCCTTGCCGCTCATTTCGAACAGGCGTTTGAACTGACGCACCAGGGCGTTCTTGGGCTCGGTCAGAATGCGCACCAGAGTGTCGCGATCCAAAGTCTCGAGCGTGGTCAAGATCGGCAGGCGACCGATGAATTCGGGGATCAAACCGAACTCCATCAGGTCCTTGGGGATCATGTAACGCACGTACTCGTCGCGGGCGCCTTGCTCGGTGGTGTCCGGCAGGCTGGTGCCCTTGGAGGGCTGCGGACCCTTGGTTCCCGGAAGGGGAGCCAGCTCGCGGCTGAAGCCGATCTGTTGCTGACCCACGCGCTTGCCGATGACATCTTCGATGCCGCTGAAGGTTCCACCGCACACGAACAAGATGTTCGAGGTGTCGAGCTGGATGTAGTTTTGCTCCGGGTGCTTGCGTCCGCCTTGCGGCGGTACGGAAGCGACGGTGCCTTCCAAAATCTTGAGCAGGGCCTGCTGCACGCCTTCACCTGAAACGTCGCGGGTGATGGAGACGTTGCTGGTCGTGCGACCGATTTTGTCGATCTCGTCGATGTAGATGATGCCGTGCTGGGCCTTTTCCGCGTCGAAGTCGGCGGATTGAAGCAGCTTGAGCAAGATGTTCTCGACGTCCTCGCCCACGTAGCCGGCTTCGGTCAGGGTCGTGGCGTCCGCCATGGCGAAGGGCACGTCGAGGATGCGGGCCAGGGTGCGGGCCAAGAGCGTCTTGCCGGAGCCCGTGGGACCCACCAATAGCACGTTGGACTTCTCGATTTCGACCGCATCTTCAGAGCCGTCTTGGGCCTGGTGACGGATGCGGTTGTAGTGGTTGAACACTGCCACGGAGAGGACTTTCTTGGCGCGGTGTTGGCCGACCACGTACTGGTCGAGCAAGCGCGCCAATTCGATGGGCGTGGGCAGTTTGCCGTCGCCAGCATCTGCGGTCTGCACCTCGGGAGTGACTTGTCCTTCTTCGGCGGTGCCGTCGGCGGACCGCAGCTTCTCTTCCTTGAGGATGGAGTTGCAGATCTCAATGCACTCATTGCAGATGTAGACCCCAGGAGGGCCTGCGATCAAAGATGTGACGTGGTGGCGTCGCTTCTCGCAAAAGGTGCAGCGTTCCACGTTGCGACTACGGTTTCCGGTTGAGCTCATAGGTTTGGCCAGGGGGCACGGGTTCTGAGATTCATTCTATCGGGCTCGGGAGCCGCCGAAGGCCTAATTAAAGTAAGCGACGGGGAAATTACTGGAGTAAGGGTTCCTTGGTGGCCTAAACCGACCCAAAGCGGAAGATTCTTCCCACCCGTACGATCCCAAGCGATGGCAATGTAAAAAGGGACAAGCCCCTAGCTCGATCGGGAATGCCGACCGACCCAGGAGATTGTCCCTTTGGAGCGAGCAGGGGCTTTACGCGTCCTTGCTCGTGGCGCTGACGATGCTGTCGATGAGGCCGAATTCCAAGGCTTCCGCGGGGGACATGAAGTTGTCCCGATCGGATGCGTCGGAGATTTCCTGGGGCGTACGGCCACTGTGATGGGCCAGGATGCCTTCCAGGTTGGCTTTCATCTTCATGATCTCACGAACGGAGATCTCCATGTCCTTAGCCGTACCGCCTGCGCCACCAGAGGGCTGGTGGATCATGATGCGGCTGTTGGGCAGGGCGTGGCGCTTGCCAGCGGTTCCACCGGCCAGGAGCAGGGAGCCCATGGAAGCGGCTTGGCCGAGGCAATAGGTCTGAATGTCCGGTTCGATCAACTGCATGGTGTCGTAGATGGCAAGGCCTGCCGTCACGGAACCGCCGGGTGAGTTGATGTAGATGCGCACGTCCTGTTTGCCGCCAGAGCGGTCCAGGAAGAGCAGTTGGGCCATCACCGCGTTGGCAACATGGTCGTCGATCGGGGTACCGATAAAGACGATGCGATCCTCGAGCAGACGCGAGTAGATGTCGTATTGACGCTCACCACGGCCGGTCTTGTCGACCACGTAGGGGATGGGGTAGTAGTTTTGCATGGGGTCTGGTTTAAGCGCCGTGGCGCTGGATGCAAGCCCTGGTCTAAGCACCCGGGTGGGTGCAGGGCTGGGGCCCCAAAGATGGGACCTTTTCGGGTGCGAAAGGAGTGGACTTGCTAGGAATAGCGGAAACCCGCGCAGGCTGGCTGAGCGAGTCCCGGAGGTGCCGTGAGGCCCGATTCCGGGGTCTTAGAACCCCATCGACCGTTTGCCCCTGATTATTCACCGGGTTTTGGCTCGGAATGTTATGGAAGGTTCGCTCTTGGCCCATTCTGCCCGGCTCACAGCTGCCCCGTGCTAGACCGGCAGCGCTTTATGAGGCCGTGGGGGCCGCTCGGAATGGCTGCCAGAGCCCTGGGGCCGCGCGTTCCTCCGGATCGCAGGGCCCGGGTTAAAAGCAAGGACCCCAAACGGCGCTCGAAGCGTCCGTTTGGGGTCCGTGATCTGGTCTCGAATCGAGTGGGAATTAGGCGGGCGCTTTGATTTCCGCGTTCTCGCGCAGGAAGCCGCGCACCTTGCGCTCCAACAGTTCGATGGCCATTTGCTGACCCAGGTTGTTCTCGCCGTAGTACTTGCGCACATCTTCGACGGTGGATTGATTGCGGCTAGCAATGGATGCGAGCTCGCCTTCGATGTCTTCCTGGGTGACCATTAGGTCCTCTTTCTCGCCCAGCGTCTCGACGATGAGCAGGGCCTTCAGACCTTTGGCAGCGTCCACGCGGGCGGTGTCCTTCTGGTCCTCGAGTTCCTTCTCGATCTCTTCGGGGGGCAAGCCGGATTCGGTCAGGCGGTTGGCAGCGGCTCGCAGGCGGTTCTGTGTTTGCTCCTCGAGCACCGGTGCGGGCAGTTCGATGTCGCAGCCATCGATCAGTTGATCGAGCAGGACGGATTCGATGCGGTTGTTCTCGCGATCCGTGGCGGCTTGGCCCAAGGATTCGCGCACTTTCTCACGCAGGCCGGCTTCGTCCTCGACCTGAAGCAACTCGCAGAGTTCTTCGGTGGTGGGCGGAACCATGTTGAAGGCTTGGGTGATTTCGATGCTGCAAATGCCTTCTTGTCCGCGCTTGGCTTCGTCCTCAAGCGTTTCGGGCAAAGTCATGGCGACCTCGATGGTTTCGCCGCTCTTGGCGCCTACCAGGAGATCTTTGAACTTGTCACCGTCCACGCCCGGAGGCGCGGTGGTCGGGGAGAGGCGCAGACCTTCGCGGTTGAAGACCTCGTCTTCGCCGTGCAGGAACTTCACATTGCAGAGCACGATACCGTCCTCACTAATGCCGTCCGTAGCGTCCTCGGTGCGCGACTGTTGGCGCTGAACTTCTTCGAGCGCACCGTCGATTTCGGAGTCCTGGACGACCTCGATCTGGTTCTCGACAGTCATGCCCTTATATTCAGGCAGCACGATTTCGGGGCGCAGGCTGATTTCGAACTCCATTCCGAAAGAGCCGTCCTCGGCCAATTCGGTGTCGTCCTTTTCGATGCGCGGGTGGGCGATAGGCTTCAAGGAGTTTTCCTCGACGACCTTGGAGTAGGCCTCGCGCAGGAAGTGCTGCTTGATATCGTCCTTGATCTCAGCTCCGTGCTGGGACTCCACCATTTGCATGGGCACCTTACCGGCGCGGAAGCCTTTCATCTTGCTCTGGCTGCGGGCCTGGGAGAGGCCACGCTTGTAAGCCTGGTCGAAGTCCTTTGCCGGGACGGTGAATTGGACCTTGGCCACGTTGGCTTCGGTCTTGTCGATGGTGATATCCACTGAAATCGCTGGGATGGGGTCGAGGTCGGGCTGGTTGAGGGCTTCAGGCACCAAAAGGGCCAATGCCGATCGGGAATTGAACCCGAGGCGCGGCTCCAGGTAAAGGGGGGGCCCGGAAAGCAGGGCGGGAAAGCACATTAAATGGACCAGGTGGGAGCCATTCGGTGCTGCGAATCGGTCTAAGCGGGCCCCGGGCCCTACGCTGCGAGCGGCCAGCGGTTAGATTGGGAAGGCGCTTCCAGCCGAGACCCCCATGACTGAAACAACATCCACAGGGCCCCTGGCCCCGGGCGATCACGTGATCGTATTGACCGGAGCCGGCATCAGCGCCGATTCAGGGCTGGCCACTTTCCGGGACGCCGGCGGGCTGTGGGAGGGCCACAGGGTGGAGGATGTCGCCACCCCCGAGGCCTGGGTCCGGGATCCCGCCACGGTTTGGCGCTTTTATCAGCTGCGGCGCGCTGCCCTGCTCGAGGTCGAACCCAACGCGGGTCACCGTGCTCTGGCCGAGCTGGAGCGGGCCGCAGGGGAGCGCCAGATCGATTTCACCCTGATCACACAGAATGTGGACGACCTGCACCAGCGCGCCGGGTCCACGGTGCTCCCCATGCACGGCCAGCTGCAGCGGCTGCGCTGCGAAACTTGTGGCTACTTCCAGGATGGATTGGAGTACCTGGACCCGGAGAAATTCCTGCCATGCCCCAAGTGCGGTGATCCTTCCCTGCGTCCCGACATCGTTTGGTTTGGCGAGATGCCCTACGAGCTCGACGACATTGCGGCGGCCATGTCAACCGTCACGCACTTCCTGGCTTCTGGAACGAGCGGCGCCGTTTACCCCGCCGCGGGTCTACTGTCCGAAGCCAATGCCATGGGGGCACAGACATTCGTCAACGCGCTAGAAACCCCCAATAACCTGCGTGCCGACGACGTCTTCCTCGAGGGTAGCGCCAGCCAGGTGCTGCCCCAATGGGTCGCGGCTTGCTTGGCAGGGTAAGCGCACGACTTGATTAGAATTGAACGCTGACCGCGGTGGATAAGTTGGAGGACCCAACGCCAGCGGGTGTGTCCCGGTGCCAACCTTGGAAGTGCCAGGTTTCCCCCGCGACAATGGCGAAGGGGACGCCGAATCCTGGGATCAATGCGGGCACGTCAAAACCGGTTCCGGTGGCCGAGGTGCCGGCCGAGTTGACCAGGGTTCCCGACGCATTGAAGCCGCCGATAGAACTCATATTCGTACCACCCACGTTGTAGCGGAAAAACTGACCGCCTGTTCCCGCCAGGCATAAGTGACCGTTGCTGACAGGGATCCCCACTTGCGCTTCGGTTCCGATCAGGATGTATCCGAGCTGGCCTGGGACTCCATCGATCATCTCCAAGTGAAGATCGGATAGGTTGGTACCGAGGCCGTTGCCTGTGAGCCAAGTCGCCACTAGTTTCGTGGGCTGGCCCGTGGAGTTGTCGGTCACTTGATCGCAGAAAACCGAACCCGTTGGCATGGTGTCCAGGGCCCCATCGGGGGTCATGGACTGGGCCAGGATGTCGCCTCCATCGTTGCGACCATCGCTCCACGCAATCACCGGATAAGTGGCTGCGTTGGTCGTTACCGCCAAACGAGTTTTTCCGCTGGGAGTGGACGCAACGTCGAATTGCGCCCTGTCGATCGAACCCGCCGCATCCACGTGGGCACCGTAGAGTTGGTCATTTCCGAAGCTGGGGGATTCGCTCCAAAGAACGAGGGCCCCATCGGATATCCCCCCCGGGATTATACGGACCAAGTTGTGATCGGGCCCGCCCAGGGCCTTCAGGGCCGTGCCCGAAGCGCCCCAAAGCAAACCACCTGAGGAGTCGATGCGTTGCGCAGAAACGCCTGATTGGCTTTGCGATCCATTGAGTTCTTTCCAAGCGACGTAAACGTCATCACCCACCGCGTCGTAACTCACGTGGGGCGCGACCCTCAACTGGCCCGCCGTCGTGGCGCAGGCGATTCCATTGTGTGCCCAGTATTCCGTTCCAGCCGAGTCCACCCGTTGGGCCAGGCATTGCAGACTGGGGGAGGATGAATACCAAGAAAACACAGCGCCACCATTGGCATCGGTTGTGAAGTCAGGGTAGTTGCCGAATTGCAAAGAGCCGCCGTCGAAGATGGGTATGGGGGTGGCACCCCACAACGGCACTCCATCGGGATCAAACTTCTGCGCGACAAGATGCTTGGGTGAAGTGAAGCCTCCCGTCTGATGCACGATTGACAGAAACACGCCCGGGCCGGATCCCTGAAGATCAGCCACGATGTAGGAACCTGTTGCTGGAGTTAGATCCAAAGGGGTGGCCCACTGCACCACGCCAGCGAGATTGAGTTTCTGCAACTTGACGCTGCTGTTCTCCGTCCACGCCACAAACACATTTCCCCATATCACGGCAACTTTAGGCGCAGCAACGAAACCAGCACCACTGGTCAAAGCCACCCCGTTTGGGCCCCATGTGGGCAAACCAGCACCGCTAATGCAGGCGGCCGTAATCTCGGTCGAACCGGAACGATCATCCCGGAAAGCCAAGTAAGCATTCGTTTGGAATGCATCCAATCCATAATCTTGGGTGGAACTGAATCCGCGATCCGCCACGTTGACTCCATTATGGGCGAAGGCTTCGCGGCCTTCCGAGTCCAGCTTCTGAAGGCGCACATCCCAGCCGCTGCCAATGCCATCGAACCAGCTCACCCAAGTGTTGCCGACAGGGTCGGTAGCCAGCTTGACCTGGTTTTGATCCGAGGCCGCATCGCCTACGGGTAGGTTGACCGCGGGGTCTTGGGACCATTGGGCCCATGCGGAGCTAGAAAGAATGAGCGTTGCCAGAGAGGCATAGCCCAGGCCGAAGGAGAGTCGCATGGGAAGCGTTCGCTGTGGAGGTGAGGACGAAGTGGGAGAGAAGTGGGAGAAGGGACCCATTGTAGACGATTCACTGGGAATGGGGCCGATCGAACCCATGTGAGAATCTTGGCGCTCGGATGGCAATCCAGAGTCCCAAGGGCCTTGGCACCTTGTTGGTTCCAAGTAAGGCTTGGCGCAGACGCCCGATCACATCACGGTGAAAGTCAACGAGGTCGTCGCGGTCAGCACCGCGTTGCCTTGTGGCTCCCAGAAGTTGGCGCGCTTGGGGAAGTAGGGCTTTAGGGTGTCGTTGAAGATGGAATCGTCGTCGGAGATTTCCCAGAAGAAGCCATAGGGAAGGTTGCCCATGCCCGTGGCAGCGTCCACGTCGGGCAGCCCCATGCTGTTGAGGGATCCGTCTCCGGTAGAAAGCCAGGTGGGGTATTCGATGGGGTTGCCGGCCACCTGGCCCGGAATTTCAAACACGTCCGCTCCGCCGTTGGGGTCGGGCCAGGCGAAATTGGCATCGAGGCGGTGGGCATGCCAAAAGCGCACGCCATGCGCGTCTTCGACGACTCCGAACTTGTCGGTGGTTAGATCGATCGCGCCCAGGTCCCAAACCCCAATGTCACCCATGGTGGTGGTCACGACGGGAACCGGATTGCCGTCGGAATCGAATCCATCGGAGCCGATACGGAATACGATCGAGTGGTTCAAGTTCAGCGTGCGCATGCGTATTCCGACTCGAACGAAGGGCACGGCACGCGCGGCATCCGGCCCCTTGGGGAAGGCGATGTAATAAGAAATACGTGCGTACTCGGGCAGGCTGTAGAGCTGCGGCGTGCTACCGCAGAACGTAGCGCTGAAACTCTTGCGCAGGTAAGGAACCACGCCGGTAGCCGCATCCGCGATGCTGTAGAGCTTCAAGGGCACGCCGCTAAACGGGTCAACAATCGGATCAAGATCCGTTTGCGGAAGCAGATCCACCAGCTGTTGATCCTCCTTGCCTGGCTCCCAGAAGGAACCACCAGGAATGTTGTCGGTGGGGCTACCAGGCATGGCCCAACCCGTCGTAGGAACATGCCGGGCTTCGTCGTGTTCGAACTCTTGTACGCCTCCCACGGAGAAGGTCCACATGTTCTCGTCCAAGTGAATGGACTGCTCGGAAAGATCCGTGTTGGAGGTCAAATCTTGGTCGACCGCGGGCAAGGTGTAGCGCACCCCATTGCGTTCGTGATTGAGGTTCAAAACCAACTGGCTTCCGCTCGCGGCCGCCGCGCCAAAATCGACAGGGAGCATGACGCTCGTTTGACCCGGTGCGAAAACCACGTTGCCGGACGGCATAAACACATAGTCGGTCAAGTCGCTTGCCGCATCGACCGAGTAGTGCAGGCTGACGGGCTCTTGACTGGTTTGAGAAAGAGAAAGGGCAATGTTCGCTTGGCCTCCCGCATTGACCTGATAGGTGGTAGCGCCCACGCTCAGGACCGGCGGCTCCACCGCAGGCCGGATCCAAAGCTCCGCCCGATGGGATTTCTCGTGCAGCGTCACTCCGGTGGCTTGGCCCAGCTCGAGCATCAGGGAGCGCTCATGAAAGAACTGGCCGGAAGGGATCAGGTCGACTGAGACCGTGGCCTGCGTCGCGCCCGCCGCAAACACGATGGGATTCGGGGAGAGGGCCAAGTAATGGACGCCGTCGATGGCCGTACCGTTCAACGCATAGTCGATGGTCGCGCCGTCGGGCCCGGCTGGCGCGTCGAGCTCTATCGTGAAATCAAAGTCCGCTGCGGAGTCCTTGAGGTGCTTCCTCCAGAAAGGCACGCGAATAAGGCCGGTGGGGCCCAAGGGGGTGAATTCACAGAGTGGGTTGATCGCTGCCAGGGTAACGGCGCTCGAAGAACTGGAACTGCACCCTGAGTGCAGTGGCATGCTCACAAACAGGGCTGCGAGCAGTAAATTGGAGAGAAAACGACGTGATTGCATGTATGCAGGAGGGGGGGCCTGGCAGCTGGGGGCGCTAGGAAGGGCTAGAATCGGCGTTGAGTGGCTTGCAGGCGGACGCGGGAAACATTGAGGCATCAGTGGCTCAGGGGGTTGGGCTCTGAGGCGGTTTTCTGATTAGCGTAGCGGGACAGTGTACTTGGTTCTTGGGGTGCGGGTGGGGGTCATAGCTTGGTTGGGTGGGATGGTTGCGGGCCTTTGGCGTGTCGGTTTGGAGAATAGTGTGGGGTCGGGAATTTGCGACCCGGGCTGGGCGAGTTACGGGTCAGTTCACGCGCAGAAGCGAAGGGCCGAAGGACGCGAAAGGTGGGTGTATTCGGAGAGTGCGGCGGGCCGGATTTTGACGGGATTTTGGCGGGGCCTAGCTTGGAAAAATTGAAGCGTGGGGGGCCTTCGGCCTGCGCCGGGTGGGCGTGGGTGCTGCGGTGTCGGCCGAAGGCCGCACCGGAGTCTATATAGTTAAAAAAACCGTGCGAGCCCTTCGGGCCCGCACGGCAAATTGCGTTGGGTTCTGAGTTTCGCGCCCTTCGCGCTCTTCGCTTCTTCGCGTGAACAGACCCGTATCTCTCTCTTCTTGGTCTCAAATCCCCGGCTGGTTCCATTTTCTCCGTCTTGTGGCGCCCAAGACACCAAAACGGCTCAATGAAACCAACCAGAGATGCGCGTGAAGACTAACTGCGCGTGAAGCGGCGGTGGGTGCCGCCCTTGGAGTCCAGGTCCACGCCTTGGTTGGCCTTCTTCCAGGCTTTGTAGGACTCGTAGTCGCCGTGGTGGAAGACCACTTTGCCGTCGCCTTCGAAGGCTAGGATGTGGGTGGCGACGCGGTTTAGGAAGTAGCGATCGTGGGTCACGATGATCATGGAGCCGGGGTAGTGCTCGATGGCTTCCTCTAGGACGCGCAGGGTGTCCAGGTCCAGGTCGTTGGTCGGCTCATCCATGATGATGAGGTTGGCGGGCTCGCGCAGCATGCGGGCTAGGAGTACGCGGTTGCGCATTCCTCCCGAGCATTCGCTGAGCTTGCGTTGTTGGTCTTCGCCTTTGAAGTTGAAGCGGGCCACATAGGCGCGCGCGTCGATGGTTTTGTTGCCGAAGGGCAGGACTTCGTTGCCGTCGGTGATGTTGTTGAAGACCGTGGCGTCGTCGTTCAGCTCGGTGCGCGACTGGTCGACCATGGAGATCTCCACGGTGGAACCGATCTCAACCGTGCCGGCGTCGGGCTCTTCCATGCCCATGATCAGACGCAGCAAAGTGGTCTTACCCATTCCGTTCGGGCCGATAACGCCGAGCTTGGCTTGGGGCGGCACGTTGAAGGTCAGGCCTTCGAAGAGCGGGGTGTCCGTGTAGCCCTTGGTCAGGTCGCGGATCTCGATGACCTTGTCGCCCAAGCGCGGCCCGGGCGGGATGCGCAGGTCGATGGATTCGAGCTGATCTTCGGCCTTTTCGGCGGCCATGTCTTGGTAGCGCTTGAGGCGTGACTTCGATTGCGTGGTGCGTGCCGCGGGCGTGCGGCGCAGCCATGCGAGCTCGCGCTCCAGCACCTTGTTGCGCTTGATGTCCTTGCTCTTTTTCTGGTCCAAGAGTTTTTGCTTGGCTTCCAGATAGGCCGAGTAGTTGCCTTTGAAAGGCTTGGCCAGGCCGCGCTCGATCTCGAGCATCCAATTGACCACGTTGTCCAGGAAGTACCGGTCGTGTGTGATGAGCATCACTGTGCCTTCGTACTCGGCCAGGTGGTTCTCGAGCCACTGGATCGATTCGGAGTCCAAGTGGTTGGTGGGTTCGTCGAGCAGCAGGATGTCGGGGTGCTCGAGCAGCAGTTGGCACAAGGCCACGCGGCGGGCTTCTCCACCGGAGAGCGTCTTCACATCGCGATCGCCGGGGGGCACCTGCAGGGCGTGCATGGCCTGCTCCAGGCGGGAGTCCAAGTCCCAGATGCCCTTGGCGTCCATGTCGTGCTGCAGGATGTCGTACTCGATGGCGAGCTTGTCGGCTTCGGCGCCTTCGGCGTCGCCCATGATGTTCATGACCTCGTAGTAGCGCGCTTCGATCGCGCGCAGGTGGCTCACGGCCACGTCGATGTTCTCGGACACCGTGAGGTCCTCGTTGAGCTTGGGCTCCTGGGCCAGGTATCCCGTGGTGGTGTCGCCGTTGGGCTTGGCCACGCCTTCGAACTCCTTGTCCTCGCCGGCGATGATGCGCAGCAGGGTGGTTTTGCCCGCGCCGTTGAGGCCGATCAGTCCGATCTTGGCGCCTTCCAGGAACTGCAGGGTGATGCCCTTCAGGATTTCCCGCTGTTCGTAGAACTTATGCAGGTCCTGCATTTGGTAGATGATCTTGTCTGCCATAACGAGGGTGGGTTGGTGGGGTGCTTGGGTTGAGGCTGGGGCTCGCGGGGCCATACGGGTGGCCGGAGCGGTCAAAAATTAGGGAGCTCGAGCGGACATTCACCGCTGGAGCCCCACTTGTTGCAGGTACCCGTAGGGGCTGCGGCGGGTAGGTTAGCCTCTTGGAGCCCCGGCGGGGTACGGGCCAACAGGATTTTGTCCAGGCCCGGTATCACCCGGCCCTCTTTGACCCTATCCTGGCCGCTCCGAAACGGGCCCCGGGGGGGCTCAAACCCGATCGATAAAGAAGGAATCAACTATGGCTACCCAGCTTCAAGAGAACTGGCTCAAGGAACTAGGAATCGAAGGCGACCAATCCGGCGCGTACAACGGCCAATGGCTGGAGTGCACCGGAGAGTGGCTGGAGACTAGGAGTCCCGCAACCGGCGAGGTTATTGGCCGCGTTCGCATGGCCAGCAAGGCCCAATACGACCAGGTGGTCGACGCCGCCCAGGAAGCCCACCTGCGCTGGCGCAGCATGCCCGGACCCCTGCGCGGCCAAATCGTGCGCAAGATGGGCGAGGCTATGCGCGAGCACAAGGACGCCCTGGGCAAGCTGATCGCCTTGGAAATGGGCAAGATCGCCCAGGAAGGCTGGGGTGAGGTCCAAGAGGCCATCGACATCGCCGACTTCGCCGTGGGCCTGTCCCGTCAGCTCTACGGTCTGACCATGCCCTCCGAACGCCCCGGCCACGCCATGCGCGAGCAATGGCACCCGCTAGGCACCGTCGGCATTCTCTCCGCATTCAACTTCCCCATGGCCGTCTGGGCCTGGAACTCCATGCTCGCATGGACCTGCGGCGACGCCTGCGTCTGGAAACCCAGCCCCAAGACGCCCCTGTGCGCCATCGGCCTGGTCAACGTGGTGCGCCCCATTCTTGAAGCCGAAGGCTTCGGCGCCCTGTGCGGTCTCGTCATCGGCGGCAACGAAGACGTGGCCATCCCCATGGTCGAGGACCCGCGCCTGCCCCTGATCTCCTTCACCGGCTCCACCGCCGTCGGCAAAATCGTCGCCGGCAAAGTCGGCTCGCGCTTCGGCAAAGGCATCTTCGAGTGCGGCGGCAACAACGCCCTGATCGTCATGGAAGACGCGGACTTGGACAT
>JBLFXY010000016.1:0-22096 GCA_047611645.1 Glaciecola sp.
CCCGGTCGATGATCGCTCCCTGGTTTTCCAAATCCTGCTGCGCGCTTTCGTGGGTCAGTTTGGCGGATTGCCAATCCCGGAAAGCTTGATCTTTGGAGAGTTGCAATTTTTCGAGATCGCTGGAACTCACAAAGCCCGCCGTTTCGTTGCGTGTGAAATCCCGTTGCGACTGCAAGTGGGTGAGCTCGGCACGCTTGGCGCGTTCCTCTGCCTCACGCACGGCTAGGTTCAGGCGCGGCCCATTGTTTTGTGCTTCCTGCAAAGCCAAGAGTGAATCGTCCCGTTGGGCCTGGGCTTCACGCGGGTCCAGGCGAGCGAGGACTTGGCCTTCGGCTACCGTGTCCCCTTCGTCGACCAGGAGCTCGACGACCGTGCCCGTGGTGCGCGGCAGGACTTCGATCTCTTGCACAGATTCGATGGCGCGCGTGACGCTAAGCGTGCGTACCATTTCCTTGCGTTGCACGGGAGCGGTCAGGACTCGGATGGGGGCTTCCTTCTTGACCTCACCTTGCAGCCCGGGTTTGTTCTCGGCGCCTTGGGCTTGATCTTGCTTTTGGCAGGCGCTGCTCAGGACGAGCAAAGTAGCCAGGGCCAGGGCGGGCAGGGGGCGGAGGAGGGGTCGAACCATCGGTGGGGTGGGGTGTGCGTGGGGAACGCGGGTGGGGGTGGAGGCAAGAGTCCCAGGGGCAGGGGACTCGGCCCCATAGCATGTCCTATGGGGGACCCTTGTCTTGCGTCGAGGCTGGCAAAAGGTCTGTAATACCCAGGCCATTCGATTCGAGGCTTGCTCCAATTCCCCACGAGGGAATGGAACGGGCTTGGAACGAGGGCGCAAATCCACATGCAGCAAGGCTGGCTGAGTATTGCCGTGGTTACGTGGAGCCCTATGGTTCCTTTCCTCGTACGATCCGGAAACGGGGTTTATCTCCCGCTTTCGCTCAGTATCTCCCGCGCCGGCGGGCTTCCATCCTTCAAACCCATTCATGTCCCAAGTCGTAACCAGCACTCCTCCTGAGATCCGTCCACTCCACCGGGCGCTTGGGCTGCTCGCGACCTGGGTTTTGCTGTTGCTTTCCCAACCTGGCTTGGTGGGCCGCGATGGACTCGGATTTTTGGCATTCGTAGCGCTCATTCCCTGGGTCTGGGTCGTTTCTCTACCCGGGCCGCGGGCCAAGCGGCTCGAGTGGTTTGTGAATGGATTGGGACTGTGTGGCCTTGCCTTTTGGATGCGCTATTTGCTGCCCTGGGCCGTGCGTCCGATGGGGTTTGTGCCCGCCTTTTATCTGGTCGCCGGGGGCGTATTACTAAGGCGTCTAGCCGGTCGCTATCCGCTGGCTTTGGCCGCGCCCATGGCATGGATGGCCGCCGAGATCGTGCGCTTCACCGTGCCTGCACCCTGGAGCTTTGGTTGGTGGCGCATGGGGACGCTCACGCACGCCGATTTTTGGTTTTCTTCGGGAGCGCGTACCTTCGGTGTTTGGGGACTTTCCTTCGCTTTGGCGGCCTTTGCGGGTTGGGTGGTCGATCGTTTTCGCAAGCCCCAGGGAGCTGCGTGGATGTCCCATGTCGTTGGCTTGGGAGCCCCCTTGGCCATGGTCTTAGCCGGCGCTTTTGTGCCCGCGCCCGAGATGGTTGAGGGTCCCCGGGTCGTGGTTCTGACGCCCGGTCTGGAGCAGAGCTTAAAGGCCAATTCCGCCGACTATTGGCACACGTTACTGGTGGATCCGGTGCAGTGCCTGGTGGAAGGGTTGGCCGAAGCCCGGGAGGCCGGGGAGCCCGAGCCGGACCTGGTAGCCTTTGGCGAGACCATGATGAAGGGCCTTTCCGTGGAGCCTTCGGCGATTGAGGCTTTTGAGAACGGCGCCAATGCGCCGGAATTTTCAGGTCGCGTGTGGACGCCACGGATCCTTGATGAGGAGGTTTGGCGTCTAAAAAGTGCCCTAGAAGTGCTGCAAGGTCGAAACTTGCAGGGAAACATGCTCGCGGAAGGGCTAATCAAGCGGGGTTACCCGGAGTCATGGCTCGAGGCGTTGGCCCAGGGCCGCGCACCCCTGCCCATGGATACTCCGATTTTCAGCGGGGTGGAAGGCCTGGTCGAGCGCGACGGATTCCTGTGGAGGGTGAATGGCGCGCGAATTTGGGATGCGAACGGCAAACCGGGGCTATTGGCCAGTAAAGTTCACCTGGTGCCCGCAGCCGAGGATCCGTTCCCCGCCGCCCACGTGCCGTTTCTCCTTAATACCATCAAGGAAGTGGGGGGCTACATCCCCGATTTCGTCTCCGATGATCAATCGACGGTGCTCTCCTTCAAGGGGCGAGACGGGCGCTCGTGGCGGGTCGGGACGCTGGTTTGCTACGACAACGCCTTTGATGACCCCTTTACGGACGTGCATGGGGGGGCTGGAGTGGACTTTCACATAGTTGCGAGCAACGAGGCGTGGTACGAACGCAGCGTGTTGATGGACCACATGCTGGCCTTCACTCGCTTGGCTGCAATCATGAGTGGACGAGCCATTCTGCGCGCCACGAACTCCGGATCCAGTGCGCTGGTGGGAGCCGACGGACGAATTTTGAGTCTTTTGCAGCAGGATGGAGAGCACAAAATGGTGCGCGGAACCCTGCGTGTGACCGTCCCTGTGCCGGCCCGGGGTGGGGGGGTGGGGTCGGGGGATTCACCTCCCAAGACCCCATATGTGCGTTCTTGGCCCATTCAGGCGGGGCTCTACTGGCTTTGTCTCGCGATTATGCTTTTCTGCACCCGCCGTCGGTTACCCCGGTCGGCCTAGAGGTTAGGGGCATTCGTTCGGACGAGATTGTAATGAGACCCATGAGCGGGCTTGACCCCCCTAAGGACTCATTCCTATACTCGCCGGCCAATCCTAGTTGCTCTCCGCTCGATCGGAAGGCTTGGGCCCCGCGCACTCCGCGGAGCTTGAATCGCCTTTCGGGCTGTCCTTCGGGACAGCGACTATTTTTTCCCCCATCCAGTCGGGTTCCGCAAAGCGGACATCTGTCGTCTGGGGACTGTCAAAGTCAGATCACTCCCCCCACCCAACTACGGATCCAACATGAGTTCGATCGCACGGATTTTCATCGTCCTGAACTTGCTTCTCACCGCCCTCGTCCTGGGCTGGGCGTCCAACCTCATGAGCGCCGACCAGAACTGGAAGGATCAGCATGAGACCCTGGAGGCTACCTCGGATGAGGCGCTTGCAGGCAAGGACGCGGAAATCGCCAATCTCAACACCGAAGTCGCTTCCTTGAAGGAGTCCGGTGGCCGTCTCCGCGAGGATCGCGACTCCAACGCGCTCGCCAAGGACCGCTTCGCCTCCGACTTGGACCTGGAGCGCGAGAAGAGCGCTAATGCGCAAGCCACCGTCTCTAAGTTCTCCCAGACCATCTCGGGGATCGACGAAGGACGCAAAGCGACCCAGGACAAGTACGACCAGTCCGAGCAGGACAAGGTCGCAGCTCTCGACGCTCGCCGCGAGGCCGACGAAGCTGCTAAGGACGCAGGCGACGCCCAACGTGTCGCCGAAGAGTCCCTGGCCGCTGCCAACCGCACTATCGCTGGTCTTGAAACCAACTTGAACGCGTTGACCGAGAGCCTGGGCAAGACCGAGACGACGCTCGCCATCCTGGTGGGTAAGTACAACGTGAACCTGCCCGACATCATGGCCCAGCCCGCAATCAGCGGTAATGTTGTCGTGGTCTCCAACGCGGTCAAGCCCGGTTTGCTCGGCATCAACCGCGGCAAAGCTGACGGGGTCGTTCGCGGCTACGTTTTCAGCATCTACCAAGGCTCCCAATTCAAAGGGACCGCCCGCGTAGATACCGTCGAAGACAACATGTGCTTCGCTGTGGTCGAGAGTGTGTATGAAAACCGTGCCTTCTCCACCGGAGATATGGCCGCTACTCGCCTGTAATCACCCAAGGAAATCACACCATGGCACGTACTCGCAAAAAGCCCGCCCCCCGTCGTTCCGGCGGTGGCAGCTCACAAGATACCTCAAAGGCTCGCACCCCCCGTGCATCGGTGGATGTGGTTGAAGAGGAGGCCGGTTTCGGTCTTGAGGAAGGCATCGTCTTCTTCACGACCATCCTGGTTATCGCCGCTTTCCTATTCTTGGATAAAGCGCGCGCTGGTTACTCAGAAGGCATGTTCTTCTAAACCGGTCCTGAGGTCCGGGAGCCTTTGAGGTTTCCGGCTAAGCACCAATCAAGCCCGGCTCGGGCGCGTCTCGCACGCGTTCGGGCCGGGCTTGTATATTGGGCGCCTTCTCCCAATGGTCAGGACACCAGGCGCCGTATTGCGGTTGTGTTTTAGCAGGGGTGTTGAGGGGGCGTGAAAGTGGTGTGGGTTCACAAGCCTGGTCCGGTGGCATGGTTCCGTCCCAAACACGCGAACCGCCGACAAAAAAAAGGACAAAGGAGGAAAGGCGCGCTCAAGGGGCATCGAAAGTCTTGTATCGAGCGCTCGCGCCCTTCTAGACTGCGTACGTAGGGTTTGGGGAGCTTACAAGCAGCCGGTGGGGACCGAGCTTGTAAGCCGATTCGACCTAATGTAATCGTGGATGGGTCCTGCAATACGGGCCGAATCTGTCAAATGCAACGATCTTGGGAGTCTTGATGTTGAATCTCTTTAAGCCGATGGAATGGGCCTTTGGGCATTTCTCTGTCGACATGGGCATCGATTTGGGCACAGCCAACACCCTCGTGTGCGCACGCGGGCGAGGCATTGTCCTGAACGAACCTAGCGTGGTCGCCGTGAAGAAAGGCACCAACGAGGTATTGCTCGACGGCATGGCCGTCGGCAATACCGCCAAAGCCATGCTCGGTAAAACACCGGGTTCCATTGAGGCCATCCGGCCCTTGAAGCACGGCGTGATCGCCGACTTCGACGTGACGGAAAAAATGCTGCGCTACTTCATCACGAAGGTGCACGAAGGTCGCTCTTGGATCAAACCTCAGGTGGTCATCGCGGTTCCCGTTGGGATCACCGCCGTGGAACGCCGCGCCGTGATCCACTCGGCTGAGAGGGCTGGAGCCCGCCGTGTGTATCTGATCGATGAGCCTATGGCTGCCGGTATCGGCTGCGATATGCCCGTTACCGAAGCCCGGGGTTCCCTGGTCGTGGACGTGGGCGGCGGAACGACAGAGATCGCCGTGTTGTCCTTGGCAGGCGCTGTGGTTTCGACCTCCTTGCGCATCGCTGGCGACGAAATGGACGAAGCCATCGTCTCTCACCTGCGTAGGCACCACAATCTGCTGATCGGCGAGCAAACCGCCGAACGCATCAAGCTCACCATCGGTTCCGCCTTCGACATGGAGCAAGAACTCTCCATGGAGGTCAAGGGACGCGATTCCATTCAAGGCATGCCGCGTCGCACCACGGTCACATCGATCGAGATTCGCGAAGCCTTGGGACATCCCGTCCGGCTAATCTGCGAAGCCATCCGTGGCATCCTCGAGGAAGCACCGCCGGAAATTTCCGCCGACCTGTATGACTCGGGAATCACCTTGGTTGGCGGCGGAGCCCTGCTGCACGGCATGGGCGCTGCGATCTCCGATTACATTGGGGTTCCCGCCGTCATGGCCGCGGACCCGCTGACCGCCGTTGCGCGCGGCACCGGAATCTTCCTCGACAAGCTCGACGTGTTCAGCAAGGTGCTTGCCACCGAAGAAGACGACCGTTAGCGTTTATACGGCGTCTGACGCCGTATAAACCACTAGTCCCGATACTGCAAATGACATTGCTTGCAGCTCTGAGAGACCAGTCTGTAGGCGTCTTCAGCTTGCTGCCTCCAATCCACGCCCTTGGCTTCGAGCTCTTTCTGAGCGCCCAGCAGGCGGGCGAGCTCACCCGTCCCTTCTTGGCCATCCTTAAGCCAGCCCCGGACCTGGTCCGTATCGGCCGGCAAATCCGTTTGCTCCAAGCACTGGGCGAAAACCTGACTAAGTTTGAGCGCTTCTTGGGCGGGAACAATATCCGGCTTGTTCGGGTTGAGGGCCCATTTGCGCTTGCGCGCGAACTTGATCTCGTCCCAGCTGCGTGCCATGGGCACCATGGTCGCGCGGAATCCGTCGAAGGCATGGGCTGCGGGGAAGTCGAAAGCGAGGGCTGCTGACGTCTGCTCACCCGGCACTTCCGCCAATGCGATGGTCTCGAGCAGTCCCTTGTACTTGAGGGAGGTTCCACACCACTGATGCATCTCTGCGATGGCCTGGTCGCGAGGGATGGCGTCGAGGACCAAGCGACCGACCGCAGCAGCGGCGGGACCGCGGTGCTTGCCATGGAAGCAATGCACGAAGAAAGGACCTTCCAGCTCACGGAAGGTCTTGGACATCTGGGCCATTTCGAGCTCGCCGATGCCCGAGTACTGAATGGGGATGTGCACGTAGCGCATACCCAGTTTGGCAGCCGTGGCCGCATCGGGAACCTTGCCGTCCACCGAAAGGAGGGTTTTGATGCCCATGTCGGCCAATGCTTTGAGGGCTTCGGGTCCCTCGGGCTCACTTCCGCTGACGATGTTGGAGCTCAATTCGAAGACGTTGTGCACACCGGGCAGCTCGCTGGCTTGGGCGGCGGGAAGCTCGTGGGACTGGGCGATTTCCAGCACGTCCACGCTAGCTTCGAGGGGTGAGGAGGCTTGGGCCTCTTGCATGCCGTTGGCATGGATCTTTTGGCCGGACTCGCCAGTGCCCTCACCGCTGGGCGAGTGGCAGCTGAAGGTCAAGGCAAGCAGGGCCAAGGTGGGGAGATGGAGTTTGCTCACTTGGGATTTCATGGCAGGGGGCACGGGGGAAGGACTCCCCCGAACAGAGCAAATTGTATGCCAGGGGGGCGCTTCCCAGAAGGCCCGTCCCGGGGCTTCCCGGTCGGGTTTATGCATCCTTAGGGCGATTCCAGGACCACGGGGGTTACCCCCGGGTAACCCCGTATCAGATAGGTGCATCGGGAGGGGCGAATCGGCAGAATGGCGCCATGGGGAGACATCGCATGGGGGGCATGCAAACCGTGGCCTGCTTGGCTTTAGCAGCGCTAGCGGTTTGGCCAATCGCACCCATCGACCGGGCGGTCGATTGGGTGGGGGCGCCTTCGCGTCTATTGCTCCGCTTGGGCACGCCCCTTTGGAACGCAGGGCAGACGCAAGCGTCCGATTCCGATCTGGAGCAGCTGCGGCTCATGGAGGCGCAACAGAGTCTGGATCTGGAGCAATTGGTGCTCGGTCAAGCCATTCCCCAATCAGTCCTATTGCCCAGTGGCATCGCCCTGCGTGCCGAGGCGGTAGGGCGCCCCAAGGGCCAGCTCGATTCCCTCTTGGTTCGAGTGTGGCGCATCGGTTTGGCCCAGGTCGGACAACCGGTGACGACCGGGGACCACTTCGTAGGTTTGGTGACCAGGGTGGAAGAGCGTCGCAGTGGTCGAGGCTCTTTCGAAGACGTCACTGTTCAATTGATCACAGCCAGTAAGTCGCGCATCGGCGCCCAGGGCTTTGTGGGAGGAAGCAAGAACAACGACAGCGACTCGGATTTCGTGGTGGGCGGTCTCTTGGCGCCGGAGGACTTTGCCCTGGGAGGCTCCAGCCAAGTATTGGCGGTGCACCATCCCTCCAATCGACTGCTCGATAGTGGAAATGTTTTGGTTTCGGAAGCCGTAGGTGGCGGTCGAGATCAGGCGTGGTTGGTCAACGGATTCCGTTTGGGGCAATTACACCGGGCTCCAGAACTCGACGAAACCACCCGCATGGAATTGCTCGGAGTGGTTCCCGACGTGGACTTTGAGAGTGGCCTGTATCAGGTTTTGATCCATACGGGCATACCTCTGGAGCAGGTCAGGGAAGAGGATTTCGCCGATCCACAGCGCGGCACTTGGGTACCCATTGTGCGCAGCCTTATGGAGGATGCAGCGCCTTGGCGCGAGGGCAGCAAGCTCTTGAGTGGCTTCCTCGATGGGGTGCAGAAAAATGCGGCCCTGGCGAGTGGAGTGCGTTTGGTGGGGCGCGTGATCCGCACCGGACCCTTCACTTCGGATGTGGCGGGGCCGGGCGATCTGGGTTTCCACGTTCCTGCTATTGCGCTTTGGCAAGGTACGGGCATGAGCGAGAAGACGCATGTGCTCGGCCGGCTCGTGAGTGCCGGACGCAACGAAGAAGGGCAGCTGCTTATGAGTTGGCAAGCGACGCTTCCCTTGCAGGGCGAGGAATCCGAGCTTGCTCGTTTGTACACGGGTTCTGGAGATCCCGGTGTGCCGCGTGGCCTCCTGATCGGAGACGCCTGGTTGCCGCCCGGACCCGGTCCGCATCTGCTGGTGGTGGAGCCTCCGCCCGATAGCCGTATTTTGAACAACCTTTCCTTGTTTCAATTCGAGGGCCCCTCTCGATTCGTGAGGCGCAGCCGATGAGGAATCCGCGTTGGATCTCCTGGGGCATGCTGGCCATTTGGTCGGCGTTGATGCTCACCGTGCAACTCGTGCTCGTTTACCGCGTGCATCCGGGCAGCGCATCCAAGTACATCTTGATGCCCGATCTGACCATCGCCCTGGCTGTCGCCTTGGCGGTGCGTGTGCCGCGTACCGGGATTCTGCCCGTCGTTCTGGTGATGGCGATCGTTCGCATCGCTTTCTCCACCGATCCTCCCGCAGCGATTTTGGCGGCCTTCTTAGCGGTTTCCCTTTTGGTTGGAGGTCTGCGCAAGGGCATTGATGTGGGCGGGGTGGTGCCGCGTACCGTGATCGCATTTCTGTGTGCTACGGGCATGTCGGTTTGGGGTCAATGGGTCATGCACGCGCGCAACCGCAGCTTAGCCGGGTCGAATTCCGGGGGCGGAGATTTGTCCCAACTCCTCTCCGCTTCCATGGCTCCCGCGCTGGTGACCTGTGCGCTGGTGGGCATGTTCGGAGTGTTGCTGGCCCGCTTGCCTGGTTTGTCTCCCCTGTATAAAAGGCCCAAAATCTAATGTTGCGACGTTTTGCTGCACCGATGGGGGTTGTTCTTCTCGCCCTACTTTTCCTGATCACACGCCTGCATGAGGTGAGCGTAGGGGAGCATGATATTTGGGCTCGAGAAGCCGCTAGCTTGGAGCGCAGCGCACACCGCGTGCCCTATCAGCGTGGGCGCATTCTGGATCGCAACGGGGACGCTTGGGTGGTCGACCAGGTGCGCTATGAAATCGAATTCGTTTGGCGCGACTTTCGCCGCGGGCATCCCCTCGGGAATATCGTGCAGCTCATGTCATTGACCCTGATGCGGCCGGTGGATTTGCAAGAGGTATCGGGCGGAGACGCTGCGCGTTGGGCGGACCATTTGACCGGGCTTTCTCCGGATCAGGTTGCGGTCTTCGCTCGTGGCGGAACCTTGTCTTTTGGGGGCGTGGAAATTCCAGCCTTGCCCGAGAAAGATCGCCGCGGGGCACGTCGCGAGGAACGCCGACCGGCACGGGCGCAGGCCCTGCGTTATTACATCGAGCGTTTGATGGGGGTCACCCGCAAGGAATGGCAGGCGTTACGCGACCTGCGGGACAGCGATCGGTCGGGAGAGTCGTATGCCCAACTGGTTGCTGAATTGCGTCGCCGGGAGGATGAGGTCCTGGGTTCTTCTATTCAGCGCCTCCAGCGGGAATTGCGCGAGCGTGTGGATCGATCGATCTTGCACCTGGAGGAACTTGGAAATCTGGTGGACTGGTCGGAGCTACAGGGGGGTGAATTAGGGCTTCCGGCGGGAAACCTGGAACGCGTGGTGCAGGTCCTCGACCGCGCCCGTGAACAGTCGGAAAATAAGGCCGCCGATCGCTTGTTTCAAATCGCGGCCGGCTTTCCCGCACGCCACCTAGCGCCTGAAAACCTGCGCAGATTCGACCTGGGCTGGCTGAAAAAGTGTTTGTACTGGGATGACGTGCGGCTCGAATCGTGGTTGGTGCAACGCGGTGGGCAATACGCCCACGATGTGGATCGCTACGTGGCCGGATATGTGTTTGCACGTATGCAATTGGCGCCGGGCAGTCAGGTGGATCGCGTGCTCGATTCCTTGGCCCATGAGTTTGTGCATCCGGCGGACCGGCCGGATCCGCGCAAGGAACTGGTGACGCCTTGGCGCACGGCCGACAGGCTGCGGACCTTGGCGGACCTGCCTAATATCTTGGAGGACTGGGAACTGAGCGACTACGAGCCCGATTGGGTTTTGCCCTTCCAGGATCCAGAATTGCGCAGCCTCGGTTTATCCGGCTCTGAATTGCTTAAAGCCTGTCTACGTCCGGCGGAGTCGAATTTTGGCGGACGCGCCGCCACCGAATTGATTGCGCGAGCTCTCCTAGCCATTCCTGGCAAGGGGGCCGCGAGGCGGACCGATTGGGGCCCGGGCGACTTGGATCCTATCAAGAATGTGCTGTTGGTCTGGAACGAGTCTCTCGACTACGAGGTGGGCGTGGTCTTGCAAGGTATGCCCCAGCCAGTGCTCTTCAATGCGGACTGCGTGCGCGGAGCGCTCGAGGACCGGGATCACGTGATTAAGGACATGAGTTCGCGGCCGCTGATTTTTACGGACAAGCCGAGCGACGCACTCGTACACCATGTGGAGCGCTATCACATGGACTACGTGGGGCTGCAGGTGAACAGCGTGCGTTCGCGCGCTTTTGCGAGGAATGCCCTTGAGGGAAACGACGATGCGCAGCAGCCCGACCGTTTGCTCGCAGCTAACTGGATCGGAAAGGTTCGTTCTCCACAGCTGGTGTCCTTGCTCGAACGTAGTGGGCAAGAGGCTGAGGCGCGGGCACTTTGGCGTAAGGTTGAGTTGGACGAACAGGATCGCAGCTTCGTGACCGAGGCGGCGGCGGACAGTTTCCTACCGAGTCAAACAGTGGGTGGAAGCGGTATCGAAGGGTATTTCGATCAGGAGCTGCGTGGGCGCAATGGATTCCGCGAAGTGATTGGACTGCAGCAAAGCACCGGCAGCAATGGCCGTCGGGCCTTGTACCGAAAACCGCAGGATGGCTTGGACCTGGAACTGACGTTGGACATGGAAATACAACGTGCGGCGGAGCAAGTAATCAATCATCCCAACCCTCCGCCGGCGGGTGAAGAGAAGCCGGACATGGTTTGGATTGAAAATCCTGTGGGCGCCATCGTAGCGATCACACCCGACGGTCAAGTGCTGGCAGCGGCGTCGGCCCCTGTACTTCCTACAGAGCCGGGTCCGTACCAGGACGACCAAAGGCGCTTTGCAACGGATCGTGTGTTGCGCAAGCCTAAATTCTTGCCGCCGGGTTCAATCATGAAGCCCATGGTTGCAGCTTGGGCCCTTCAAAAGCTGGGAATGAACCCGGATGCGCCGCGGGTGAATTGCAACCCTCTTACGGATTATAAGACCAAGGAGGGCTCCGGGTACGGGGGCGTGAGTTGTCACCGTTACTGGGGGCACTCCCATCAGGGCAATACGGAGGCGGGTAAGTTCGATATCGATTTGCGCTACGCGATTCGAGTTTCGTGCAACACCTACTTTGCGCAGGTGGGGGATACGCTCTACGATGAAACCGAATTCCAGAAGATGTTTCATGCTTTCGGAATAGGAGAGCGTACGGGCATCATGAGCCTAGGCAGGCAGGGGCGCTCGGGTTGGCTCGAGGATTATAGCTACAAGGAGCTAGCGTCCTTCGGTCGCATCCATCGCCAACGTTTGGCGAACGGGCTGACCCATGTGACGGTGACGCCCATGCAGATGGCGCGCGCCTATGCGGGTTTGGCCACGGGCGTCCTGCCCACCATCCGAGTGGTGCAATCGATCGGCGGACGCGAGTGGGCGTCGGAGGGGCAGAGTTTGCCTATCGATGCGGTAAATCTTGGCATTGTGCGTCGTGCCATGGACCAGGTGGCCAACGTGGATGGAGGCTCTGCTTTTGAAAAAGGATTGAGCGAGACCGACCTGGACGGTATGCGCTTCGTCTGCAAGACCGGCAGCGCGGATTACAAAGGGAAAGAATTAGGTATGGTCCCGAACCTGCTGCAAAAAGTAGACAGGGACGGGAACATTCCCGAATTCATCCCCGGCGTGCGCAAGCACACCTGGGTCGTGGGCTGGCTGCCGGCGGACGATCCGAAATTGATCGTGGCCGTTTACGTGCACGACACCTCGACAACCTCTTCGCACAGTTCTGTTTACGTGATGGCGCAGTTTCTGCAGCATCCTACGATTAAGGCCTACCTCAAGGGCGTGCGATGAGCCTGTACTCGAGTGATTCCTCCAAGCGCTCGCCCTGGTCGCTTTCCAACGTGCGTTGGTTCGCGGTCGATTGGCACATCTTCATTCTGGCCGGCATCCTGCTCGGCTCGGGCATGCTGTTCTTGAGCGCTATGGAAGGGGCTGAGGATGCGCACCTGCGCTTGGCCGGTGGCGTAAACTATGCGGGGCATCGCGAGAAGGTGCTGCTGACCGCGCCCCTGATTCTTGTGGGCATGTTGCTTCGGCCGGCTTGGGTAAAGCGCTATTCGCCGTTGATCTACGCTGGCTCGATCGCCTTGCTCTTCGCGGTCATGTTTGTGGGCAATGAGCGCAACAACGCGCGGCGCTGGATCCAGCTGCCCAAGTTTGACTTGCAACCTTCCGAGTTGGCCAAGTTGGGTTTGATCCTCATCCTGGCGCGCTTGCTCGCCTCGAATCGCTTGGAGCGCGCTAAAGATTGGATCGCTCCCCTGTGTGTGGCAGCACTTCCCATCTTGCTCGTGGCTGCACAACCGGACCTCGGCACGGCCATGACGCTCATCCCGATCACCCTTGGCATGCTGTATCTGGCTGGAGCGCGCGCTGCCGTGCTGGGCGGCTTTGTGATGTGCGGCGTGCTGATCGGAATGGCTGCGTTCAGCGGGGGCTTGGTGAAGGACTACCAATGGCGTCGGGTGGAAACCTGGGTGGCGTCCTACGAACCCGCCGACTTGATCGCCATGAAGAATGGCGCGGGTTACCACCAATACCAGGCTCGATTGACGATCGGGAACGGGGACATGTGGGGCCAGGGCTTGGGTCAGGGCGTGGCCAACAGCGCCGGGCACCTGCCTGAGCGCGATAGCGATTCGATCTTTGCGGTGATCGCCGAGGAGGGCGGTTTCTTCGGCGCCAGCCTACTGCTGGTGCTGTACTCGGCATTGGTTCTGTTCTTGATGGCAAGCGCGGCCAGCCTGCGCGATCGATTCAGTCGTTTGGTTGTGGGGGGCATCGCCATTTACTTCGGGGCCCACGTATTCATTCACGTGGCCGTGAACGTGGGGCTGCTGCCGATGACCGGATTGACCCTGCCATTGATATCCGCAGGTGGGTCCTCGTTGTTAACCACTTTCTTGGCCCTAGGTTTGGCATTGGGTTTGAGCTCCCACCACCAACGCAGTTTAGACCAGGACGCTTTCAGGAGTTATTGAGGCGTGTCTACCAGCGCAAGTCCTTCAAGAGGGAAAACCATAATGGGGCGGATTTGGAAAAGTGGCCTGGCCTTGTTGCTGGCCCTGGGGTTGGCGTATGCCACTTTGCCCAGCTGGGTTTCGACCTTCGCAGGAACTTCCGACTGGACGGCGCTCGAGGGCGGAGCGCTTTCGGCTGAGACCCAAAAGTTCTTGGACCCCTTGCTGGAAGGATTGCTCGGCCACAAGTTGTTGGACGTACACGTTCATCTGGCCGGGCGCGGCATCGGCAGCGATTGTTGGGTCAATCCGCGCATGCTTTCGCGCAAGTATCCGCCGGCTTGGGTGCGCTTTCAGTCCTATCTTTCGGCGGGGCACTTGGCGGCTGAAGATCCCGATGCGCAGTTTGCTGCAGGCGCCATTCGGTTGGCGGAGGCTATGCCGGTTCCTGGTCAGTTCCACTTGTTGGCGTTTGACTACGCCTGCGATAGCGAAGGGGCTCCGCTGCCCGAGTGGTCGGCGTTCCATGTGCCCGACACCTACGCTTTTGATGTCGCTTCACATGCCGGAGCTGGATTCCATCCCGTCGCTTCGATCCACCCCGCGCGTCCAGATGCCTTGCAACGTTTGCGCGAGGCTAAAGCCGCGGGAGGCGTACTGATCAAGTGGTTGCCGAGCGCGCAGAACATCGATCCGGCTAGCGCCTCCTGCGATGCGTTCTATGCGGAAATGAAGCGCTTGGGCCTGATCCTGCTCGTTCACTGCGGTCGTGAAGAAGCCATGGAGACCGGAGATTGGGGGCACCTAGCCAACCCCTTGCGACTACGGCGCCCGCTCGAATCGGGTCTGCGCATTATCGTGGCGCACTGCGCGACGACCGGTAGTGGCGCGGACTTGGATTTCCCTGACCGGCCCGATCAGCCGAACTTCAAACTGTGGCTGCGCTTGATGGATGAGCCCCAATACAAGGAGCAGCTATTTGGAGACATTTCCACCCTGACCCAGGTCAATCACTTCGAGCATGGTTTGGTGGAATTGTTGGAGCGCCAAGATCTGCACGGGCGCTTGCTCAATGGAAGCGATTGGCCTTTGCCTGGCATCAATATCCTCTACCAGCTAAAGCCACTGGCCAAGGCCGGCCTCATCGATCCCGCCGATATGGACGCATTGCGCGAGCTCTACGACTTCAACCCGTTGCTGTTCGATTTGGCGCTCAAACGAACTTTGCGCCACCCTAAGACTACGGCCCGTTTTCTAAATGACATATTCCTAACCCGCCCTGATTTGGGTTTGTAGGGGGGGGCTTTCGCTCGAGTCTTATCAGCGGTCTCGGATCGACAATAGTTTTTAGAATTACTTGGCGGAATCGATCTCACTCTGCGTATTAAGGAGTGAGACAGAACTCGTTCTTTCCAACTCACCCATGCCTGCCGCACCGCATGACTATGTCTACCGCAATCCGAACGCAACCCACTTGGCTGAACCCCGAAGATTCAAATCGGGCGAATTCCCTCTCTGTAGTCGTCGCCAAGTGCGCAAGCTACTGGCTGGTTGCTTTCGCCTTACTGGCGATCTGCTTCGTTTAGTTGATTCAGTCACCCACGCGATACGCTTGAGGGCAAGGGCAGGATCTTCTCACCCATTCGCAGGCCCATGCGCAGGCCCATGCGAATGACACGCTTTTCGCTTTCGGTGAAAACGATCGCGTGATCGCCGCGCAGGCCATCAGCCGTTGGTTTGCTTTTGAGGGGGATCACCCGTTCGTCCCTAGATCGGAATTCACCCTTCTAGGGACTAGCGTCATGGGACTCACGGGATTTGTGACTTCGATGCGAACACCGTAATCGTCCTGGTATGCGGGACTCCCTTGCTATTCAGGGGGGGGGCGTTCCGAGTGTGTCAGGCAGGGGCGAAATGCCTTGCCGGATGTCAGGGGGCGTGGTGTACTCGTGTTTCGACGATTGTCTGTTTGGAGAGCTTTGTATGAAAACACAACGCGGTTTCGGGTTATGGGTCGCCCTCGTATCCTTTTGCATCCTGTTTGCTTTGTCGGGCGAAGCGCATGCACAGGGCCTGGCCAAGACCCTTTATAAGGACAAGATCAACGGCTTTAAATTTCGGCCGCCGAGCAAGTTCGACATCGTGCCCGCTCGCGAAGGCCTGCAGGCCTACGGCATCCTGTGTTTTATGGATAGCGAGTTGAAAGAGTCGGGAGCTAGCGTTTATGTGCTGCAACTCGACGATGATTCGGGACACGAAGGCGGGCCTTACCAGGCCAAAAAGACCAAGAAGGAAAAGGGCGAGTCCGCCGTGCTCGCCAAGCGGCCCAAGCTGACCGATTACCTTGCTCTGCAATTCAGCGATCGCTTTCGTCCTTCACGGACCCAGATCGATAAGGATTTCAAGGTTAAGGGAGTGCAGGGACGTCACAGACAGTGGCGCATTGGCGCACACGTAGTGGACGCTTTTTCCTACCCGGGCCCGCGTGCGGATGTGCACCTTTTGTACTTCGTGGCCGAGCGCTTTACGGGCGAGAGAGCGGGTCGTAAGTGGCTCAAGATGCAATCGAAGAGCGGGCGATCCTTTGAGCGCACGGCCCTCGCAAACGAGGTGGATCCGTCCAGTATGGACTATGCCGATCTAGTGAAGTACCACAAGGTGAAGGACGCCCAGTATAAGAACTGGCGCATCGTGCCCACGCCTTCTAAGAAGTACATCATCAAGACTTCCTCCAAGCGCGGCGCGTTCATCAAGAATGCGATCACCCGTTTGGAGCGTTCGCGCAAACTATTCGAGAAGGACTTCCCGCCTGCTAAATTTGGCCAAGAGTTGACAGCGGTTTCGGTTGTGCGCATTTGCGATACGCCCGAAGAATTTCACAAATACGGCGGCACGCGTCGGGGCGTGGCCGGCTGGTTCAATCCGAGCACCGAAGAATTGGTGCTGTACAGTGGCGTAAAAGACAAGCAACGCGACGCGCTGACCTATGGCGTCATGAGCCACGAGGCCTTCCACCAGTACTGCCACTTCCTGTTCCAACGCTCCGAAGCGCACCGCTGGTTTGACGAGGGCCACGGCGATTACTACGCCGGAGCTAGCTGGTACAAGGGCAAGGCCTACGTGAAACCGGAAGCGGAATCCAACGACATCAATCGCTTGCCCGAGGCAAAAAGAATGGTGGATGTTGGCGACATGGTCTCGCTGAGGAAACACCTCAATTTCACACACATTCAGTGGCAATCCCAGGGCCCCAAGAACATTTCCTGCTACGCCCAGTCCTGGTCCATCGTGTACATGCTGCGGCAGGGCGCGCTGGGCAAGGTGCCCAAGCAATACTGGCAGAAGGAATGGGGGAATGTCATTCCCAATTACATGGACACTCTTCTCAAGGGCTACGCGGACGAGTACGCCGTGATCCTGGCGGAGCGTGAAGCGGTCGCCAAGGACGAAAAGCGTGAGCTAAAAGAGGAGGAAAGGAACATCGACCGCTCCGACCTCAAGACTTCCCAACGCAATCAAGTTTGGGAGGACGCCATGAAAGCATCGTGGGGCGAGGTCGACTTGGATGAGTTTGAGGAGAAGTGGCTCGACTACATTGCGAACGGACTCAAAGCCAAGAAGAAGTAGGAGCCGTCCTATTGGACAGCGCGCGCTAGCAACCGAGCACGTTTATAAAACAGGCCGCCCATTCGTTGGCGGCCTGTTCTTAATTGGCTTGCAGTAGTTTTGCGATGGGGAGGCTGGCCTCCAGGAGCCAACCTGCCAAGGCGTCGTACCCCTTTCGGTTCAAGTGCAACTTGTCCGACGCGTGGGTGGCGCTCAGGGTGCCATCGGGTTGGGTAATCGGTGCGCGCGCCGTATCCACGAAGGCGACTTCCATTCGGGCACACAGCCGCGCCAATCCGGCATTGGTTTGGGCCAGGCGTGTCACCATGGCCTCCGGCATGTCCTGCTCTGGCAGGATACCGATCAGGGCTATCGGCAAGTCGGTCCGGTCACCCCGCACCGCTTCGATGGCGCGCTCCACCCGCTGGAGCACTTCTTCCGGTGTGGAATTCAACCTACGGAAATCGAGCGAACCCAAGTACAGCACCCAGGCCGCTGCCGGAGCGAAGGGCCGGGTGGCTTGCAAGCGATCCATGAACTGCCCACAAGCTTCGTCGCCAATGCCCCGGTTTTGCGTCGGGGCACCTGGGAACAGCCTCGCCAGGGGGAAGCGCTCGATGCCCGAGGAGCCGGCGAACACGATGGAGCCCGTAGGGGCGGACCGATTCTGTCCCGCGAACAAATCCAGGCGCTTCTGGGAGTGGATCTGGCGCACCCGGGCCTCCCGGCTAGCGTGGGGCTCGACCCAGCCCCTCAGGGTCCAGCCCCCCGGAAGCACATCATTCCAGGAGAGTGCGAACAGGACCGCGCCGCAGACCATGGCACCCAGGGCCCAGTACCCCTTGCGGGGAGATCTAGGGGGGCGGTCGGCAGGGGGCGCATTCATGGCCAGATCCTAGCAGCCCAAACCGCTGAGGCCAGCGGCGGGTGTCGGGTTCGCAATATTCACCGCCTCCTGGGATAGCGAGCGGCTAGACCGTTCGGTTACACTGCCAGCCCAATCGGAGGCCATCGGGGCCTGACGATTGCTGACCCGTACACATCGCCCCTAGGGCGACTTTCGAACCGCGCACTTAAGGAGTGCCAAGCAACATGAAACCGATGGCTTTAGGAATGGTGGAGACGAAGGGTCTGATCGGCTCGATCGAAGCGGCAGATGCCATGGTGAAGGCCGCTAAGGTCGAACTTTTCAGCAAAGAGAAGGTCACCGGCGGATTCGTCACGTTCTTCGTTCGAGGTGAAGTGGGAGCCGTTAAGGCTGCCACCGACGCTGGCGCAGCCGCAGCGCGCCGCGTGGGCGAGCTCGTAAGCGTGCACGTCATCCCTCGTCCGCACCAGCAGCTGGGTAAAATTCTGCCCGACATGCGCCCCGTGACGAACGCCTAGTTTTAGTCCTTTGAAGGGAATCGATCAGGATCTTAGCGCACTGCAAGAGGTGCGCGACCAGGTAGCGCGGGCCAAAGCCGCCGTGAAAGCGGTGAAAGGCTACAGCCAAGCGGACGTGGATCGCCTTTGCGAAGCCATGGCGGAGGCCGGCGCACGCGCGGCCCACGACCTGGCGCGTTTGGCCGTGCAAGAAACCGGTTACGGCCAGGTGCACTACAAGATTCTCAAGAACCTGCTCGGTTCGGAAGGTACTTGGGCTTCCATTAAGGATGAGCGCACGGTCGGTATTCTGAACGCGGATTCCCAGAGCGGTATCACCGAGGTGGCCGCTCCTGTGGGGGTGGTCGCGGGAATCATTCCCAGCACCAATCCCACCTCTTCGGCCCTGTTCAAGGCCATTATTGCGGTCAAAGGCCGCAATGCGATGGTGCTTAGTCCGCACCCCGGGGCCAAGCGTTGCATCATGGAAACCGCGGAAGTCTTGCGTGCTGCGATCCAGCGCGCCGGCGGTCCGCCCGATCTGGTGACCTGCCTGCAAAACCCGACTTTGGAATCCACCGGCGCTTTGATGAAGCACCGGGATGTGGCCGTGATCCTGGCCACCGGCGGCAGTGGTTTAGTTCGTGCTGCCTACAGCTCCGGCAAACCTGCCTACGGCGTCGGCCCTGGCAACGTGCCCGCCTACGTGGATCGCAGCGCCGATGCGATCAAAGTGGCTGAGGATATCGTCACATCTCAATCTTTCGACAACGGCACGTTGTGCTGTTCCGAGCAAGGTTTGGTGATCGACGCCCCGATCAAGGACCGTCTGATTCAGGCGCTGATCGCCCGCGGCGCACACCTTTGCAATCCGGAAGAGACGGCCAAGCTCGAGGCCTACTGCAACAAGGGTGGCTCGATGAATCCCAAGGTCGTAGGCCAAGATCCTTGGAAGATCGCCGAAGCCGCAGGCTTCCACGTGAAACGCAGTACAACGGTACTTTTGGCTCCCCAAGGCGGTACTTGCGAGGATTACCCCTTGGCCATCGAAATTCTCTGCCCGCTGCTCTCGGTTCACACCGTAGATGGCTGGGAGGAAGGCTGCCAAGTGGCCACCTCGATGCTGCACCGTGGCGGTTTGGGCCACACGCTTTCGATTCACTGCCAGGACGAAGCCGCCCTGGAAGCTTTCCTGCTCGAAAAGCCTGCCAGCCGCATCGTCGTCAACGGCCCGAGCTCCCAAGGAGCCACCGGGTTCAGCACGAACCTGATGCCCTCCTTCAGCCTGGGATGCGGTCCCCAAGCTGGCAACATCACCTCGGACAACATCTCGGCCCGGCACCTGATTCACATCAAGCGTGCCGCCGCGCCGCGCAGCGATTGGAAGGCCATTGAACGCCGTTTCCACGAGCGCGCCGCCGCCATGACGGGCGAGGCCGCCCCGCGCGGTTCCGGTTTGCCCGGTGATCCCGGCATGCGCTCCGGTGCGGCAGCCATGGCGAGCTCCTCCCAATCGAGCTTCCGCATTCCTGAGGCGAGTTCGGCTCGCATGCCCGCACCCATGCCCAAGCCCGTGGCTGCACCTGCACCTGCACCTCGCAATCCGGCCCCGGCACCTCGCGCCGCAGCACCCACCTTCACGCGACCCAGCCAGGCCACGGACTCACCCCGTCCTACCATGTTGGCCCCGGCTAGCGCGCATCAAAGCGCCCCGGTTCGATCCCACGACGGCATGCAAAGCAGACTCGTGGAAAGCGGCGCTAGCCTGACCCCGAACGAGATCCAGAACATGCTCGAGAACGCCGGAGCTGGCTGCCCCATGGGCCCCTGCAACGGATGCCCGCACTCGGACAAAACAACGGGCGCATGCTGCGCCTGACCCAAACCAAATCCCTATCCCAACTAGGAAACGAAAGAGCCAATCATCATGCAAAAAGATACCGAAGTAGCCCTTGGAATGATCGAAACCCGCGGTCTGGTAGGAGCGGTGGAAGCCGCCGACGCCATGGTGAAAGCCGCTAAAGTGACCCTGCTTCAGCGAGAAATCAGCGGTGCAGGCCTCGTGACCGTCATGGTTCGCGGGGAAGTCGGCGCTGTAAAAGCCGCCGTCGAAGCCGGTCAAGTCGGCGCCCGTCGCGTGGGGGAATTGGTGAGTTCTCACATCATCGCCCGCCCCGCGGACGATCTCGAAAGCTACCTTCCGAGCTCCGGCGAGTAAGTGCGGTTTTTGGAGTCTGCGGCTGGCCCGTCGACTCCTAAGCCTCAACCAATCCCATGGTGCAACCCAAAACAGCGATCCAGCTGCGCGGTGCGGTCCAACTGGACCAGCTGCAGCCCCAGGTCGCCGCGACTATCGCCGCAAACTCGGATGGGTTTTTCCCCGTGGCGGGGGAGAGCGCGTTTTGGGTCGAGGTGAGTCCGGGTATGGTCGTCAACCGTCTGATGGACGTGGCGCTCAAGACCTGCGATGTGACGCCTGGCGCACTGATCACCGAAAGGCATTACGGAACCATGGAAGTGCACGGCCCCGATCAGGGTCAGGTATTCCAAGCGTGCGACGCGATCATGTCCGAGATCGGCTGCCAGATCGAAGATCAGATGCGGCCCACTGTCTTGATCGACGAGGTCATTCGCAAGTTGACCTCGCACCACGCAAGCCTCATCAACCGCACGCGTGCGGGCATGTTGGTATTGGCCGACGACACCTTGTACACCCTGGAAGTCACCCCCGCGGTGCACGTCCTGGCCGCGGCCAATGTGGCCGAAAAGACATCTTCCATTCGCATCGTGGGCCTGGGCTCCGATGGAGCCGTGGGGCGCTTGCGCCTGGCGGGTACGGATGCTGAGATCGACATGGCGGTAGAAGCCGTGCGTCGGGTGATCTCAGAGATTCCAGGCAAGCTGGCTCCGGGGGTGCTCTAGTGTTTTTAGGGCGTATCGTGGGGCAGGTTTGGGCGACCCACAAAGTTGCTGACTTGAACGGAAAGCGACTCTTGTTGGTCGATCCGTTGGAGACCCATCAAACCTCGCCGGACCCGGCTGCACCCATGGTCAAGCCAGTGGTGGCCGCCGACATGCTTGGCGCAGCCGTGGGGCAACGCGTGCTCGTAGCCTTCGGCAAAGCCGCGCGCGTCGCAGCCTACGGAGGCGATGGGGACTACGCTCTGGAAGCTTCGGTCGTGGCACTCGTGGACGAGGTGGAAGCGCCGGAAGCGCCCGCGTCCTGGCAACAAGCCGATACCGTAAGCCAAAGCGAGGAACAAGAGTCATGCTAGTCGGCACCGTCATTGGAAACGTGTGGTCCACCCATAAGGACCCGACCTTGCAAGGTATGCGTTTCCTCATCATTCAACCCATGGACGCCCATGGGAAAGGCACCGCGGAAAGCGTGGTGGCCGTGGACCCCATGGGGGCCGGCATCGGCGAGCGTGTTTTGGTCGTCTTCGGCCGCGCCGCACGCCACGTCATTGGCAAAGGCCATGACATCGGCTTCCAAACCGCTGTTTGCGGCATCATCGATCGAATGGAACTCGGGGACCGAAGTTACGGTTCCCACGTGGATCAGGACGAGCAATCATGAAAAGCAACGATCAGAACCCCAGTTTGCGCGACGACACAGTCGTCGGCCCGGCCATCGCTCTTCTGGAGCTGTGCTCCGTGGCGCGCGGTATGGAAGTGGCCAGCGCCATCCTTTGGGAGGCAGACATCGAGCTGCTTTTCGCCACTCCGGTCCAGCCAGGCAAG
>JBLFXY010000017.1:0-21929 GCA_047611645.1 Glaciecola sp.
CTCGCCTACCAAGCCGAACGCCAGCGCTTTGAGGCCGCTGATGAAAAAGCCGCCACCCTCGTAGTAGTGATAGGCCAGGCGATGGAAATCGACGGGGATGCCGTCGATCATGGCCTTGGCCACGGACCCCTTGGACAGTTCTTCGCCGTAGAAGAAAATGTCTGCCAGCACGATTACGAACAGGCCTTTGATCAATAGCAGCAGGGCGGACCACAGCCAGAAGGCACGGCCCCCGCCACTTCGGGGCACATCATCCAGATCCATGGAACGGCTCATAGCGCCAGAAAGTGTAGCAGTTTCGACCCGCAGCCACGTGGGGTCCCAGCAACCGACTTGCATTCGAACACCCCGCATCCCGATCGGGGAACGCCCGATGCGGTACCAGGTACGTTCTCAATCCCATGTGGCGATTTCAATTCTTGAGTTGGCGTCACAGGGTCCAGCGCAGCTCCCCCGTGGTCGGGTTGAGGCGAGCGATCTTCCAGCCGTAGAGCACAACGATGTCTTCGGTGCCAGCCAGGTTCAGCAGGGTGGCGCGCGCAATCCGTTCGAGCTTCACGGGGTTTTCAGGGTTTCTAGGATCCACGAGGCGGGTGGATCCCCAGCCGGTCAAGAGAATGCCGGAGTCCGTCCAGCCGGTATCGAAGAGCTCGTTCATGCGGCCTCCCTGAAGGCCTCCAGTCCAAACGACCGAGCCATCCTTAGAAGACAGGGCTCCGACCCTATGGCCCTTGCCGAGACTGACCCCCAGCATGCTTCCGTCTGGGCTCCAACGAACATCTGACAGATAGATACTAGACCCAGGAATCACGTTGTCGACTCCCTCGACCTTCTTGGAGAGTTTAACTTCACCCGATTGTGCGTCGAGCAGCCATAGCAGCGGCCAAGCTTTCTTCCTGGGCTGGCCGCTAGAGTAATTCGGGAGCAGCGCGCTAGCGCCCCCGACCGCGATGGTGTGGCCATCTGGGCTGAATGCGATCGTGTCCATAGCAACCTCTAGTTGCACTGTACGCATCCCATCCACCTTCGGCTCGCCTTGTTCATCTAGGGGCCAACCCATGAGCACCTTGCCCCCCGCTACAGCGCAAATCCGATTTTGAGTGGGGTGCACACTGGCTTGGCTGACCATGGGCCCCGTCCACATCAACTCTCCCGTTCGCTTCCAGAGTTGAATCTTGCCGGTCGGAGTGGCGTGGAAAAACTGCTGGGGCCACGTGACGAGGAACCTACCGTCGTGGGTCCATAGAAAATCTTGGGCACCCCAGTCATGTTTGGGTGCCAAGTCGAGCACGACTTCCAGTTCAGCGCGGCGCTTCTTGACGGCTTCGTCGGCGCCGTCGAGCCCTGCTTTGAGCGGCCAAATGTGTAAGTCCCCGTGTGCGATGAATGCCAGCGCTGCGCCTTTCGGGTCCACCTTGGCGAGTCCCATTTCCACTTCATTGTCCGCAAACATCGCCAGGACCTTGCCGGTTTCGGGATCGACGAGTTGCGCGGAGACGGGTATGGCTGGGCAGTCGGGCGCGGGTCTGCAGGAAACCACCAGCTCTCCGTTGGGCAACTGGACTGCGTAGTTGGCTTCGACGAGCCGTTTAGGGCTTGGCGTCGGTTCCGCGTCAGCGGATATCTCTTGCTGGAACCCGCCCAGTAGGGTGCAGAGAAGAAGGATGTTAAGAATGAGCATGTTAGCAAGGTTGATGGAGGACCCAGTCTAAGCGACCGAAGCGAACCCTGCTGCTTAATCGTCGAGGAGCCCCGCAAGCTTGGTATCGGCAAGCAAAAGAAAGGCCCGGAGCGCTGTCGAGGACAGCGCTCCGGGCCTTGTGTCGAAGTCGTAGGGCCTTAGCTCTGCGCTTTGATCTTGGCCACGGCTGCGGTCAGCGCGGGAACGATCTCCATCGCATCACCGACGAGGCCATAGTCGGCAACCTTAAAGATTGGCGCATCGGCGTCCTTGTTGATGGCGACGATGGTGCCGGAAGTCTTCATGCCAGCCAGGTGCTGAATGGCTCCGGAAATACCGATCGCGAAGTACAACTTGGGCGAAACCGTCTTGCCGGTTTGACCGACCTGCTCGGAGTGCGGACGCCATCCGGCGTCGACCACGGCGCGGCTGGCGCCGACGGCGGCGTCACCGAAAGCATCAGCCAAGCCTTCGATGATGGAGAAGTTCTCCGGTTCCTTGAGTCCGCGACCGCCCGAGACGACGATCGGGGCTTCCATGACATCGAGCTTGGCTTTGGCTTTGGCTTCCAGGCCGATCACGCGGGTTTTGCCGGCTTCGGCTAGGGTTTGCGTTTCCACGGCGGGGGCGCTGCCGCCGTCCGCTGCTAGGAAGACGTTCAAGCGCGTGGTGGCGCACAGCACGGCCGCACTGGAGGTCAACGTGGCGATGGCCTTGCCAGCCAGCCAGGGGCGGGTGACTTGGAAGGCGTCGCCGTTGGCTTCGAGGCCGGTGACGTCGGAGAAGAGCACGGAGTCCAGGTGGGCGGCGATGCGCGGAGCCAAGTCACGACCCTTGGAGGTGGCGGCGGCGAGGAAGCCCTTGGCGGACTGGGCGCTGACGATTTCGGCGATGCCCTTGGCAAGCGCGTCGGGGCTTTCGCTACCGGGGCCGTCCAAGCAGATGGCGCTGGTCACACCGGCTTGCGCCAGTTTGCCTGCGGCGTCTTGCGCGCCGGCTCCGGAAAGGATTGCGGTGGCGGTGGCGCCGGCGGCGTGCACGGCGCCGAGGGCTTCGAGGCCAGCATGGCGGGGGCTTCCGTCCTGCTGCTCAACGTAAACGATGAAGTTTGACATGTTTGGTATTGGGGCTTTGGACTAGAGGACGTTGGCTTCGTTTCGAAGCGCTTCGATGAGGGCGTCAACGCCGTCGACCATGCGGCCTTCTTTGCGCGGCGCGGGCAGGCTGACTTTGGAAATTTGGGCTTGGTTGTCCACGCCTTTCACGTCGACTTCCTCGAGGGGTTTCTTCTTGGCGGCCATGATGCCTTTTAAGCCGGCGTAGCGCGGCTCGTTGAGGCCCTTGTTGCAAGTGATGATGGCGGGCAGGTCGAATTCAACCGACTCAATACCCGCTTCGGTTTCGCGCTTGGCTACACCGCCGCCTTCCTTGAGTTCGAGCGCGACCACATCGGTGACGCAAGCCCAACCCAAGAACGTGGCGGTCATGGGGCCGACGGCTCCGTTGTCACGGTCGGTGGCTACCTTGCCCATGAAGACCAGGTCCGCACCGAGCTCAGCGATTTTGCAAGCCAAGGTTTTGGCGGTCGACCGGCAATCGCGGTCCTGCCAGTTTTCGTCGACCATGACGACGGCCTTGTCGGCGCCCTTCGCCATGCACTCGCGAATTTCCTTGGTGCCGCCTTTGGAGCCGAGGGACAACACGGTGACCTCGCCGCCGAGGGCCTCTTTGGTTTGAACGGCTTGCTCCACGGCGATCTCGTCGTAGAAGGAAACCATGTACTGATAGTTGGACGTATCCAGGCCTTGGCCTTCCGCGGCTAGCTTGGCTTCAGCCTCGGTGTTGGGTACGCGCTTGACGCAGGCGACGATGTTCATAGGAGCTATGGGGTAGGGAGGGAGCCGGTCTGGCCCAAACCTCATTTTGGGCAGCGAGGATAAGGGCCCACACTACTTTGAGCAAGTCCAGAGCCTCGCCCAAAACGGTCCAGACAAGCCCTTGGGGCTTCCTGGCGGCGGACCCAAGGCTGTCCCTATGCCCTGGAAGCGCTCTAGGGGGGCCGTGTCCGTTCAGATCACCTGGATCCGGGTGTATCGCGGGTGGCGAGCAGTCTGCAACGGTGGCCGGCAAGAGCGGTCAGTCCTATTGGAATACGACGAGTTTGCAGGCCAGACATCGGAATGTGGGGAGGCTTTTCGCGCTGATCCACCGGGCGCATCAGGACTCACTGCCACTGAACCACTCGCCGATGTGGGTAATCGGCGCAGCGGGCGTTGGATAAAGCTTCAGCAAGGACTTGGGGCCAAGGAAGGTCTGTTCTATTTCCGTTTGGCATTCTGGGCACTGCGAGTTCTTGTCAATCCTCTAGATGTGGATCGGCGTGTAGTCTCGGGGCGCGGTCATCGGCCACCCGTTCAGGTGACGTGGGATTGCTAGACCTTGGATCCGGCTAGAGCACATAAGCCAGGGCCTGACTGATGCCGCGTGATACCGTGATACCGATACCGTGATACCGAGACCGGATAACTTCAATCGTTTTTCGAGGTGTACCGCTTTGTGGGATGCGACGGTTTGGGACTCGAAAAAGAGTGACGTTATCCGGTCTCGTATCAGTCGAGCAGGCCGTGTTCTTCTTCGGCGCTGATTCCGCTGGTGGGGTCGTCGAAGCTTTTGCCTAGGTAGACCTCTCGGACTTTGGGGTCGGAGATGAGTTCTTCGGCGTTGCCTTCGCGCAGGATTTGGCCCTGGTGAATGATGTAGGCGCGATCGGTGATCTGGAGGGTTTCGCGTACGCTGTGGTCGGTGATCAGGACGCCTAGGCCTTGTTCGCGTAGGCGGGCGATGAGGCCTTGGATCTCTTCCACGTTGATGGGGTCCACGCCGGCGAAGGGTTCGTCGAGCAGTAGGATTTTCGGCTGGGTGGCCAGGGCGCGGGCCAGTTCCAAGCGGCGGCGTTCGCCACCGGAAAGCGTGTCGGCGCGGCTTTTGGAGAGGTGCGAGAGTTCCAACTCCTCGAGCAAACGGGCGGCTTCTTTGTCGCGCGTCTTGCGGCTGTAGGGCATGGCTTCCAACACAGCGATCAGGTTGTCGCGCACGGTCATTTGCCGGAAGGCGCTGGTGTCCTGGGGGAGGTAGCCCATGCCGAGGCGCGCACGTTTGAACATGGGCAGCTTGGTGCAGTCCTTGCCCTGGATGTTGACCTTGCCCGCGTCGGGCGTGATCAAGCCCACCGCCATGCGAAAGCTGGTGGTTTTACCAGCGCCGTTGGGCCCGAGCAACCCAACGATTTCGCCCGTGTCCACGTGCAGGCTAACGCCGTCGACTACGCGTCGGCCCTTGTAGGCTTTCACCAAGCCTGTGACGTGTAGGAAACTTTCGGAATCTGAATCGGCGCTCATGGCAACAGCCTAGCGAACCTACGGGGTACGATCCATCAACGGACCCAGCGGAAGCGATAGGTGTCCAAGGAGGGAACCATGGGCCATACAACGACCACGGCACGTCCTCGAATCAATTCGCGGGGAACGAAGGAGGCTTGCGCGGGTGAGAGCTTTTCCGCCGAGATCTGGGGGAATACGCGGCGCTCGCCCAGCTTGTCGGTGAAGAAGACTTGGGAGCCGCCCTCGGCGCCGGGATTGATGCGCGGGTTTTCGTTACGACGCAGGTTGCCCTGAACCTCGGACTTGGCTCCGTCCTCTGCGGTGAGTTCAAAGCGACCCAGGGACCAATCCCGGCTGTCCGAGGAGTCCTGAGTGTTGTCCCCGAGCATTACGTAATGACCCTCGGGAATATTCCACTGGTTGTACTTCTGGTCGGAGGTGTAGTAGATGTCGCGCCAGAGTTGAATGTCGTTGAAGTCGGCGCCGCCGCCCTCGGTCCGCAGATTGATGCCCGTGTTCGTCAGTTCGATTTGACGGATGGGTTTGACCGCCGCTTCGATGATCACTTCGCCGTCGATCATCAGGCGCACCTGGTCATCGATGTTTTGCACCTGGATGTCGCTGCAGGAGCCGGCCTTTAGAGCGAAGTTTTCCGCGCCCAGGATCGGTTCGATCTTGTCGCGCGCAGAGCCCATTGAGAGGGTCAGGGAGGCGGGGCCTGCGTAGGAGGCAGCCGGGCCGGGGATCGTGAACTTGTAGCGTCGCGGACCTTCGCGGAACTCGAACTCGATGACGCGGCATTCGGCGCTGGCACAGAGCTCGGTCTCCAGGCGCAGGTCGCCCACATCGTTGATCGCCATGTGCTTCTTGGTGCGCTCGATCAGGGGCCCGATTTTGCCGGGGTAGCCGTCGCCGTAGTTGTCCTTGACCGTGGATTGCGTGCGCGGGAAGCTAGCTTGGCCGCCGGACTTGGCGATCAGGTCGTTGCCTTGTGCGCTCCAGCCTTTGGTGGGCAGGTGCCATTGGCCTTCGGAGGTCAGGTCCTTGAGCATGGATTCCAGAAGTCCATCGGAGCGTCGCGGGATGGTCCAGCCGCTCTCGGGCTGGCGCACCAGCACATCCCCGGAAAGCACCTGCATTTCTTCGCCGGGCATGCCCCAGAGGCGCTTGATGAAGTTCTTGCTCTTGTCGAGCGGGTACTTGAATACGACCACTTCCCAGCGCTCGGGATCGCGCACGTGGTAGGAAAGCTTGTCCACTAGGACGCGGTCGAAGACGTCGCTGCCTGCGGGGCTGTCCCAACCCATCAGGGTGGGCTGCATGGAACCCGTGGGGATTTTGTAGGCCTCCAGAATGAAGTACTTGAACAACACGATGATCACGATCGAGATCGTGATGGCTTCGATGTTGTCCCGCCACGGGTGTGCGGACTTGGTCTTTTCCTTCTTGTTGCCCATGGAGGTATCTATTTGTCGTCGCCGCCGAGCACTGCCAGGAATGCTTTCTGGGGGATGTCCACGTTACCGACCTGACGCATGCGGCGCTTACCCGCTTTCTGCTTCTCGAGCAGCTTGCGCTTACGACTGATGTCGCCGCCATAACACTTTGCGGTCACGTCCTTGCGCAGGGCAGCGATGTTTTCGCGTGCGAGAATCTTGGACCCGATGGCCGCTTGCAGGCGCACCTCGAACATGTGGCGGGGGATTTCCTTGCGCAGCTTTTTGATCACGGCGCGGCCGCGCGTGTCGGCGCGCGTGAAGTGCACGATGGAGGACAGGGCGTCCACGTCTTCGCCGTTGACCATGATGTTGAGCTTGACGAGCTTGTCGGCTTTGTAGCCGGTGACCTCGTAGTTGAGCGTTCCGAATCCGCGCGTGGATGACTTCAGTTTGTCGTAGAAGTCGTACATGATCTCCGCCAGCGGAATGTCGTAGACCAACTGCACGCGGCTTTGGGAGAGGTGCTCCTGGCGGATGAAAAGGCCCCGGTGGTCGGTGGAGATTTGCATCACCGGTCCGATGTATTCGGTGGGCATGAGCATCGAGACGCGGGCGATCGGTTCGCGCAATTCCTCGAACTTGTCGGGGGACGGAAGGGCGCCCGGCGAGTGCACCCAGCTGATGGTTTCGTCGTGGTTCAGAACCTGGTAGGTCACCGAAGGCGCGGTCTGGATCATGTCCATGTCGAACTCGCGCTCGAGTCGCTGCTCAATGATCTCCATGTGCAATAGGCCCAGGAAACCGCAGCGATACCCGAATCCGAGCGCATCCGACGTGACCGCTTCGAAGGTCAAGGAGGAGTCCGTGAGGGACAAAGCCTCCAAAGCGTCGCGCATGCTTTCGTAATCCCCGGGACTGGTGGGGTAGAAGTCCGCAAAGACCATGTGCTGCGGTTCCTTGTAGCCGGGCAGCACGTCCGAGATCGGATTGCTCGACAGGGTCATCGTGTCGCCCACGCGCACATCGCCCAGGGTTTTGATGTTGGAGATGAAGTAACCCACCTCGCCCACGCCCAAGGTTTCGCAGGGGACCAACTTGGGCATGAAGCGGCCGATCTCAAGCGCTTCGAAGTTGATGTTGGTCTTGGCGCTCATGAAGCGCACCTTGTCTTTCTTGTTCAGTTTGCCGTCCACGATCCGCACGTAGACGATGACGCCACGGTAGTCGTCGTAAACCGCGTCGAAAACTAGGGCGCGCAGGGGAGCGTCCGCATCGCCGGTGGGGGGGGGGACCTCGCGTACAATTTGGTCGAGCACCTCTTTGACACCCTTGCCGGTCTTGGCGGAAACGTGCAAGGCGCCGGTGGCTTCGATGGCCAAACTGGTCTCGATTTCCTCGGCGACTTCATCGGGGCGCGAGTGGGCCAGGTCCACCTTGTTGAGCACCGGCATGATGTACAGGTCCGCTTCGATGGCCAGGTAAGCGTTGGCCACGGTTTGCGCTTCCACGCCTTGGGCCGCGTCGACCAGGAGCACGGCGCCCTCGCAGGCTTGCATGGATTTTTCAACCTCGTAGTTGAAGTCCACGTGACCCGGCGTGTCGATCAGGTTGAGCTCGTACTTCTGACCTTCGAACTCGTGGTAGATCGTGACCGAGCGCGCTTTGATGGTGATGCCACGCTCGCGTTCGAGCTCCATGTCGTCCAGGAGTTGCGCTTGCATGTCGCGCTTTTTCACGGTGCCGGTGATCTCTAACATACGATCGGCCAGCGTCGACTTTCCGTGGTCGATGTGGGCGATGATGGAAAAGTTGCGGATGTACTTGGGTTCCACGGTGTGCTTCGGATTTCAGCTTGGGCCGCAGCGCCGCTAGGGGCGTGGGCCGGGATTCAACGTTCTGATTAAGGTGCGATTCCCAGGTGGGAGGGGATGAGCTTTGCGAGGTCACGCAGGGCTCGTCCCCGGTGGCTGATGGTGCCTTTTTCGGCAGCCGTCAGCTCCGCCATGCAACGCCCCAGGAAGGCGTTATCTGGCTCATGGACCTGGAAGAGGGGATCGTATCCGAAACCACCCTGCCCACGGGCCTCATTTAGGATTCGTCCGTGCACTTCTCCCCGGGTGACGCAAAGAATCTGGCCGGCGGGATCCGAAAGGGCGAGGCAGCACACGAAGTGCGCCGCTCGGGCCTCGGGCGGGGAGCCCTGCAAGGCCTCGATCAGCTTGCGGTTGTTAGCGGCGTCGTCCCCGTGCTGGCCCGCATAGCGGGCGGAATGCACGCCGGGCAGGCCTTCCAAGGCGTCTACCATGAGGCCTGAATCGTCGGCCAGGGTGAATTTGCCGCTGGTGAGGGCTCCGCTGACCGCCTTCTTTTTTGCGTTGCCTTCAAAGGTGTCCTGGTCCTCGTCGACCTCGGGCAGGCCGCCCACATCGGCGGGGCTGAGCACCTGGATTCCCAGGGGCTCGAGCAGACTTTTGAGCTCACCCGCCTTCTTGGGGTTGCCGGATGCCAACAGCAGGTCCATGGGATTAGCTCGGGTTGAGGACTTGGTTTTGCAGGCCAAAGATGTGCTTGATCGCGCCTTCGCCTTGCTCGAGCATGGTGTCCAGTTGTGCACGTTTGAAGGGCGCGCCTTCCGCGGAGCCTTGCACCTCGATGAATTCTCCGGATCCGGTCATCACCAGATTCATGTCCGTATCCGCGCGGCTGTCTTCTTTGTAATTGAGGTCGACCATGCAGGTTTGGTCGACAACGCCCACGGAGACCGCTGCCAATTGGTCCGTGAGCGGCCAGTTGCGCAGCCAACGCTTTTCGTCCATCCAGGATAGAGCGTCGTGCAGAGCCACATAGGCCCCACTAATGGCGGCGGTGCGCGTGCCGCCGTCGGCTTCGATCACGTCACAATCGATCCAAATCGTACGCTCGGTCATTTGCTTGAAGTCGATCACGGCGCGCAGGGAGCGGCCGATCAGTCGTTGGATCTCAACGGAGCGTCCGTCGACCTTGCCCGAACGATCTCGGGACTTACGATCGTCGGTGGAGCTCGGCAGCATGGAGTATTCGGCGGTCAACCAGCCGCGTCCTTTGCCGCGTAGGAAGTGGGGCACGGTGTCGGTGACCATGGCCGTGCAGAGCACGCGAGTTCCGCCAAAAGACGTGAGCACGGAACCCTGGGCTTTGCGCGTATAGCCGCGCAGAAACTCGATGTCGCGGGTTTGGTGGTTTTCTCTGCCGTCCGTTCTTTGCATGGGATTCGCTTGTTTCGGGTGGAGCCAAAGGGGGCTCCAGGGGTGGGCTGAGCCCGGTTCGAAGGTGCGGAAGTGTACGAAGATCCCCGCTCAGGTTCACCCTTGGCGAGGTTCCGAAGCCGTGACGGATCGGATGTGCTCCAAGGGGACCCAGCGCCTGCGGCCTTCGGTCGTGGAAATCTCCAGGCCGCGGTCGAAGTCGAGGGAGGCGATCGGTCCTGTAACCGTTTCGGAGGCCACCTGTACATTCACGGGTGAAGTACCGAACCCGAGGGCTTCGAGGTAGTCGCGGCCTAGGGCTCGGGGGGCCATGCGGGCCTGCTCGAATCGGGTACCGAGGCATGCGAAGAGGGCCTGCTCTACTTCTTGAAGGGTGGCGGCGACGCCACATTGGGCCAGGCTGATCACGGGGCGCTCCGCGGTCAGATTCTCTGGGAATCCGATTTGGCCCACGTTGATTCCCACTCCGAGCACATAAATGGGGCTCTCGGCACTCCAGGCCCGGCTTTCGACCAGGATGCCCGCAAGCTTGCTAGGACCAACTAGCAAGTCATTGGGCCATTTTAAATGGGACTTCGAAAGCCCCAGGCTCGTGAGAGCGTTTTGTGTGGCCAATCCCGCAGATATGGTGACCATGGGTCCGTTTAATGGCCTTTCTGGGATCATGGAAAAGCTGACGTACAGGCCCTGACCAGGTTCTGAGCACCACTGGCTCCCCCTGCGGCCCCGGCCTTGGGTTTGGCCCAATGCCACGAATGCGTCGCCGTCGCGTGCCACGCCCTGGTCCAAGGCGCGAAATGCCGCCTCATTGGTGGAATCCAGATCCTGCCAACGAAAGACCCTGCGGACCCAGCGGGCGTTGGAGCTTGGGTTCGAATCCGTCCCAATGGGCTCTGGAGCGGGGGTGGGGTAGATCGACATGGCTCTCAGGATAGCGCCGGGAGAGCGCTATGCCCCGGCGGACTCAAGAGGTTCTAGGAGTTTTCAATTAAGGTCCGGTGATGCAGAGGCCGAACAAGGGGGAAGCGGGGTCTCCAAGCCCCACTCAACACCATGTTCCGCCAGAGCCTCAAAATGCTCCTGGTGGTTTCGATATTGGGTCTGGCCTCCTGTGGCGCCACCCAAATCGGAGCTGCCAAGCATAACGCATCCTTACCCTCCACCTTTCTGTTGGCGGTCACAACCGTTGTGGAAGTGACAGAAGCGGATCGAGCACCCCTTGCGGATGCTGCCAATTTTTCGGTGGGCGTTTCAGGTTGGGAAGCGACACCTGCGGATATGGACATGTCCATGCCGTCGCGGCTTCCCGCTTCGGAGATCATTATCGATTTGGGAGTGGGTGAGGCTCCTTATGACGATGGGTTCTTTGATTACGCATTGGATTACAGTCCGCTGGTCGGCTTTTCCGATGCCTTGATGCAGCTCGAGTATCGCGCGCGCATTCGACCTGGAACTTCGGTCTTTGGCATCGCAGCCATGAATCGGATTCAGGATGAAACCATCTTGCAGGCCATGGACCAAAACGATTGGGCCTGGATTGCTATGGGCGTGCAATTCTCTTGGTGAGCTCGCACACCTCCCCATGAAACCCTTCAGCAAGCAAGAACCCCAAGAACACTATCGCGTCCGAGCTGCAAGAAATGAGCTGGAGATGCTGCTGGATTCCAACACGGACAGCTTGCCTACGGAAATCGTGGGGTTGAGCACGGACGGAGTCGGGTTTTTCATCGATAAGAATGGTGTCCCCGCGATGCAGACGGGGGAGACGGTACGCATGACTTTCTACGACATGCGTACGGGTTTGAAAGTCCATGTGGTCGGTGCCATTAAGGAGTGGACCGAAGAGGCAAACACTTACCTGGTCGACGTGAAATTTACGAACCAACAGTCCCTGGCGGACCAATTGGGGGATAGTGACACTTGGCGCCATTTCAATCGTAGGCAGCATTATCGGGTGCACCCGAGGATGAGCCACTTTCGTCGGTGTTCGGTGGTTTTGCAATGGCGCGGACATAATGAGCCTCACATTCTGCACGACATCTCAGCAGGCGGCCTCTCGATTCGCGTGGCCAGTCACAACAAGCTTCAAGTTCCCAGGGATCGACCGGTCAGGGCGCTCCTTGACGTTCCTACATCTAGCGTTCCGCTCGAGTTTACCCTGAAATTTGCGCACGAAATCAACGCGGCCAGCCACCGTCGAATTGGTTTTTCCTTGGACCCCGTGCGAACTCCCTTCGTCGCTCAAGTAGAAGATCAGCTCGTGGCCGCCGTAATGGAATGGCAGCGTGCCGCCATTCAAGAGGCCTCCAATATCGGAAGCCCCAATACGAAAACTGATTGATGAGAGTTCGGAGGTCTCCTTTCCGGTCCCCGGAAGTCTCCACCTCAATCAACCCCACGTAACACCCCTATTAGCTGTTAAGCCCCCATCATATATGAGACTTGAAAAAGACGACATCAGCGGACTGCTGTCACCGTTCATCGCATCGCTCAAAAGTCCGAATGATTTCACGGAGCAGTGTCTGTTCGACGGGCGTGATTCGCTCAAGCTCGTGTTTGATCGCATCAGCGCTCCCCATTTGCGGTCGCAGGCCCAGGCCTTTTGGTCGGTCCAAGCTATGGTCGGAGCCTTGATTCGGAAGGGACATGTGGATCAGAAAACCGCTTTGTCGGCGATGGGGGATCTCTTGGAATCGCTGGTCGAGTGGATTGAAAGCGCTCCGAATGGCAGCAAAACCTCATTTTCCCTGGCACCCCCTCCGCAAGGTGAAACGCCCCAGGCATCCCAGTATCTAAAGCTGGCACATGGCCCGCTTCCTTCGGATGCCGGAAGTGTTACAGGGGCCGTTCCGGTGCCAAGTCCGGCCCCCGAGCCGTTTGTGCCCACCCACGAACACTGCTTGGGCCAGCTTCTGATTCAGTCCGGCAAACTCTCCATGGCAGAACTGAGGCGAGCTTTGACCCTGCAGAGGATCAATGGACGTCGCTTGGGAGAGGTCCTGATCGCCATGGAAGCCGTGGGTATTCAAACCCTGGAAGAGGCTCTGGTTCGCCAGCGATTCCTCAAGACTTCCCGGCCGGCTTTACCGACGACGCCCACCCAGCCCAGGATGCATCTAGATCAATAGGGAGCCCGATAGATAGGCAGGTGGACCAAGCCGCACATCTTGGCAGCGGGAAGGTCCGATTCCAGCCCGGAATTTTCTGAAATGGAGACCTCCCCTGAGCTAGAATCACCTCCTAAAGCATGTCTCCTCGTGCAATCAAGCCTCGCTGCACTTCCATCAAGGGTCTTCCGTTTGATTCCTTTGCTTCTGGTCGTAGCTGTGTTTGAGGCCATACGCAAGGGGGCGGCAGCTGAGCCTGAACGTTAGGGCCGTTGGCCCTATCTAGAATCAGGTTTTCGCCTCTGGCAAACTACCCCACGTGCCGCAAGAACCAGGTCCTTGTCGGCGACCCATCAACATTGAAGTTTTTCGGCCGCAACAAAAAAATCCAACCTGCGAAAGACATACGCAAGTACTACCGCAAAGTGCCGGGCAAGAAGCACGCGCTCACTGCGTACGTACAGATGCCCGTGTCAGGAGATGTCGTCCACGCGGTGGTCCTGGACGTCAGTGCCGGCGGAGCTAGCCTGCAATTGGAAACCGCCCAGGCGGGAGAGCTCTCTGTGGGCGTCACTGCCAATCTGTCCTTCAGTTCCTTGCGTATGCGCGGAGAGCTTCCGGTGCAAGCGCATGTGGTGAGTGTGATGGAGTCGAAGGACGGGCGTTCCCGCTTCGGTTTAGCCATCACGGATCCGGATGAGCTGTTCACGCGCATCGAGCCCTACTACCTGCGCTTCTTCAATCGCCGCCGTCTGCTGCGTGTGTTGCCCGAATTGGGCCGCTCGATGAAGGCCGACGTGCGCACCCCGGATGGGGGAGGCTTCCGACTCGACATCCAGGATATCACCGAGGAGGGCATCGGTTTCGTTCTGCGTGATGACGAGGGGCCGTGGATGAGCACGGGTGAAGTCTTCGACGTCGAATTTAAGATTCCGGGAGCCAACGTGGTTTGGAACGGTACTGCGGATCGCATTCACGTATCCGAACTGAAGGACTCCATTCGTGGCGGTCTTGTTTTCCGCGAACCGGACTCCAAGACAGGTGAGGCTCAAGGAGCCCTCGAAGTCTGGTTGAGCACGCGCCGTGTGGCCATGGCCAAATGGGATATGGCATACGAATGATTACGTGGATTGTTTAATGGGGTATTCCAATGGATGACCTCATCGATGCGCCCTTCGATCTGGGTGGCATGCCCTTGCAAGGGATTTCGTCGGGTGGGATTCGCACCTGCCTTGAGTTGCCCAGTTGGAAGCTTTTGGTGGACTTGGGATCTGTCGATCACCGTCAGGTTCCGGCGGATACGGTGCTCATCACCCATGGGCATTTGGACCATTTGGGTGGCATCGCAAATCACATTGCTCTGCGAGAGCTCATGGGCCAAAAGCCAGGTCGCTACATATTGCCGCCTGAAATCGTGCCTGAAGTGGAGCAGCTTCTGACGATTTGGCGCCGGTTGGATGCCGCACCATTGGTCGCGGATCTGATTCCCTTGGCGCCTGGGGAAACCCTGCCTTTGGCCCGCAATCGCGAGGTAGAGCCCTTTGCCACCGACCATCGGGTGGTCAGTCAGGGTTACTTACTGCGCTCTAAAACCCAGAAGTTACGGCCTGAATTGGAGGGGACGCCCGGGCCCGAACTAGCCCGCTTGCGTAACTCCGGACTGGCGATCAGTACCGAAGTGAGCCGCGTGGAATTTGCTTTTTCTGGCGACACGCGAATCGATGCACTGTTGAGGAATGAGGCGGCCTTAAACGCCAAGCGCCTGGTGATGGAAGTGACTTTTCTTGACGACCGCGTGCCTTTGGATAAAGCACGTAGGGTCGGGCATATCCACCTGGATGAATTGCGCGAACACGCGGACGTATTTCGGTGTGAGCACTTGGTCCTAACCCACTTTTCACTGCGCTATCAACGCAAGCATGCCTGGGACCTCATCAAGAAAGCTCTGCCAGCAGATCTGCTCAAGCGCACGGTCATTCTCTAGCGGCGTTGCGTCGCCTGCGGCGAATCTGTACGGGCAACCACCATAGGTACAACCCTGTGGCCCACAGAGCGGCGAGCAGCAGCCCGGCGGGCAGGAACACGAACCACTTCACACTCGAGTGAAACCAAGACCCGTCGTGCAAGGTTTCAAGCCAATCCGATCGTCGCTGTTGGCTCGATAGAACCGCACCGGTCGTGCCGTCCAATTGCACCTCCCAGCCGGAGTTGCAGCGCACTTTGACCAGGCCCATGCTGGGACGCGCATCGATGCGTGAGATGTCGTCCCAGGCTTGTACTTGCGCTTCAGGAAGCGCTTGAACGGCGCTTAGAATCTGAGTCCAAGGTAGTTTTACCTCCGCCACCACACCACGTTGTGTGGCCGGTTGGATCCAATCGACTTGCTTCTTAAAGTCGAGCAGCAAGCCTGTGACGATGATCACAATGAGCGGCAGGGCGATGACTATAGCACCGATGCGATGCAGCTTGCGGGTCCACTGGGATGCCTTCATGGTTGGATCCTATTGAAACCCAGCAAGTCCTCACAAAGATTCCGGGCTAGAAAGCCACGCCTACCGAAAAGTGAAGGACCCAATCCTCTTGAAAGTCCCCAGCATTAGGGTTGTGAGCCCAATCCAAGCGTAAGGGGCCAATCGGCAAAACGTAGCGCACTCCCATTCCTAGGGCCGTTTCCAGATCTCTGAAATGGAACAGATCGCTCGCGTTGGTTACTACGTTGCCCACGTCCACAAAAGCGGCCGCTTGGAATTGACTGACTCCGAGCCTCTGGGTGAGCTCGATAGAGAGGGTGCTTGAGCCTTCGCCGCCCACGGGCGTGCCATCGGCATCGAGGGGACCCAGCTCCGATTCCTTGAAGGAGCGCACCGAGTTTTCGCCACCGGAGAAAATGCGCAAGCCCAAAGGGTGGGGTTCGCCGTCCCTGGGAAAGACCGCCACCGTGCGGGCTCCCAAGGAGAGCACCCGACCTTCCGCCAGCGAATGGTAATACGACCAGCCGCTCAATATCTTGGCGAAGGAATTGGCAGCGCCCGAAGCATTCAAGGTTTGCTGTACTGTGAAGTGAGCTTTTTGGCCCTTGGACGGCAGTAGCGGGTGATTGCGGCTGTCATATGCGATGCCGCCTTCGAGCGTTGTAATGGCGATGTCCTCTTCGCTGCCGGAACCAGCCAACAGGAACACGCGAACGTCATTGAGCCGAATCTCCTCAAAGCGCAGCCCCGTATGAACGGTCCAGCGATCGAACCCACCGAAGTCGCGGCTGCCAAAGACCCCTACAGCGCTCGAATTACGTTGGAATGCGGGTAGGTCGCGTTGTGCGACATCCGCGTTGGCGCTCAAGATCCAACCATGACCCAAGGTCCAGGGATCGTCCCATCCAATCAGGGCTCGGTTGGCGTTTTCCGCAAGAACACCTTCGATGCGCAGGGAGCGACCCACGCCGAGCACATTGTGATGGCGCCAACCCGCGCGCAATCGCGCTCCTTCGAAGGAGCCATAACCAGGTTCGATAAAAGTCTCCTGGGTCGGCCATTCTTCGAGCTCTACGACCAAGTCGCGTTCGAGCCCCGTGCCTTCCACCTGGAGTCGAACCGTGCGAAATAGGCCCGTGCGATACAGACTCGCGAGAGCCTTGTCCACGGCCTTGGCGCTGATCGGATCTCCCGGGCGCAAACTGATTTGGCGATTGAGGAAAGTCCTGCGAGCTTTGAGACTCTCGGGATATCGGATGCTGCCGAGCCGAATTTGCTGGCCGGGCTGAACGGTGAGTAGCACTTGCACTTGGCCTAGGGCCTGGTCCTTCGCAACCGTGGCTTGCACCTGTGCGTCCAAGTAACCCGCACCGGTTAATGCCGCATCCAATACCCGCTGCCATTGGGAAACCCAACGCTGTTCAAAGGGCACGTTGAGTCCTGGTTGCACGCCGTCGAGGGCCTTCTGCAGATTGATTTGAAGAGCCAATTCCTCCGGCAGATTGTGTTTCAGTTGAACCAGCGAATAGCGCTTACCTGCCTGCACCGGTATCGCGATGCGTACCCGTCGTTCGAATTCACTGCTTTGCTCGGAGAGCCCTGCGACCGTGGCGGGACCCGCCGTGGCATCGAGAAATCCTAAGGAGCGATAGCGTGCTTCGATCTTGGGGGGCAATGCGTTTTGGCGGCGTCGGATCCAAACCGGGAGTTCGTCGGAGGAATACAGGATTTGCAGGCTCGCTACTGAGAGTGATTCGGTCTCCACGGCACCGGGGAATTGAAAGTCTGCGACGAGCGTTTGCGGCCCCTCCTTCAGGGCAAAAGTCAGGATGGCGCCTTTGTCGTCTTGGCCCGCTTTGGAAAATACGGAAGCGGAGGCAAATCCCAGACTGCGATAGTGCTCGATCAGCTGATATGTGCAGTCATCCGCGACCACTTCGATCGAGCTGCCTTCCATCCAAGCCTGCAACTCGAATTCCAATGCGGCGATCAATTTGTCGTCGTTTAGGAAGCGTTGGCCTTCGAAGAAACAGCGTAGTTTCTGGCGGACCTGGGTCGCCTCAGCTTGAGCCTCACTTGTAGGCTTGTTCTTTGCACTGATTGCTTTGGGTTGGGTGGTTGGCACCTGCACATCAGGATTCCAATCGAGAGGCACCACTTCGAATATAGGCGGATCGGGGTACGGTTCGGGCGCGACACGGCTGCGCTCATTCCGGACGGAGAGACAGGCTGATAAGCCCATCAGGCAGAGCATCCAGAGTGTGAAAGGAGTTTTCATCGGGGGCTTAATACGAAGCGCAGGCCAAAGTTGACGTACTCATAGCGGTCCCTCTCGGCCGTGATCCAAAGCGCCTTGCCCTGGCCCGAAGGATCCCCATTCAGCCGGAACATGGCTTCTAAAGTCCCCAATCCTGATTCGCTAACCTCGCGTCCTGTGGTGAATTCAAAGCGGTCAAAGAGGCCTTCGCCATCGCCGCCATCGGATCCCAACCAGCGTTTGAGCACGTCCTTTGCCAGGTAAAGGGACAGGCTCTCCGTGGTTCGACTCCAATCTCGGCCCTGGGGCAACTCGCCGGTGAGCAGCAAGATCAGCAAGTCATAGTCCGGGCGTTGGGGGGTGGAACTGAGATCCAAAAGCGGATCATACAATGGGCCGTGGATGCGCAGGGCGACATCGTGGCCGGAAAGGCGCGTCGTGCCTTGGGCTTCGATGGTCGGTATGCCGCCGCCTTTGGGCAGCAGCACCACGCCCTGTTTCCACGCCAAGGAACTTCCCGGCAAGGAGATGCGCCCTCCGTTGAGCACGACCGTTCCTTCCGGATACAAACGGCCTGCGCGTCCGACCAAAACGCCCTCGATTTCTATGGAACTGCGGCCCAGGTCCGAGATCAGTTCCACGGGTTTTCTGGTGTGCAAGCCCACACGCAGATTGCAATCGACAGGGAAGGGGAATTCCAGCAACTCGCCGCTCTCCGCTTCCGGTTCCTTGGACTTGGATGTGGCCTTGAGCCCATCGGCTGCGGCCAACAAGGACCCTGCCAAATCGAAGTCGCGGTACAAACGACCTTGGGTTAAATACACATCGCCTTGAATATCGAATATGGATCCGCGCCCTTCGACTTGCAGATCGCTATCGGCTCGGATGCGCGCGTCGGGGGAACGCAGTAAGGGAAAGTTTTCCGCGTGCACGGTGGCATCCCATTGGGGCTGGCCAGCGGCCAGCGCTAGATGGCCTTGGATCGTCACCGGAGCACCGCCGTATTGTCCATCAACTTCGAAGGTGCCAGACGAGGAATCGAACCAGTCCAGCTTGGCGCTCACATCCTTAAACGCTTCACCTTGGGTGAAGCGCAGGGAATCCGCCGTGGCTTCGATCGATCCACGCAGCAGCGGTTTGGTGGCGGTGCCGCTGATCGAGACTTGACCGCGTGCGCGGCCCTCGATCCGGCGCAGGCTGGGTAGCAAGCTTCGCAAGGGTGCCAAACGGTCCAAGACCAGGTCGGCTTGCAGATCGAAGGGGGCGCTGCGCGCATCCGCGGTGAGGGCTTGGATGGAAGGCAGTATGCCTCGCACAAGTAGTTCCCCAGGCATTTCGCTCCCTTGGCCGGGTGTGCCAAAGCGCCCGATTAGCGTGCTTAGAGTCAGGTTTCCCTGGTCCAGGTCGCAGCGACCAGACCAACGCATGGTGACTTCCGCTTGTTCCGGGTCGGTCAAGCGCACATCGCTGGGATGCAACTCGAAGTGACCCGAGCCCGAGGGCCAGGCTCCATTGAAGGCGAACTCGCCTGTGACCGAAGGCCACTCGAGGGTCGTGTCTGGCCCGTTGGACCAGCGACCTTGTCCGACCGACACCAAACCGGACACCTGCAATTCTTCCGCGTGTCCGGAGTCTATGGGCAGCGCCCCTTGGGCAGAAATCAACAAGGCTGCGGGCCAATCTGGATGTTCGAGGGTGATGCGAGCCTGTTGGATTTGCACCACTCCGTTTGCGACGGAAGCTTCCAGGCGATAACTGCCCAAGGGCCATTCCTTGCTTGAGGAATCTCTTTCGCCACCAAATCGTTTGAGCCAAATGTCCAAATCGGATCCTCCGGCCACCAACTCGCCGTCTATAGCCGGCAGTAACGCGTCCAGCCAGCTTTGACCTTCGTTGGGCCAAGGGACGGAGACGCGTGCCAATCGCAAGGTCGTCGAACGACCCGAGCGCGCGTCTAAGCTCTCCAGCCGCAAACCGGTCGATTCGATGGCACCCTCTGCGCGGGCATTGAGGACGCCGATGCTGGGCACGGGCCAATCGGTGCAGCGCGCCGCAAAAGTACCGAGGGGTTGGGTCAGGGAGTTCAGATCCAATTTGGCTTCTAGCGCCAGGTTTCCCGCACCCGCTTGGCTCAGGCGGCACTCTTGCAATTGCAACTGCTTGCCGAGCAAATGCATCAACCCGTCAAATGCGAATGTCTGTGGCTGTTCGCCCTCAACTTGGTGATTGGCTTCCCGAATCTTGAGACTCAGAGTGCGCGTGGCATCCCCCTGCGCCGCAGGTTTGAGGCCCAGGCGCAGGTCCTGCACATCGAGGCGATCGATTCCTGGGCGCTGAAGCTGCAGTTGGCAATCTGTCAGGTCCAAGCGCGGCCAGTCACTCGGGTCCCATTGCAATTCGGTGCTGGACGCTTCCGCAACGGGCGCTTGCGCGCTGGGGTTTGCGACCCAATGCACCGAGCCACCACGTCCCCACACCTCTTGAATTTGACTGATGCCCGGAGCAAACCAAAAGCCGGAGTCCACACTCACGCGCAATTCATCGAATTGCACGCTCTTCAGGGCGGTGTCATCACCCTGGGACTTCAGGCTCAGTCCCTCCAATCGCCAGGCTTGCCAAGGTGCGCCGGAAAGCTTATCCAGCTGCAACTCCCAACCGGCATAGTTTGCGGCCATGGGCGCGATGCGCCGAATGAGCGGGTTCAGTGTCTGATTAGGAAACAACGCACAGATGCACAACCCCGCTACGAGTAGCAGGGATGCCTTCAGCAGACGTCGCCTTTTGCGCCGACTGCGCGGTGTGATTACGGAATCGGGCATGCTCGGAGACGGGCGGTTCGGGGCTGGCCGTAGCCCCGCGAATCACCTGCTTACTGTGGTTCGATCGAGAGCCCACCGGAGGCCCTAAGCTCTACCAGATAAACCTTGCCAGGTCTGGTTTCAATGAATGGGGCTTCGCCGTGCATGGCGCGCACGCCCTTGCTCTCCGCCAATTGCGGGTCGTTCGCGTAGTCCCAGAACCTGGTCCACAATTCCGCGTAGTAGGTGTCTTCTTCCCCGTCGCCGGCTGAAGCGTAGGGATGGGGGTGGATGCCATTTGTATCGATGGTCACGCCTTTGTTCGGTGCTTGGTGGTCACCGAACATGCGAGTAAACAAGCAGACCGAGGAACCGCGCAGGAAATCACCGCCTTCCACGTAGCTGTCCTCGAATTTGATCACCATGGATTCCAGGTAAACCTTCTTGCCGAGCAAAACCATTTGCTGGCCTTCGCCGATGGGCTCACCATCTTCGCCCATGTCCTGGAAAAGGATCGTGGTCTCGAGCACCTCGGGGTTCTCGGCGCTCGGGCTTTGCGCGAGCACTTCGATGCGCGCGACCCGATGATCGACCTTGAGCAGGTGTAGGGAAACCTCCAACCGGCGGCGCAGGTCCTCGCTCTCCTCTAAGTCAACCCCGAGTTGCTGGATGACCTCATCCTTCTGGCGAATGGTCGCCTTGTTCTCTTCGAGGATTCCACGGATGTACACAGTCCACCATCCGGAGAGTCCGGCGAGTGCGGCAAGAACGAGTACGAGTAGGAAGCGCATGGTGAATGGGGGCAGGATGTTGCGATTCACTCCGATCCGAATCGGTCGGAGACACCCTCCAGGTTACGTCGACTAGGCCCCGAGATTGGCCCAACGGCATTATTTCAGCAGATTTGGCCCGTTCTCGGGGATGCGAGAGTCCCGATCGGGGCATTGCGAGACTCGGAAGCCCGTGCAGCGCCACCAGGTTGGTACGCTGGAACCCGAATCGCGGCCCTGGACAATTCCGTCCGGTCGCCTCAGTCCGGTCCGAAACCGATATGAATCCCGACCTACTCATTGGCCGCTTGGCGTTTTTTGCCAAAGGGCTCCGACAATTGCTGGATGGACTCTCTGACGCCGATGCCCGCTGGCGTCCGTCCGATGGCGGCTGGTCGATCCTCGAGATCGTATGCCACCTAGGAGACGAGGATCTGCAGGACTTCCGGACCCGTTTGGAGTTGCTCCTAAAGGATCCGAAGGCCAATTGGCCCGCACTCGACCCCCGCGGAAGAGTTCAGGAGTTCGGTTTCAATGAGCGGGACTTCAAGCGCAGCCTCCAGCAATTCGAGATGGAGCGGGCCCGCAACGTGGCTTGGCTCAAGACCATCGGGACTGCGTCCTGGACAGACACCCACGACCATCCCAGCCGCGGAGCCATCCGAGCCGGCGATCTGTTGGCCTCATGGGTCTGCCACGACGCTTTGCACTTGGGCATGGTCGCCGACCGCCTGAAGAAAATGGCACTGCGTGATGCGCCTGGTTTTTCGGTGGCTTACGC
>JBLFXY010000018.1:0-21910 GCA_047611645.1 Glaciecola sp.
CAAGGCGCAACGGCCAATTTGCGTTGACGCTTGTGGATTGCGCGGGAGCCATTCGCATGGTGGGGGGGATGAAAATTCAACAGGTGTGGCTCACGCGTGGTCTGCGCGACCCCTCTTTGCGTGATCTCCGCAATCTGTTGCAGAGCCAGAGCATCCCGATGCTCGTGTCGTCCGCCACAGGCTTATTGCCCGTTCACGAGTTCATGGCGGACGAGTCGGGGCTCTGAGAGCAAGCCAAGAATCGAAAGCCCCGGAACCGAAAGTAGCACCGAAAGTAGCACCGAAAGTAGCACCGAAAGTAGCACCGAAAGTAGCACCGAAAGTATGCACCGAAAGCATGAATCGAAAGCATGAATCGAAAGCATGAATCGAAAGCGAAGTGAGGGCCACGCGTAATGCCTCACACTAGAAGCCATGGGGCGAGATTGAAAATAGGGGAGGCTGATCGATTGATCAGCCTCCCCTGAATATTGGAACCGCACGCGCTTGTTGCAAGCCGGCGGCGCGAGCCACTTACTGCGGAGCGGGCGCAATGTGCGCACCCATGTATTCGCGGTTCATGCGCGCAATGTTTTCAACCGAGATGCCCTTGGGGCAGGCGGCCATGCACTCGTAGTGGTTGGTGCAAGCACCGAAGTTTTCCGAGTCCATCTGGTCTACCATGGCCAGGGCGCGTTTCTTGCGCTCCGGCTGGCCTTGGGGAAGCACGGCCAATTGGCTGATCTTGGCGGAGGTGAAGAGCATGGCAGCCGCATTGGGGCACGCTGCCACGCAAGCGCCGCAACCGATACACGCAGCCGCATCCATTGCGATTTCGGCTTTGTTTTTCTCGACCGGCACACTGTGGGCTTCGGGGGCCGAACCGGTGTTGACCGATACGTAACCGCCGGCCGCAATGATGCGGTCGAATGCACTACGCTCGACAACCAAGTCGCGAGATACAGGAAAGGCATTGGCTCGAAAAGGCTCGATCGTGATGCTGTCACCATCCTTGTACTTGCGCATATGCAATTGGCAAGTGGTGGTTAGCGCTTCGGGTCCATGGGGCTGGCCGTTGAGGACCAAGCTGCAACTTCCGCAAATGCCTTCCCGGCAATCGTGGTCGAACGCCACGGGGACTTTGCCGTCGGCGAGCAAGGACTCGTTGAGCTGATCCAGCATCTCCAGGAAGGACATGTCGGGGTCTGCTTTAGTCTTGTAGGTCTCGAAGCGTCCCTTGTCGTTAGGGCCCGCTTGCCGCCAGATTTCAAGTGTTAGGTTCATAGTCTTGTTTGGGTAGGGAGCAGCGGCGTTACTTATAACTTCGGGTGGTCAACTTCACGTTTTCGAACTTAAGGTCTTCTTTGTGCAGCATGGACGCTTTGTCAACACCCTTGAATTCCCAAGCGGCCACATAGCAGAAGTCTTTGTCGTTACGCTGGGCTTCGTTCTCTTCCGATTGGTATTCCTCTCGGAAGTGGCCACCACAGGATTCTTCGCGGTGCAAAGCATCCGCGACCATGACCTCTGAGAATTCCATGAAGTCCGCGACGCGGCCCGCATGCTCGAGGCTTTGATTGAGTTCTGCGCCAGTTCCAGGAACCTTTAGGTCGTTCCAGAAAACGTCGCGCAGGCTGCGAATTTTATCAAGACCCTCTTTGAGTCCTTGCTCGCTACGACCCATTCCGCAGTGGTTCCAACAGATCAACCCGAGTTCGCGGTGCAGATCGAATGCGCTGCGGTTGCCGCCCACGGAGAGCAGTCGTTCGGTGCTCAAGCGAGCTTCCTCTTCGACGGCTCCAAACGCGGGGTGATCCGTTGTGACCGGATCGATGACGCGTCCAGCCAGGTGCGACGCGATGGTCGCAGGAACAACGAAGTAGCCGTCGGCGAGGCCCTGCATGAGCGCGCTGGCGCCCAGCCGGTTGGCTCCGTGGTCCGAGAAGTTGGCTTCTCCGAGAACGAATAGACCGGGGATCGTGCTCTCTAGGTTGTAGTCCACCCACAATCCACCCATGGTGTAGTGCACCGCGGGGAAGATGCGCATGGGCATGCTGTATGGATCCTCGGCCGTAATGCGTTCATACATCTGGAAGAGGTTTCCGTAGCGTGCTTCGATGGTGCTTCTGCCTTCGCGCTTAATTGCGTCGGCGAAGTCCAGGAAGACCGCTTGTCCGGTGGTGCCTACGCCTTGGCCTGAATCGCATACCTGCTTGGCGTTGCGGCTGGCCACGTCGCGCGGAACCAGGTTGCCGAAGCTCGGGTATTTGCGCTCCAAGTAATAATCCCGCTCACTTTCCGGGATGTCGGCGGCACGCCGCTTGTCACCCTTTTCTTTGGGAACCCAAACGCGACCGTCGTTGCGCAAGGATTCACTCATTAGCGTGAGCTTGGATTGGTGGTCGCCAGAAACCGGGATGCACGTCGGGTGGATTTGTGTGTAGCACGGATTGGCGAAGAATGCGCCGCGTTTGTGGGCACGCCATGCGGCGGTCACATTGCTCGCTTTCGCGTTCGTTGAAAGAAAGAACGTATTGCCGTAGCCGCCGGTGCAAAGCAGCACGGCATCGCCCGCATGGCGTTCCAGTTTTCCGGTGAGCAGGTTGCGAACGATGATGCCGCGCGCCACGCCGTCGACTTTGACCAGGTCGATCATTTCGCGGCGCGTGAACAGCTCGATGTTGCCCGCATGGACCTGGCGCATCATGGCGCTGTATGCGCCCAACAGCAGTTGTTGACCCGTTTGGCCTCGCGCGTAAAACGTTCGTGCGACTTGTGCGCCACCGAAGGAACGGTTGCCGAGCAGACCACCATATTCTCTAGCGAACGGGACGCCTTGAGCGACGCACTGATCGATGATGCCGGTTGAAACCTCGGCTAGGCGATGCACGTTGCCTTCGCGGGAGCGGTAATCACCGCCCTTGATCGTGTCGTAGAACAGGCGGTAAACGCTGTCTCCGTCGTTGGTGTAGTTTTTGGCGGCGTTGATACCGCCCTGGGCTGCAATCGAGTGAGCACGGCGCGGAGAGTCCTGGATGCAAAAGGACTTCACGTTGTAGCCCATTTCGGCCAGCGAGGCTGCGGCGGAGGCACCGGCCAATCCTGTACCCACCACCAAAACGGTGAACTTGCGGCGGTTGGAAGGGTTGACCAGGTTCAGGTCGAACTTGTGCTTCGTCCACTTATCGGCGAGATCACCAGAGGGGACTTTGGAGTCGAGGATCTTGGACATTAGAGAGGTCCTCCTGCGCCGGCGAGTAGCGCTACGGGGATGGCGGCAAAGCCGAGGGCTAGAACGATGGCGATCGCATAACCCACGAAGCGGATCGTGCCGTTGAACTTATTGTGATAGAGACCGAGGGATTGGAACGCACTCTTAAAGCCGTGGCTCAGGTGCAGGCCTACCAGGATGGCCGCGCCGATGTAGATGCCCAAGCCGAGGGGGCTGGTCACACGATCGCGGACCAGGAGGCCAAGGTTTTCGGCGCTCTCGAGTCCCATCAATTTCTTCACTCGGAAGTCGAGGATGTGAATGATCAAGAATACGCCGAGCAAAAGCCCGGTGACGAGCATGGAGCGCGACGCCAGAGTCTTTTCTCCCATGGATCCGCTCGCGCGGTAACCCACGCTGCGCGCACTTTTGTTGCGCAGGGACACCATGAGAGCCAGGGTGATGTGAAACAGGAACAAAGCCAGCAGCCCAATTTCAGCCACGACCAATAGGGGACCTAGGTCCTCCAATTTTTGAGCGTAGGCGTTAAAGGCGGAGTCGCTATCCAGAATGGATAGGTTGCCGAGCAAGTGCACAATGAGGAAACCGACCAGCGCGAGCCCGGAGAGGGCCATGCCGGTTTTCTTTCCAATAGACGAGGACAGGACTCGTCTCAGCCAAGTGAGCATGGGGGATCGGGCGGGGCGCCCGTAGGGGTTGGGGGGATGGACTGGAAGTCAATCGGGTCTTGTGTAATCCACCCTTCGTCGGGGTCACTCCACAAATCTGCTAACAGTTTAACTCGGGCATGTGGCCCCCTTCAATGCGTTGCAGCGTGTTTATAGTGAATCGGTCGGGGTTGAGACCAAGTCCTGATCCGATTCTGATCGGCTGGAGCACTCCTTTCGCGAAATCCGGAGCGACGAATGGGATCGAGGGCCGATAAGTGAGTTGCAGGCTGACCTGGAAGGGCCAGCCTATTTCAATCGGAGCGCAATGCTTGTTGTGACAGGTAATTTAGGGTCCAGCCCCAAGGCTGGTATGCGAACTATGACTCGAATCGTCCTTATTCGGCACGGCGAGGTGCATGCTGACTGGCGTGGTCGGCTCTATGGAGCCATGGATGTTCCGCTTTCTGAAGCCGGCAAGGATCAGGCTCGAGCTGTGGCTAAGGAGCTTCAGGGCCGCACGTTTGGTGCTGTGATTTCCTCGGGCCTCCAAAGAGCCGAATTTACGGCCAATCTATTGCGGGCGGACCGGCCCGCATTGGCGCGCGTGGATGATCCCCGATTCTTGGAGCGTCATCGCGGTGATTGGGCTGGGATGTCCGCGGCTGAAATTGACGCCATGGAACCAGGGGCCCACGAGCTCTGGAGGAAGAGCCGTGGCATGTTCAATCCGCCCGGTGGCGAGGCCGTCGGCTCGGTCATGAATCGCGTGGGAGAAGGTTTGCAGGAAGCACTGCGGGATGCCGAGTGCGAGTCGATCGTGATTGTTGCGCACCTCTGGGTGCTGAGAGCTGCGCTGGCTTTGACCGTCGGTTTGCCTGCTGAGCAGGTGGCCCGAGTCGATATTCCGACCGCGGGTCGTATCGAAATTAGTTGGGCTGATCGGGCAGACCCGGGAGCCAAGGGTGAGTTGCACGGGCTGTTCCCAGCCCCCTGAGGCCCCTACTTCGACCTATACGGTACATAACGTACATTATCCGACATAGCGGGTCTGGAGCTCTGGTGGGCATCTATCCGCCTTTGCCGCCCCTCGAATCAACCCCGCCATCCGGTGCGTTTCATAACCCGGGATACCTTGCGCGCTGCAGGATCTGAGATGAATCTTCGCCGCGACCCAATGTTTCCAGCCAACTCAGGGCATGCCATCCGCTGTGTTGCCGATGGATGCAATGAGGAACCTTAGCTGTCGTCCAGGACTGGACCGGCCCGGTTTCATTGGAGGCCCGCTCCTGTGGCGGAGGCTCCCCATCAAGACCATGCGAAAATCCTGCACCCCCTTCTTCGTCGCTCTCTCCATTCTGTTGGGGTGCGTGTCCTGTACCCTATTCGAGTCTGGGTCCCAGGGAGCTGTTTCACCGGCGGTCACGGCCAGCGGTCAAGGCGGCCCCGTATATATTCCGGATCTGCCCGTCGGCCAACCCCCGTACACAACCGTGCCTGTGAGTTGGAAGCAGCGCCTGGATCAACCCTATGTGTACATCGAGCATGTGGGTAGTTACACGGAGACCGGAGCTTTGATCCCTGTGGTGCACCGGGAATTGGTTGCCCAGGGGCTCGAGCCCGATGGCGCGCCTTTTGGGCTTTTCTATGATGACCCCGCCACGGTCGCGGCCCATCAATTGCGCAGCCGGGCCTGCGTTCCGATCAAGGGGCTGCGTTCCCCAAGCTCACCTTTGGCCTACGAGATGCTGCCGTCGACGACGGTAGCCTATGCCTATGTGTCGGGCGCCTACCCAGGGGTTCCCCGGGCGTACCCGCATCTATACCAATACTTGCAGCAGACCATGAACTGGGCTGAGAACGGCCCCATCCGCGAGATCTATTTGGTGGCACCTTTGCCCGGTGTTGCCGAGTCGGACCTGATCACTGAAATTCAAATCCCGGGCGCACCTGGTGGCGCACGCTGATTCTGAGGCTTTGCGCTCGTTGACCCAAAAAGACAGGGGCCTCTTTTGAGGCCCCTGTCTTTTTGTGGGTTCTGCATGCTGTCGTGGACTCAGCCGAGCGGACTTGGGCTGAAAAGCAGCGGGCGATTCAGTGCGTCAAAGGCGTGCACCGATTCACAGGTTTCTGCGCGCCAGGGCGCAGCCCGATACTCGCTTTCGATCATGGTGTAGCGCACCGCATCCTTGGGTCTGTCGTCAGCAAATCGAATCGACTTTCTAAGTACGCCTTCGCGCACAAAACCCAATTTGGATGCAATGGTTACGGAGCGCAGGTTGGGCGCTTCCATGCGGATGCCGAGCAAGTCCAATTGCATGTGGTCGAATCCCACGTGGCACAAGGCGCGCACCGCTTCGGATGCGAACCCGTTTCCCTCGGCTTCTGGGGTGACCCAATAGCCCAATTCGAAGGCTCCGCCTTCCAGGCGAGGATGCAGTCCGGTTCCTCCGATCAAGCATTCGGTCTCGGCATCAAAAATGCCGTAGATGTAATTGTCTTTGGCGTCGAACTGGGACCTGAAGGATAAAATCAATTCGAGCTTTTCGTCCAGCGTTTGCGGATCGAATCGTGCCCAGGGCATGAACTCCACCAAGTGCGGCTTGCAACGTGCGGTTGTTTCCTGCAGCGGTTGGCTGTCTCCGGGCGCATAGGGTCGCAAAACTAGCCGGCGCGTTTCGACGCGGTACGGGGCCCGGATTGGAAAAGGCTTTTCGGTCATAGCAACATTATGCGACGTAGGCGGCAGCCGCGGGTGCTCGATTCGCCCCGGATCTCAGCCGTGCAATTCTGCGGCTTGGGGCGGATAGATGCAGAAGACCTGGGCGTGTCCTTCTATGTCGAGTGTTGCGCGCAGATGGTCCCCGAGCTGCAGGTCACCTTGGACGGATTCCGGCACGATAGATGTGTACTGGTTCCCGTTACGATCGAGCAAAACCACGTTTTCCTTGGCGAGTAGTTCGCCGACGGAAAAGAGCTGCCCTGTTTCTTCGTCCTGGATCTTGGGTGGCTCCGGCAATTTTTGATTGAGACCCACAATGCGCGGAAGACTCGTGCGCAAGCTGCCCAGCAATTCTTTGCAGTCTTCGTGCAGGGGCATTTCGTGTTCTTCCTGGGCCCAAAGGGTGAATTGCTCCAAGGCTTGCACGGTTTCCAGGGCCGTGTCAGGCTCCGTGAACAGTTTCTGCTCTAGGGTCCAGAAGCAGCAAAACGCGAGCACCTCGCGTCGACTCAAGTCTTCGAAGGCTCCGATGGTTCGGTTGTATTCCGCGAAGGGCTGCAAGCGTTCCGCCCAGACCTGATGGCCTTTGTTTTGTCGCTCCAGGTCCCATTGGAATTCGGCGACCATCGCGCCTATGACGCCCGGGAAATCAGGAGCTTTACCAGGGTCCTCATCGTCTGATCCGATGGGCAGTCCCAGGCTCTGCTCAAGTTCTTGAAAGTGAATTTCCAAGTCCCCGCCCGTGGCTTTTGCTGCGGCGAAACGATCGATGGCTTGCTTGGCATCGTCGGAAACTTCACTCTCTGTGGGCTCTTGAGCCTCGGCTTCGCTGCGTTCTTTGAAGGTGGCCATCCAGGCTTGGGTCAGGATTCGGCGGGCTTCACTCAGGTCCACTTGCGTGTCGAATGCGAACTGCTCCAAGGCTTGGCCTACCGCATCGGAAGGGCTGGCAGCCAGGGCCATCGGGTCGATGGGGTTTCTGCGCAACCGTTCGAACCACGTGTTGATCTTGGAATACGACCAACCGGTCAGCTTGAGAAACTCGCGTGCTTCGGCAATGGCGTTTTGGTTTTGCTGTTCGGGCTTAGGCTCGCGTGATCGGATGGCTTTACGGTGCGGAGCGCTCGGGTGAAAAAACATGGCTTCCAAATCGGCCGCGGCGAGGCGCAGGATTTTGGCGCCTTCTCCGTAGAGTCGATTGAGGTCGCGCTCTAGGGCTTCACTAAGGTCCGGGCTCCGCAGCCATGTGGCGCTACCAGAAGCCACGTGCAGGGACCCAGAGATCGAGAACAAACGTCCGACCAGCAGATCTCCAGTGTGCAGTTGGGGGGCGCCCAGTGGATCTTGCAGGGCGAATTCGCCAAAGCCGGTGATGTCGCGCAGCCACGCGCCCTGATTTTCAACCAAGTCCCCCACCTCGAAAATTCCGGTGAAAGAGGACTGCAAGAGGGGTTCCACGTGCTCTGCGAAGTCCGGGTGGGTCTCTCGCCAGTCGTTGGTCAAGCGGTCCATGGGGGTGCCCAAAAGGCCCGGACTGTGTCTCTCCAGGAGAAACCATTCCCGGAATCGTCCGCATGCGGAAGATCCTTGCGATTGGGCTTTTTCAAAAGGGGGGCCTTCCTGCGAGAATTCAGTCCAAGCCTTTTGCCACTCTTCTTGAATACCTGCCTGCTTAAGGGCTAGTTCTTGAAGGGCATCGAGTCCGCTACGAATCGCGAGCTCGGGATCGCTTTCCAATCTTCCGGTCATGGTCGTATTCTAGTACCTGGCCGATACCGCGTCACCCCAAGGATCCGTTGGATCCCCAAGTAAACACCTCAATACAATGGCTTTCATACAATCCACCGCAGCCCCCGTCGAATTCTGGCAATCCATGCTCTGGATCGACCGGATCGGCCTGGTGATTTTGGCCATCTTTTTTGTTCGCGGGGCATTTCAAGGCCTCTGGTGGCAGATTGCGCGCTTGGCCGGAGTGATCCTGGCCGTGGTCTCAGCCCGTGTTCTGGCCCCCCAGTGGTCCCCCGCCGTCGTGGAGAACACACACCTCATCGAGAGCGCGGCCTACGGGCTGACCTGGTTCACAATTTTCGTTCTGAGTTTGGTGCTGGCGGCTTTCTTGGGGCGCTTAGGCAAAAAAGCCCTGGATGCCATGAAACTGGGTGTGCCCGACCGCGTGGGCGGCGCCGTGGCCGGGGGCCTGATCGGCCTCTTGCTGCACGGAGGTATCTTGCTTGGTGTATCGGGTCTGGGGACTCCCGAGTGGAGAACGGAAACTCTGGCCGGGTCCAAGAGCGAGGCCCTGCTCAATGTGGTTTCCAATCGCTGGCCCCTATTCGTGGATGCCAGTGCCCGTGAGCGTTACGTGCGTCCCCTGGTGGATGCGCTTGGTTTGCAGCGCGCGGCGGATCCAAACGAGCCCGCGTTTGAAGGCGAATTCCAAGACGAAAACTACGACGAAAACTACGAAGAAGAAATCTTCGAGACCGAGTGAAATGCAGCTCGGATTCGCTATCGGGGGGCAGCGGAGTCACGGTCACGCGGAGTCACGGTCACGCTGAGTCACGGTCACGCTGAGTCACGGTAACGGGTAAACCCCCATGTCGGTTCGCTTCGTGCGTTGGAAACGGCCCGCTGCGTCAGTGGTGGGGGGCACGGATTTTGACCTGGAGCTCGGACGCGCTAGATCCTTCTCTGTGCATCTTGCCGGAGGTTCTTAGGCGGGTGTGCCCGAAACCATCCACTCTGCGGGGAGAGTCAAGTGTCCCATACCTTCCGCATCCACAGCCCAAATGGAACCGGGTAGGTGCGCCGCCAGTTCCTGCATACGGCCATGCAGAGAGGCTTGGGCCGGTAGACCCAAAACCCAAGCTCCAGAATCTTCAGAGAGGAAAGTCCAGGGCCGCTGCGCTTGGCCCCCATCTTGGTAAGTCTCAAACAGCATGCAGCCAGCGACCCAGGGCAGGCGCCAGCCCTCGGGTGCTTTTGAGGACATTGAGGGAAGACCCTGCCCGAAGCCAGCGGCTTCAACGCCTTGCTTGCGAAGCACTTCGTGGACCAGCTGCCCCATCCAGACCAAGCCTCGGGGCTCTCGCCGGGAAAGCATGAGATTGTGGCCCGATCCACTGGAGAGGGCCGCTAGCAGCCAGCCTACTTGCTCCACTTGGTGGCCCGCATTTGTGAGGTCAGGAGAGCGCGCTTCGACGAGTGCTTCGGAGCCATCCATGCGCAGGATCGCATGGAACCCCGTGATGAGTTGGGTTTGGTTCGCGAGCTTGTGCAGCAGCACGGGGAGGGCTTGCGTCAAGAGGCCACTTTTCAGCAGGGAGGGATCCATGGCCCTATTGAACCCAGGGTCGCTCGAAGAGCCAAGCATGGGGGCGGCCAATTCGGGCGCAAGCCACATGGGTCTCGCAAGCGGTTCTGGTCTCGCAAGCGGTTCTGGTCTCGCAAGCGGTTCTGGTCACGCAAGCGGTTCTGGTCTCGCAAGCGGTTCTGGTCTCGCAAGCGGTTCTGGTCTCGCAAGCGGTTCTGGTCTCGCAAGCGGTTCTGGGCGACTTACCCCACCCGTAGCATTCAACTCGACGCACCATGGGTGCGGAGGATGCTGGGTGGTACCGGAAAAGGGACTCGAACCCTCATGGGATTGCTCCCAACGGATTTTGAATCCGTCGCGTCTACCATTTCGCCATTCCGGCCCAGGCGGACAATACTAGCGTTCCGATCGGGCTGTACAAGCCCCCGTTCCACACAATTCCGGCGACCTTCTGAGCTTCGCCCAGCGGGAGTCAATCCGCGAGGCAGTTTTGAAGGCCGCGCTGCATGCCCACTTGCCCGATCACGTGCCACAATGCCAGGCAGAGGCCCGGTCCGAAGGCCTCCAGGTCGTAGGTCTCGTGCACGATACGTAAGACCTCCCCGGGGCCGGTGCAGATCACCGTTTGGTTGCTATGCACTCCGAGGGTGCGGAGGCTATGGATGGGCACAGGAGGCGCTTCAGGGGGTTGTACGGCGCGGATCCGGGCAGCCGTGTCCAGGGCGGTAGCGGAGGGCTTGTCCAGTTTGCGTTGGTGGTGTTCCTCGATAATCTCAACCACGCCCAAGGAGCGGGCCGCCATGACGCTCAGTTGCTGTTGGATGCAAACGCCCAACGAGAAGTTGGGAACGATCAAGCCGCCCAATTGTCGCAGGCGGGCCAGCCGATCTAGGGACGCGTCCTCATCGGGGTGCACGCCGCTGGTTCCGATCACCGGTCGCTTGCCGGATTCAAGGATGATGTGCGCGTGGCGAGCTCCGAGCCCTGCCCGGGTGAGGTCCAGAACCACTTGGGCTTGGCTGTGCGCAAGAACCTCGGCCAAATCCTGGTCGGAGTGAATCTCGTCCACGACTTCCATTGTCGGTTGCTGGCGCAGCCACTGGCTTGCAAATTGGCCCATGCGGCCGCGTGCGCCCACGATGGCGACACGCAGGTTATCCTTGCTTGTCGTCATTGGTCCTTATCGCTGCTAAGCGCCTCTTGATGCCCCAGCCAGGCCCGCAGGCAAAGTTCTACACAGAGTTCATTGAAGGGCAATCCCGATACGGCGGCAGCCATCGGGAATAGGGAGCGGGGTGTGAAGCCGGGCAGGGTATTGGCTTCCAGCAGGACCGGAGCCCCCTCTTGGGGCACGATGAAATCCAATCGCGCATAGCCGCTGAGACCCAAGGCGTTCCAGGCTTTTTGCGCCTGCGCCTGGACATGTTCTTGTTGCGCAGTGGAAAGGCTCTTGGGCGGGCAGAATTCCAGGGCTCCCCCATCGGAGTATTTCTCTTCGAAGTCGAACCACTTTCCCTGGCGCGTTTGAATTTCCACAACGGGCAAGCAAACCGAACCTCGACCTTCGTCGGCCAGCATGCCAACGGTGACTTCGACCCCTTCGATGGCCTGCTCCACCAGCAGTCCTTCACCGGGTGCGAGAGTGGGCAGCCGTTCTAAGTACTCCAGCAATTCACGCTCGTTGTGCGCGCGGCCCATCGAGACGGAGGAACCGCCGAGGCTGGGTTTGAGGAACCAGGGCCCGGGTCCCAAGGCGAGGATGCGCTGCACGGGCTCCTGGGGGTCGGTCTTGATTTCGTGGGGCCAGAGTTCGACGCCGGGTGCAATTCGTATACCCGCCCGGGCGCAGACCTGGCGCGAGCGAATCTTATCCAAGCAAAGGGCTGATGCTGCGACTCCGGTGCCGGTGTGGGCCCTACCGGAAATTTCCAGGAAGCCCTGGATGGGGCCGCCTTCGCCCTCGCCACCATGCAAGCCGATCATGAAGATCGTATCGGTGGGCAAGCTCTCGATGGCTTGATTGGGTGAAAGCCTTTCGGGCCCCACCTGCCAATGGCCGTCCTTTCCAATCTCGATACCTACCACCGAGCGCGGCGCGCAATCCCCCGCTTGTCTCAAAGCCTCGATCATCGCTCGGCCCGAAATCAAGCACACCTCGCGCTCGCTGGAGGTGCCCCCGTATAAAACGGCAATCTGCATGTTGCGCGCTTGCGCTAGAAGTTCTTTCCTTCCGAGCCGTGCCCAACTCGGCCAACTCGGAGTTCCTCCGCTGGGTTCATGAACTTCGTTGGCAGGGATCATCGGTAGAGCTGGCCGCGCTCGTGCTTCAGGGCGTCGGCTGGTAAACGGTTGATGAATTCGCGTTCGTCCTCCGCAAAGCACGGATCGATTTCCAGGAGAGCCACGCCCTTGTCGTCTAGCTCGGGGGCCGGTAGCTGAGCGGCCCGCAACCACTGTGAGAAAAGTTCGGTCATGTGCTTGCGGCATGAAGCCGGCGAGTCACTGCCTTCGGCATTCTTGACGGGGCTGAATTCCAAGTGTCGCTCCACCTCCAAGGTGACGCTCGCGGGGCTCTTGGCCAACGCGTCAAAGATGAAGGTTTCAAATTTAACGCCGGGGCGGGTTTCCAATTCGCCGGACTCCCCCACAACAGTCATGTCCTTGCGTGCCAAGTGCCAAGGAAGGTCCAGGCCGTCACGCGTCAAGCTGTCCACAAAGTCGGTCTGCAGGGCGTGCACGGCAATGTTGCCCGCGCGGAAAACAAGATCGCCATTCGAGTCGCGCGCATCGCGGGACTCGGCGGGCAGATCGGAGTATTCGATGCAGCCCAGTTTTCCGTTGGCCGTGCCTAGCACGCCGACTTTCTCACCGGGGTCGGTTTTGGCCACAACCTTGCTGGACATGCCAGCGCCTGCCAACGAGTGCAACCCGAGGAAGAGCGGGCAAGCGGGTCGTGCCAAGGGATTGTCGACCTGGAAGTAGCTTAGGGTCTCGATGCCCTGGTCGATCGCTTGGCGCAGCAGCCCAGACTGAGCCAAGGCGTGCAGGGTGCCGCCGTGTCCATTGGGCGCCAGGAAAATTTCATCGGTGGCAGCGAGCAAAATGCGACCTTGCAAGTCTAGAGCGGGCACCATGGCTTGGCTGAAAAAGTGCACTTGCTCGGGGGGCATTCCGAAGTGGTCCTGCTCACCGAAATAGGCGCGTGTCGCGGCGTCATTGGTAGCTGAGGTCATCACATACCACGGCGTATGCGAGCCGTGGCGGCTTGCGGCGGCCTTCAATCGAGCGGCATGCCAGGCGAAGAGGCTGGTTCCGCTGACGGGCCCCACAGGATACATGCCTTTGGGACCATCAAAGCCGAGGCGCGAACCCTGACCTCCAGCCACCAGCACAAATCCGACCTTGCCTCCCCTGAGTAGCTCAGCTCCGCGGGTGCGAGCTCGCTCCGCGTGCAGCGCAAGTTCATCCTCCGGCTTCGCGGGGAACAACTCGGGAGCGTCGAATTGCGGCGCTTGACTGGTTTCGTCGGGCGCGAGTAGGCTCTTGTGCAAGGCAACCAGGTCCAGGTCGATTTGCTGCGCCTGGCCCGCCAACTTCTGTTGGGACTCTGGACTCAATTGATCCCAGAAACGGAATACATGGCCTTGGTCGGCGTCTAGAAATCGTTGGTGGAGGTCGGTCATGGGGAGCAGCGATCGAGGGTGGGCGGTATGGCTCGGGGCCCAGACCCGGCCTAGCTGCCTATGGGTTAGCAGGCTGCTAGTGGCGCGAGTCCAGGCCCCGGATGCGAAACAAGGTCCGCGGGGAGGGTCGAAGTTCTTACTTGACCGGCTCGCTCAAGGTTTCCATTAGGGTCTCCATGAGGTGCACCAAGGCGTCGATGCGCTTCTCTTGAATTACCTGACGGTGAACCAGCTTTTCGATGACCGGGGGCAACACGGCCTCGCGCACGTAGTTGTTGATCATGTTGATCATCTCTATGCGGCCCGCGTCGGGCAGTTTGTGGAAGTGATACTCGAACTTCTCGTCCAGGATCTCCTTGGTCACATGCATGCATTCTGAGGCGATCTCACCAGCATTGTCGCTGCCATGGCCTGAACGGAAAACTTCTCGTTTGTACTCGTGGAGCAGTTCTTGAAATTTTTTGTGCACGAAAACGGTTCCTTTAAAGAGAGGCGAAGCCTCGGGAATTTGGGGTGGAGTGTGAATGAGTCGGTGGATAGGCGCTTTGCAATGCCAGGGCGCTTTGCAGTGCCAGAGGGTTAAGCCACCTCACGCCACCATTCTACCGGAAGAATATTCCAGGGGCTCGTAGACCCCTGGAAGGTTCACATCGGTCAAACTTGACCCTTGGGTCAGCTGGGCGTACCGATGCAGATAGACACGTTGTGCCCTCCGAAACCGAGGGAGTTGCAGAGTGCGTTGCGCACTCGCATCTCCCGGGCCGCGCCGGGCACATAGTCCAGGTCGCAAGCGGGATCGGGGGTGGTGTAATTCCGGGTCGGGTGCACGATGCCCTGATGGACAGCGAGCGCGGTGAAAACAAGCTCCACACCCGTGGCTGCGCCGAGCAGGTGCCCGATCATGGACTTGGTCGAAGAGACGGCAAGGTTTTTGGCGTGATCACCAAAAACGCTTTTGATCGCCGTTGTTTCGATCGAGTCGTTGAAAGCGGTGCTGGTGCCGTGGGCGTTGACGTAATCCACGTCCTCGGGGTTGAGACCCGCGTGCCGCAAGGCTTCCTTGAAGGCGCGTGCAGGGCCCGCACCATCGGCTTTGGGAGCCGTGATGTGGTACGCGTCGTCGGTGGAGCCATAGCCCTTGACCTCGGCATAGATTCGTGCACCGCGTGCCTTGGCCCGCTCGTACTCCTCAAACACCAGGAGTCCAGCGCCTTCCCCCATCACAAATCCGTCGCGGTCCTTATCGAACGGGCGCGAGGCCAATTCAGGTGCGTCGTTGCGGGTGGAGAGTGCCTTGGCGGAGCCGAAGCCTGCCATGGAAAGCGGGGTGATGGCCGATTCGGATCCACCCGTAATGGCCACGTCCACGTCCCCCAACTGAATGGCACGCCAAGCCATGCCAATAGCATGTCCCGCCGATGCGCAAGCGCTGGTGGTCGTGAAGGACGTACCCATGAGACCGTGAGCAATCGACACTTGACCGCTGACCGCGTTCCCCATGATGCGGGGAATGAAGTGCGGGCTGACGCGCTTCGGGCCTCGATCGAGCAGAACGGCGTGCTGCTCGAGGATGCCCGTGATGCCGCCAATGCCGGTAGCAATGATCGAGCCAAAGCGCTCGCGCTCATGCTCTGGGTAGTCTTTGATATCCTCAAGACCCGCATCCTTGAGGGCTTCCGTAGAAGCCATCAATCCCCACATGGTGAAGGGATCTAGTTTGCGGAGATGTTGCTTGGTGAAACCGTGATCTTCGGGGTTCCAGTTAACCTGGGCCGCGATAGTGGCCACTTGCCCCTCTGTATCGAAGCGGGTGATTGTGGAAACTCCATTCTCACCCGCAAGGATACGCGGAAGGGATTCCTGAACGTTGAGGCCCAGGGCATTGACGGTGCCCAAGCCTGTGATGACGACGCGTCGCATGGCGGCTTGTTGTGGTTACGGAAGGGCGCCGAAGCGCCCCTCGGACTTAAGCGGGAAGCTTCTTAGAGATGTAGTCGACAGCCGTACCGATCGTTTGGATCTGTTCGGCGTCTTCGTCGGGAATCGTAATTTCGAAGGCATCTTCGAATTCCATTACGAGCTCGACCGTATCCAGGCTATCGGCGCCCAGGTCGTTGATGAAAGAGGTCTCGGTGGTGACCTTGTCGGCGGTAGCGCCCATTTGGTCACAGACGATTTTGATCACGCGTTCTTCGATTGTTTGGTTTGACACCGCTTGGTTCTCCAATTGGTCGTAGATAAGTGTTGAGTCAGGCCCGGTGGACAAACAATTTGTCCTCAGGAGGTTGGCTCTGGAAAGAGTTAGAGGCTAAGCCCTCCATCTATGACCAGGGTCTGACCAGTGATATACCCGCCGGCAGGGCCGGCAAGGAATGCTACGGTTTGGGCAATGTCGTTCACATGGCCCATGCGCTGCAGAGGGATCGAGCTCAATAGAGCTTCCCGGCTGGAGTCTTCCAGTGCAGCTGTCATGTCGGTGTCGATGAACCCGGGCGCGATGGCGTTGACGCACACCTTGCGGCTGGCGAGTTCTTTGGCCACGGAACGGGTCAAACCGATCACGCCTGCTTTGGAGGCGGAGTAGTTGGCTTGACCAGCGTTGCCCGTGAGGCCGACGACCGACGAGATGTTGATAATGCGCCCGGCGTTTTTCATCAAGGGGCGCGTGGCGGCCTTGATGAAGTTCCAGGTGCCTTTGAGATTCACGCCGATCACGGAATCGAAATCTTCCTCGCTCATGCGCAGGAGGATTTGATCGCGGGTGATACCAGCGTTGTTGACCAGAATGTTGGGACCGCCCATCTCCTTTGAGATCAGCTTGACCAGATCCGCCACCGCCGAGGTGTCCGCCACGTTCACGCCGAACGCTTGGGCCCCGGGGGTCAGGGCGTTGCACGCTTGAGCGCTGTCCTCGGCATTCTCAACTTTAGATGCGACGCACGCGACCTTGGCTCCAGCTTCGGCGAGGGCCAGGGCGATGGCTCTACCGATGCCGCGGCTGGCGCCGGTAACGAGGGCGGTTTGGCCGGCGAGGGGCTGGGTAGAATTTTGGGAAGCGGTCAAAGCGATATCGGGGTGGGGTTCAGGGGGTGCAACATAGCCATCGGGCAGGTCCCGCCGCAACCTTTGGCTGCGGAAGACTGTCCATTCGGGCCGTTAGGCCTGCGGGGCCTGCAAATCTGCTGGGGTCGCAACGGACATCACATGGGCTTCCCCATCGATTTTTCTCATGATTCCGGCCAGGATCGTGCCCGGGCCAGGCTCCAGGAAGGTCTCCACGGGCGGCTGACAGGCACCTTCGCCTTTTCCGAGGGCCCAGTTCATGGACCGCTCCCACAGGACCGGAGCGCAGACCTGGGTGGCCAGCTGCAGCTTCAGAATCTCAGGATCGGTGGAGGGCAAGGCCGTCACGTTGGAAAGAACCGGTATGCGGGCGGCCTGTGTAGGAACTTCATCCAGAGCAATTTTGAGCCGTTCGGCGGCTGGGCGCATGCATTCGGAGTGGAATCCCCCAGCGACGACCAGCTTGCGGGTACGGCGCACGCCGTGCTCCTGAGCCGCTTCCGCGGCGGCCTCGAGACCGGCAAACTCGCCGGAGAGGATGACTTGCCCAGGCGCGTTCAGGTTGGCCACTTGGCAGATGCCTTTTTTGGCCCCCACGGCGGCCAACGCCGCGGCCTGCTCTTCGCTGGCGCCCATGAGGCTCAGCATTCCGCTAGGGATGGCGTCGGCTGCGTCTTGCATGGCTGATCCGCGCAGGCGCACGAGCCTCAATCCGTCGGCGAAGGTAAGCACGCCAGCGGCCCACAGGGCGGTGTACTCGCCCAGAGAAAGCCCTGCGGCGAACGGTGCCGCGGACATGTCGAGTCCCTGCTTTTCGAGCACGCGCAAGATGGCGACGCTCGTGGTGAAGATTCCGGGCTGGGCGATGTCGGTGCGGTTGACCTGGTCACCGGATGACCAGCAGGCTGCACTGAGCGAGAAGCCAAGCACTTCGTCCGCCTCGGCCCAGGTTTCTTTAGCCACATCAAAGGCTTCGGCCCAGGCCTGACCCATGCCCTCGAATTGGGCACCCTGGCCCGGCATGATCAGCGCGGCGCCGTTCATTGTTTGATCTGAAAGTGTCATCGGTTTTGTATTCAAGAGGATTCGTATTCCAGGTTCTACCAGCGCATGAGCGACGCACCCCAAGTCAATCCGGCGCCGAAAGCGACCATGACCACGAGCTTGCCTTTCACGAAGTGTCCACCGCGGTGGGCTTCGTCCAGAGCGATGGGGATCGAAGCGGCCGAGGTGTTGCCGTAGTGTTGAATGTTTAAGAAGCAGCGCTCCCGACCCCAACCGACGCGCTCCATGGCACTCTCGATGATGCGCATGTTGACTTGGTGCGGGACTACTAGTGCCACATCATCCGGATCGTAATCCTTGGTGATCTCCTTCATAAGGGAGGCCATGGTGCTCACGGCAAAGCGATACACCTCGCGCCCCTTGAGGCGGATGAAGTGGTTCTCCCGATCGTACTCGGGGTGATCGTGCGGGTGCTTGGCGCCACCGGTCGGAATGTGAATGAACTCGTACCCCGAGCCATCCGATCCGAGAATGTTTCCCAGCAGCTCGCCCTGTTGGCACTCCTCGTAGGATGTGACGATCGCAGCTCCAGCACCATCGCCAAAGAGAATGACCGACGCGCGGTCTTTTTTATCCAGGTAGCGCGAAAGAGTTTCGGCGCCGATGGCCAGGACTCGCTTGGCGCGACCAGAGGCCACAAAAGATTCGGCCACTTGCATGGCTGTGAGGAAACCCGTGCATGCGGCGGCCACGTCGAAGGCTCCCGCGTTCTTGGCGCCCAATGCTGTTTGAACCATCACGGCGCAGGAAGGCATCAGATAGTCCGCCGTGAGTGTTCCCACCACGATCAAGTCGAGGTCCTCGGGCTTCAACCCCGCGTTATCGAGAGCTTGCTTGGCCGCTCCGATCGCAAGGTGCGAGCAATCCTGCCCGTCCTCCACCCAGCGGCGCTCCCTGATCCCCGTTCGCTGGGTGATCCACTCGTCGTTGGTGTCCACCATTTTGACGAAGTCATCATTCTTCATCACGCGGTCTGGCAGGCATGAGCCTGTACCAGCGATTCCAACACGAATCATTTCCTTCATGGTGCCTTGGGGCTTTGGGTTCCGGCTTTGTAACCAGAGGGTTGGGATTAGACCTGAGTTGGGAATGCAGGAGGTCCGAGTTTGTGCGCGGGCATGGTAGCCCAAGATTGTTCCGGTTGCCCCAAACCTAGGGGGTATGGGGATTCCTATTCCAAGGTCGGTCCCGGGAAGGGGAACGGCCCAGATGCCATCCAGAGTCTATTCCGAGTCTATTCTGGGGCTATTCTGGGGCCACGGCGCCAGCGCTTTGCAGGCCCTTGACGATGTCCTGGTTGATATGGGTATCGAGGGCCTTGGCGGCCAGATGCAGGGCGTTTTTCACAGCTCTGGAGTCGGAGCTGCCATGGCCGATAATGACCACACCGTCCACGCCCAGCAGAAGGGCCCCTCCATACTCCGAGGAGTCGACGCTGCGGGCCAAGCCGCCCAGGACGGCGGGTTCGATAGGCACACCATGTTTCTTGAGCTCCCCCACGAGGAGTTTTATCATGAAAGAAGCCATGCCTTCCATGAGCTTGAGCACCACGTTGCCCGTAAATCCGTCGGTCAGGATGACGTCCGCTTGATTCTTGAAGATGTCGCCGCCCTCCACGTTGCCCACGAAATTCAGGCCGCTTGCCTTGAGCAAGGCGTAGGACTGCTGCAGCAATTCCGTGCCCTTGTTCTCTTCTTCGCCGATATTCAATAGGCCGACACGCGGATTCTGCACGCCCATGCAATCCCTTTGCAGGATGTCGCCCATGACGCCGTATGCCAGCAGGTCCTCGGGTTTGGGCGATGTGTTTGCGCCCATGTCCATGACGGTAACGGGGCGGCCGACCAGGTGTTGTGTGACCGCGATGCCGGGCCGGCGGACACCGGCCAGCGTTCCGAGCATCAGGGTCGCAGCGCCGACGACGGCACCCGTGTTTCCCATGCTGACGAAAGCGCCGGTCTGTTGAGCGCGCACCGCTTTCGTACCCAGGGAAATGGACGAGTTGCGCTTGGCTCTCAAAGCCTGTGCGGGCTTCTCTTCCATGCCGATGGCTTCCGGCGCATGGGATATGGCGAAACCTGGGTTTCCACCCAGGTCTTGTAGCGCAACTTCAATCGCCGATTCGTCGCCGAACAGAACGATTCGTTCGGGAACTAGCGCGGACTCTGTCGTGTCTGCGACAGCCTCTAAGGCTCCTTTCAGGATGGTCTCAGGGGCGTGATCGCCCCCTAAGACATCGAGCCCGATGCGTGTCATGCTCATGAGTGTTGTGGGTCAGGCATACGCCCGAACCCGAGCAGACTAGAAGTCTTCGCGCTCAAAGACCTCGAATCCGCCGTCGCCACCTTTTTGGAATCCGTAGTGAGTGGATTCCTTTTCGTTGACGCGATGGGGACGGGTCAAGCCGTTGGAACGCGGGTCCTTTTGGGTGGCCTGATCGTCAAGGCCCAAGTGGGAACGCTTCATGCGTTTGCGGGACTTGGAGATGCGTCGTTTGGGATGGGCCATGGAGCCGTTTGGTGAGAGTTTCTGGGAGAGCCCAGGGGGCTGGTGGGACCTGTATAAGGTCCGGATAAGCGGGGAAACATAGCGCCCCCCGTCCCGCGAGTCAATGGGAGGCGCTTTTGAGATGAAAAAACCTTAGCTGGCCGGCTTTGGGCTCCAGGATGGGAAAGCCCGGATGTGGCTAGTTTAGGGTAGCAGCCAGGACCACTTCCGCGGCGGAAAGGGCCTCCTGGGCCGCATCCGCCTTCATTCCTTGGCCCTGGGCCGATTCGGGACGGCCTCCGCCACCCCCACCGAGCACCTTGGCCATGGCCTTGGCTACTTCACCGGCTTTGAGGCCCTTTTCCAGGGCCTGGCCGCGGGATAGCACCAGGAAAGGTACTTTGTCACTGGCACGCCCAAGCAGGACAAGGGCCAGGTCGGGGCCCAGGGATTGCACCCTGTCGCCGATGGCGCGCAGGCCTTCCCCGTCCATTTCGGGCAGGTCGAAGATGCCCGAGGGCACGCCAGCGCGCTTCACGAGCTTGGCCTTGATCTCTTCAAAGGCCGCTCCCACGTCTCCGGTGGCTTTTTGGCTGCCCGCCTTTTTGGCCTTTTTGAGATCCTTGACCAAAGCGCTCACGCGCTCGGGCAAATCCTCTTCCTTGACCTTGAGGTTCCTGGCCGTCTCAGCCAAGAGGCCGCGCACGGTCGCGATGTGCGCCAAAGCTCCCTCGTGGGTGAGCGCTTCGATCCGACGGACGCCGGCTTGAATGGCTCGCTCGGTGACGATCACAAAGGGGCCGATGTCGCCGCCCGACGCGACGTGGGTTCCGCCGCAGAGTTCCACGGACCAACCCCCCACGTCGACCACGCGCACTTCGTCGCCGTACTTCTCCCCGAAGAGCGCCATGACACCACGCGCCTTGGCTGCGTCGAAGGACTCGATGGTGGTCTGCACCGTTTGGTTGCGCAGGATCTGGGCGTTGACTTTGGCTTCGACTTGGCTCAGTTGCTCCGGGCTCATTCCTTTCGGCTGGCTGAAGTCGAAGCGCAGTCGCTCGGGTCCCACATGGGAACCTTGCTGGGTGACGTGATCGCCAAGGACTTCCTGCAGGGCTTTGTGCAGCAAGTGCGTGGCCGTGTGGTTGGCTTGGGTGCGCGCGCGCCGATTGGCGTCCACTTCGGCAACCAGAGAACTGCCCACGGAGCAGCTCCCTTTCGATTGGCCCATGTGCACGATGATGTCGCCGATGCGTTTCGTGTCCGTGACTTCGAAGACGCAGTGGCCTTTCGAATCGAGCAAGCGCCCGGTGTCCCCCACCTGGCCGCCGCCCTCCGCGTAGAAGGGGGAGCTCTCGAGAATCCAGCGCTCGCCCTTACCGTCGTCGGGGAAAGTGGCGCTCAATTTGGTTTCGAGATTCAGTCGGCTCGGGCCGGAATCTGCATAGGTGGAGACCGTGGAATTCAGATCACTGACCTGCTCGGCGGACAGCAATTGCTTAAAGCGGCCTTCGCTTTTGCTGATTTCGCTGTGGGCTTTCTTGGCCTTCTCCCAACCGGCATTGTCTAGCTGCAAGCCATGTTCGGACGCCATCAATTCCACCAGGTCTTGGGGGAATCCAAAGGTGGCGTACAACTCATAAGCGGCGACGCCTTCGATGGTTTCGCCAGCTTTAAGGCCTCCGGCCAATTTGTCGAATTGCACGATTCCACGCTGTA